>JBKPOR010000150.1:0-10551 GCA_046765675.1 Pseudomonadota bacterium
ATTGGTCCTCGCCCGCTGGTAGGTGAAGGCGGTCGAGAAGCCCCACCTGGAGGCTTCCGTAAAGGGCTTTTCGAGCTGCAGATAAATGGCGCTATAATTCGCCTTTCCGTTGTCGAGGCCGCGGTTCAGCTTGCCGGAGAAACCGGGGAGCTGACCGTTCTGTGCCGCGCAGATTGCCGTCGAAACGGCAGAGCCGTCGGTGTTGGTGAGGCCACCGGGAATGTTGTCTTGAATCCAGGCGTCGCCGCCATTCGTGCAGCCCGTGACGAACCCGCCCGCATCGCGCGTGACGAAGCGCGTATACCAGCCGTTCTCGAAGAAATTGGCCCGAGCGAACATGAAGAGATGGCGGGAACGGATGTGCGAGAAAGTTAGCGTAGCGGTGATGTCGCCGAAGCGTTTGCGCACGCCAATGTCGAACTGGTCGGAATATGGCGGGTGGATCTTGTTCGGCAGGACCCAGACCGAGCCGCCGATATTCTGCGATGCTGCGATTGCCCGCAGACCTTCCGGACTGTTGAGATAGGCCGGATCCCAAGCCGCGCAATTGGCGACCGACGAGCCGTTGCCGCCGACGGGCGGGACGGTGCCCGGCGCGCAGAAGGTGACGGGCGTGATGTAGTTGGCGTTGGTGATCTTTTCGATCGCGCCCTCGATGAAGAGGCTGCGATCGTAATAGCGTCCGGCGCCGCCGAAGATGACAAGATCGCGATCACCGTGAACGTCGTAGGAAATGCCCAGACGCGGCTGGAACGCCTTCGAGTAGGACGGGCGGTTGTGGCCGTTGGCAATATAGTCTTCGGGGTTGATGCCACGCGCCTGCCAGCCCGGGTAGTTGCGTAGGGCGTCGGCAACGGCGACGGGCGTAATGTAGTCGTTGTTGTTGGCGTTGGTCTCATAGTCCCAACGCAGCCCGGCGTTGATCGTCCAGTGGTTATCGGGCTTCCACTCATCTTGGACGTATAGCCCGATCTGTACGTCGTTGGCGTCGAGTGACGGATTGGCTCCCGTCGCGATCAGCGCCGCCTCTGGCTGCTGCGTCAGCTGGTCGAAATTCCCCGTCGGTCCAGGGTTGAAATAGAAAAAGCTGGGGTTGGTGAAATTGGTGACCTTGCGCTTCAACTCGATAAAGTTGAGCTGGCCGCCCCACTTGAGTGTGTGCTGGCCGAGCCGAAGCGTCGCATCGTCGCGAAGCAACGCACCCCTCTGGTCGTCGGCCTGAGTGAAGAAGTGCGAGCCGAGATAGGCGAACCCACCGTCGATGCCGAAGCTGACGATGCCGCTTGTCTGACCGGGGGCGAACATCCAGTCGCTGCAATCCGGAGCGTTGGTGCACGGCGTGTTAGTGACGACGAACTGGTCGCCGTTCGTCACCGTCGGCGTCGATTGGGTCGCCTTGTCGTATGCGAAATTGAACAAGTTCAGGAAGTTGCCCGAACTGTGCCGCCATTGAACCTGTAGCCGCGTCTGATGAGTCAGGATCGTGCGGCCGTGGCTTGGTGCTGCCACATCGTCGACGTCGCTAAGATTGTTTTCCCGGCGCACGTAAGCCATCAAATTGATGGTTTCCGTGTCGCTAGGAGTGAACGTCAGCTTGCCAAAATAGAGCCCTTGCTTGAAGTCGAAGTTGCGATTGGTGCCGACGATCTGGCTGACCACGTTGGCGGGGAAGATCGGTGCGCCGCCCGGGCCGGTTGCGAGCCTGCCAACGCTGCCTGGGAGAGTCTCGATCGTCCCTTCGCCCGCGAGATAGAAAGACACTCTGCCGGGGACGATCGGGCCGCCCAGTTCGCCGCCGAACTGCTTACGGTCATAGTCAGACTTCGCGCACTTCTTGATCGGATCGAATGGGCCCGTGGTGCAAAAAGGCTTGGTGATGAAGGCCTTCGGTTGCCACTCGAGAAAGGCTGAGCCGAAGAACTTGTTGCCGCCCGTCTTCGTAATCGCAGTGAGGAGCGCCGAGCCAGCCTGGCCGGTTTCCGCGCCGAAGTTCTGCGTCTGGACCTGATATTCCTGGATCGCGATTTGCGGGAAGGGATTTCCGAGGCCGAAGTTCTGGCCGAACACGCCGCCGTGATTGATCGGATTCTTGAAGCTCATCCCGTCGAGCAGCACGTTGACGTTGTTGGAAGCGATTGCGCCGGCCTGAATCTGCGCCGTGCCTCCGGCAGCCACCTGAACGCCCGGAGCAAGGTTGGCGAATGACAGGAAGTTGCGCTGGTTCTGCGGAAGGTTCTCGATCTGCGCCGGAGTGATATTGGTCGCGACAGTTTGCGGCTGAGTGGGCTGACGCGTGCGTCGCCCGGTAACGACAATATTGCCGCCTGGCGTGGCCGCCGCCGCAGCAAAGTCCACGGTCGCTGTCTGGCCGACGAAAAGAGTCGCCTCCTGGGTTTGACCTCCTGTCGTTACCCGATATGTCGAAGGCCGAAGCCCCAGAATCGCGTAGTTCCCGGACGCGTCGACAGCTCCCACGGAGCGTTGCCCCGTCGCGGCATCGACCGCGACAACCTGCGCGCCCGCTTTCGCGCCATCGACGTGACCCTCGATGGTGCCGAATTCGGACTGTGCATAGGCGGGTTGAGCGACACATAGTGCCACCGCGATCGCGACTGTGGAAATCCCGGAAGCAAGCCTGCGCTTGGCGTTCTTCGTAGTCACTTGGCCCCTCTCCCGTGACAGCGTGTAACCGGTTACATTTTTAGGTCCGCAAATTGACTCCTTGGTAACGATGAAAGCCTTTCCAAGGTCCCGAGTCAATCTGCCGTTCATTTAAAAGGCTTCGCCGGTGTGGCCCATCGGCCACGCACGGCATGGCAGGATCAGTGGATGATGCGCTCGTAACGAAGGGTGAAGTTGACCGGCGGAGCCTGATCTGCGGATTGGGCTGCGTCGGTACGGGGCGGCAGCTGCGACACAAAATCGCCGTGATCGGGAAGGTTTTTTGCGACGTCATCGATGACCTCGGCAATGTCACTAAGAAAACCGACCAGCTCCTCATCCGGCACGAATCGCGTCACCGGATCGGCCCGCATCTCGAACCCCTGCCCCAGCAGGACCTGGACCCAGCTTTCTTCGGCGAACAGCTCCGCCGCGCCATGCTTGAAGAATCGGCCCGACGAGCGAAGCAGCTCGAACCGCTCATTGAGGCTGTCCGGGACGGCCATTTCGCGGACATAATCCCAGAACGGATCGCCGCTCCGCCGGGTGACCTTGTAATGAGCAACGATGAAGTCGCGCACATCCTCATACTCGAACCGCGATTGGCGGTTGTATTCATCGATGTCGGCCTCTGAAAATCCGGTCGCCGGAAACATCGCGAGCAGCCGGTGAATGCCGGTCTGGATCAGGTGGATGCTGGTCGATTCGAGCGGCTCTAGAAAACCGGATGACAAGCCGATGGCGATGACGTTCTTTTCCCATGCCTTCAGCCGCCGCCCTGGGGCGAATTTGACCGGCCGAGGGTCGGCGAGCGCTTCGCCGTCGAGATTGGCGAGCAGGGTCTCCGTCACTTCCTCGTCGCTGATGAGCTTCGACGAATAAACGTAGCCGTTGCCGATGCGGTGCTGCAGCGGGATTCGCCATTGCCAGCCGGCCTTGCGCGCGGTCGAACGCGTGTAAGGAGTGAGTGGGGAAACGCTGGCGCAAGGAACGGCCTGGGCTCGGTCGCAGAGCAGCCATTGATCCCAGTCTTCGTAACCGATGCCGAGCGCGCCGCCGATGAGGAGCGCCCGCATGCCCGAGCAATCGACGAACAATTCCCCGTCGACCTCGCGGCCGTCGCTGAGGCGGACACCGGTCACGTAACCGGACTCGGGGCCTTGGATCACTTCGACGATCTTGCCCTCGATCCGCTTCACCCCCCTCGCCTCACTTTCGGAGCGAAGGAAGCGGGCGAACAGCGAGGCATCGAAATGATAAGCGTAATCGAGGTCGGCGATCGGCGAATTGGGATTGCTCTTGTCGGTGAAAGCGAACCGGTTTTTCTGGCAAGCGACACAGTTCAGCGAATAATGGTCGAAATGCTTGACCGACGACGGGTCCCGATCCCGTGCGGCGAGCCATAGCTGGTGGGGGTGCAGCCACAGCATATCGCGGCCGATTTTGCCGAAACCGTGGATGTAGCGTTCGCCCGGAGCGCCCCAGTCGACGAACTGGATGCCGAGCTTGAAGCTCGCCTTGCTCTCGCTGATCATCTTCAGCGGATCGATGCCCGCCAGCGCGATATAGTTTCGGATGTGCGGAATGGTGGCTTCACCAACTCCGATCGTCCCGATCTCATCGGATTCGATTAGCCGAACTTCGACCTGGCTCAGCCATTGCGAGAGGACCGCCGCGGTCATCCAGCCGGCGGTGCCGCCACCGACGATCGTGACCTTCTTTACCGGCTGGGCGGACGCCGACATCTCGCTCCCCAATCGCGATTGACCGCGCGTTCTTAGACGGGAGGCGCGAGTTCAAACAAGCATTCAGCTCTTGATCGGCGATGGCGAAGTCATCGCGGCTGCAACACGGCAACTGCAACCGCGATGACCACCGAGTGCCAGAGTGAAAGGGTGCCTGGCACAAAAACCCTATTCGTAACGCAATGCGTGAATCGGATTGGCGCGGGCTACGCGAACCGAATGGCCGACGACCGTCGCAATGGCGATCCCGAGCGCGATCGCCGCGGCGATGGCGAACGGCAGCGGAGTCAGCGGTATTCGCTGGTCGAACCCGTTGAGCCAGTCGCGCATCAGCCACCAGGCCACGGGCCAGGCGATGAGGTTGGCGATGATGACCGGCCGGCTGAACTGCCAGACGAGCAAGCGCACGATGTCGCGCGTCCGGGCCCCCAATACCTTGCGGATCCCGATCTCCTTCGTGCGGCGCTCAGCGGTGAAGGCCGCCAGCCCGAACAACCCGAGGCAGCCGATGATCACTGCCAACAGCGCGAAAGCCGCGAAGGTCTGGGCGCGCGCATCCTCCTTCTCGTACAACTCGGCCATAACGTCCTCGCTGTACTTGGCGTTGAACGGCACCTCGTTCGTAATCTGCCGCCATTGGCGTTCGATCGCCCCGCGGACGGTCTGAGGGTCGCCTTTGTAGCGAACGATCATCCATCCGGGGCCGGCGGTGACCTTGCGAAACATGATTGGATCGATCGGCGTTCGCACGGAGCGGAAGCGGGTGTCGCCGACGACGCCGATGATGTTGATATTCATCTGGCCGGCCTCGTCCGACAGCAATTTTCCTTTCACGACCTTGCCGACCGCATCCTGGGCCGATTTGAATCCGAGCTTTTTGACCGCATATTCATTGAGGACGACATTCGCACCGCGTTCGGCAACGGACTTTTCCACATCCGGTTCAGGTGGATAGGGAGTGGTCATGTCGTCCATCGCCCGGTTCGGGTCGAACCAGCGGCCTGCCTTTAACGTGAGGCCCATGGCATTCAGGAAATCGTCGCCGACATTATATTGCCCGATCAGGATCTGCTGGTTGCTCCTGGGCGGGATGATGTAGGTATTGCTCTGATTGTTGGTGTTAACGCCGATATCTGTGAGAGCAGCGGCTTCGACACCGGGAATACGCTTCATCTGATTGACGATCATCTCGGCTTTGGGCCACAGCTGGGCGCGACCGAGCTCCTCCACCTGCAGGATGTGGTCCCGCTTGTATCCCGGATCGACCGTGCGTGCGTACACCGTTTGGCCGTAGATCACCGCCGTGCAGATGATGAGGCCGATCGACACTGCGAACTGGAGCACCACCAGCGCAGCACGGAGTCGCCCCGAACCTGGTGTTTCCGCGGCGGAACGATTGGCCTTGAGTACCTGCGCCGGCTGGAACCGCGACAGGAAGAAGGCCGGATAGAGTCCGCTTATGATTCCCACCAGCAGAGTCAGCCCGATCGCCGGCAGAAGGATCCCGTCCTTGCCGAAATAGCTCAGCACCAGATCAGCATCGAGGAACGCCGCGAACGGTTTCACGAGCAGTTCGACGAGCGCCAAAGCAAGCAGCATGGATACCGCCGAAATCAGGATCGACTCGCTGATGAATTGGACGATTAGTTGCTGGCGCGTCGCACCAAGAACCTTGCGAAGCGCGACTTCGCGAGCGCGCTGGCTGGCTCGGGCCGTAGCAAGATTGGTGAAATTGACTACCGCCATGCCGAGAATGAGCAAAGCGATGATGGCAAAGGTCGCAATCGTGCGCCGGTCGTTGCCCGGGGTCATCGACGCCTCCTGCGCCTTGCCCAGGTGGATGTCCTGGAGGTTGACGAGGTGCCAATCCTGCTCATCGCCGGCGTTCGAGCGAAGGTTGCCGTTGATCTCGTCGGGAATGTTGCGCTTTTCCCACGCCGGCATCTGCGCCTCGAGCTGCTTGACGTCAGTCCCGGGCCGGAGCTTGGCGTAGATCCACCCCGACTGGCATCCCCAACATTTGTTCAGGAATTGCGGAGCCTCCGCATAGAAGGTGTTGAAGTCCAATCGGATGATGGCCTCGATCTTCATGCTCGAGTTCTTCGGCAGGTCCTTGAGCACGCCGGTGATCTTCAAATCATGCTTCACGCCCCTGGTGATGATGGTCATGGTCCGCCCGACGACCTGGTCCGTGCCGAAACGCTTGATCGCCTCGCTGTGCGTGATCACCGCCGTTTCCGGCGCGGTCAAAGTGCTGCCGGCAATACGCGGGAGGTTGACGACCTTGAGGAAGTCGTCGTTGGCGAACAGCCAATGCTCGGTGGCCGAGGCCTGGCCATCCTTGACGAGAACCGGCTCATTGTCCTGAACATAGACGGTCCGCTCGACCTGCGGGAAATCCTTCTTGATCCTGTCGCCTGAAATATAAGCCGTCATCTGGAGGTACGCAGGAGGACTGTCTTTCGGATGCGCGTACCACGCCTGCAGCTGGTACGTGTTTTCCACGTTCGGCAGCCATTTGTCGTAGCTTTGCTCATAGCGGATGTAGAGCAGGATCATGATGCAGGCGGCCATGCCGATGGCGAGCCCGGCGATATTGATGATCGAATAGGTCTTGCTCTTGGCGAGCGCCCGAACCGCGACCGTCCAGTAATTGCGCCACATAGCATTCGTCCTCGAAAGAGTGTTGACCATCGTTCAGGCCGCCCGGCGGCGTTCCTGGAGGATTCGTCCGTCGAGCATGTTGACGACCCGGCTCGCGAAGTCCGCGTGGGCGGGCGAGTGTGTGACCATGACGATGGTCGAGCCTTCCTGGTTGAGTTGACGGAGCATCCGCATGACCTCTTCGCCGTGGGCCGTATCGAGGTTGCCGGTCGGCTCATCGGCCAGGATCAGCTTGGGCTCCCCGACCAGAGCACGGGCGACTGCAACGCGCTGCTGCTGTCCGCCGGAGAGCTGGGTCGGCCGATGCTTGGCCCGGTGTGCGATTCCGACCTTGTCCAGCACGCGGTCGACACGCGCCTTGCGCTCCGAGCCGGAATGGCCGTGATAGAGAAGTGCCAGCTCGACATTTTCGCGGACGGTGAGCTCGTCCACCAAGTTGAAGCTCTGGAAGATGAATCCGATGTTCGCCTTGCGGGTCTCGGCAAGTTGGGTTTCGCTGAGGCCGGCGACTTCGTGGCCGTTGAAGACGTACGACCCATCGGTTGGGCTATCGAGCATGCCCATCACATTGAGCAGGGTCGATTTTCCGCATCCGGACGGTCCCATAACCGCGACGAACTCGCCGTCGGCGATATCGAGGTCGACGCAATCGAGCGCCGTCGTCTCGACCGTGTCGGTGCGGTAGGTCTTGGTGAGGCCAGTCATTGTGAGCACGATCGGGATCCTTTCTTAATCGTCGGAATCAAAGGTCAGGCGATCCTTGTCGGTGAGCCCGCTGTAGGATGAGGTGACGACGCGCTCGCCGGGCTTCAGTCCGCCAAGCACCTCGATGAAATCACTGTTCTTGCGGCCGAGTTGGACCGACCGCCTGGTCGCGCTCTTGCCGCCGGAGTCGACGACGAAGATCCAATTTCCGCCGGTGTCGTTGAAGAAAGCACCATTGGGAATGAGCACCGCACGGGTGGAATCGCCGAGCGTCAACTTGGCTTGGACGGTCTGGCCGCGCTGAATCGATTGGGGCTCAGGCCCGTCGAACACTAGGTCGATCTGGAACTGGCCGTTGCGAACCTGCGGATAGACTTTCGCGACCTTCAGCCGATAGGACCTGCCATCGATATCGGCGGCCGCGCCTTGGCCGACCTGGACACGGCCGAGATAGAATTCGTCGACGTCGGCCTGGAGCTTGTCGGCGCCCGCACTGTCGATCTGGCCGATACGCTCGCCCTGCTGAAGAGACTGGCCGAGCTGGATGTCGAAGCCGCTCAATTGGCCGGTCACCGGCGCCCGGATGTTGAGCTGGCCAAGACTGTTCTGGGCGATGCCCATGCTGCTGTTTAGCGAGGATGCCGCGGCGCGAAGCTGCCTAAGCTGGCTCGACTGAAGGGATTCGGTCTGAGTGATACTGTGTTTCAGGATCGCCAGGCGTTGCTGCTGATATTGCAGGTCGTCCTTCGTGTCGTTGAACGTCTTCATCGACACGAAGCCTTTTTCGGAAAGCGGCTTTTGAAGATCGTACTGGCGCCGCGCCTTCGCGAGCTCGGTCTCAGCCTGGTTGAGATCACGCAGATTGCTGTTGCGAGTCTGCGTCAGAGCGAGCTCCTGGCTGCGCATGTTGTTGAGCTGCTGTTCGACTTCAGCCTGTTTCTCGAGCGTCGACAATTGCAGCTCGGCGTTCGATAAAATGGCCAGCGGCTGGCCCGCGACGACCTGGGCGCCGTCCTCGACCAGTTTCTTTTCAACCCGGCCGCCCTCGACCGCGTCAAGGTAAACGGTGACCATCGGGGTCACTCGGGCGCGCAGCGGCAGGAAATCATCGAACACGCCCTGCTGGACGCTGGCGATCGACAGCCGGTCCGGATTGACCGATTGCGAATCCGCGCGCGGAGCGAACAGCCAAAAAAGAATGACGAGGAAAAGCACGCCCGCAGCGCCGGCCGCGATCAAGATTCGACGGTCAATCCGATTGCGCTCGACAACTTTATCCATTGCGCCGCCGGTGACGGCCTCCGTTCGACGCGGTTGGCGAAGTTCCACGAGGCTCATTGTCCATATCCGGACGAGAAATGTCCGAAAGTGGACATCTTCGGAGGCATTGACACCCCGCTTCCCCCTCGGGAGCTTGAGCTGATCCCAAAATTCATACCCTTAACGTAGCAACGGTCGTGCCAAACGGAGTTGTGAGCCCCGCACTGTTCGTTTCCGGACAGAGCGCCTAGATTATCACGATGGACAAGCCTTTCGATCTCGCGGTCGTGGTCGACGATGATCCGGATATCTCGCTCGCCGCGCGCCTTGCGCTGCGCGACCTGTTCGATCGAATTGAAACCCTGCCCTCTCCTGCTGAACTGCTCCCGGTACTGAAGCGCGAGTCGCCTGATGCGATCCTGCTCGATCTGAATTTCGAGCGGTCCGCGACCGACGGCCGCGAGGGTTTGGATTACCTCGCGCGGATCATGGAGCAGGACCCGGATTCTGCGGTTGTCATCATCACCGCACATGGCGCCGTGTCGATCGCCGTTGAAGCGATCAAGCGCGGCGCAAGCGACTTCGTGGCGAAGCCGTGGAGCAATGAGCGCCTCGCCGCCACGGTGCGGAGCGCAGCCGCTCTTCGCGCAAGCAAGATCGACGCCCGGATCGAGCGCGGCCGCGCATCCGAACTGGCTCCGACGGTTGAAACGCCATTGATCGGCAAATCTGCGGAAATGCAGCGGGTCCGCGACCTCATCGAGCGCGCCGCCCCGACCGACGCGAACGTTTTGATCCTGGGTGAGAACGGCACCGGCAAGGAGATTGTGGCGCGGGAGATTCACCGATTGTCGCGGCGAAGCGGACTGCCGCTTGTTTCCGTCGACCTTGGCGCCACCAGCGAAACCTTGTTCGAATCCGAGCTCTTCGGACACGTGAAGGGCGCGTTCACCGGCGCAGTCGGCGAACGTATCGGCAGGCTGAAGGCAGCCGATGGCAGCACACTCTTCCTCGACGAAGTCGGGAATCTCCCGCTGCACCTCCAACCCAAGCTCCTGACCGCACTCGAACAGCGCGAGGTTGTCCCCGTCGGAGCCAATCGCGCGCTTCCGATCGACGTGCGGGTGATCGCGGCGACCAATCTCTCCGCCGAACAATTGTCCGACGAGAAACGTTTCCGGCAAGACCTCTTGTTCCGGCTCAACACGATTGAGATCCACCTCCCGCCGTTGCGCGAGCGGCGCGAGGATATTTCAGAATTGCTCGATCATTACCTTGGCCTTTACGCCCGCAAATATGACAAGCCGGGCCGGGCGCTTCCACCAGTGGTGCTCGAGGCCCTGCTCAACCACGGCTGGCCCGGGAACGTCCGAGCCATGCGCCACGCAGCCGAGAGGGCTGTGATCATGGCGGACGGCGGCGAATACCGTGTCGAGGACTTCCCGCTTCCGAACGGCGGCCGCCACGCACCGGTCGTGCCGGTCGTGAGTGAAAGCCTCAATCTCGACCAGCTGGA
>JBKPOR010000151.1:0-16591 GCA_046765675.1 Pseudomonadota bacterium
CGGCCGTTGTGCGGCAGTCAACCTCCACGCCAATGTCGCCGTCGCGGTGGTTGCGCGCCGACCGGGCATCGACGGGCCGGTCACCCTCGATCGATTCGCGTGTCCGACGAGCAAATTCGATGTGGTCGCTCCGCGCTTTGACGCCAATGCGAGCTTCAACGAGGCCTTCACCAGCGTCGACGGTCGTGGGCGGATGGCAATCCAGACTCTTACCGCCGGAGCCAACGGCCTTGCGGCATTCATGGGTGAGCTCACCTACAAAGGGCCGCTCACCGACGTTCGGGGCAATGTGAAGCTCGCCGCGCAAAGTTCGCGCATGGCAACGATCTTCGCCGATCGAACCAGGCTCAACGGGTCGTACAAGCTCGGAATCCGAGCAGGCACGTTCGCTCTCTCCGGCGATTTCGCGGCTGACAGTTCGGCGCTCGATCCGTCAATGCTGGCCGGGGTAACGCAGCCGCTCGAAGCCGCCGCGAAGACCCCGATCGGCCCGATCGCGGGCGCGATCCGCGATGCGATCGGCCGCACCGCGCACAACTTCAACGCCGCCGGACACATCAAGGTCGTGAACTTTCCTGGCGGCGGAGCCGTGCGCATCGAAAGGGCGGATATCTTGGGGCCGCAGGGCGCTCGAGCGCATATCGCCGGCGGCAGCGGAGTGACTTATTATTGGCCGGCCAACGGCTTGCGGATCGACAGCAATATCCAGCTCGCTGGCGGCGGCCTGCCAAACGGCCGGATTTCGCTTCGGCAACCGTCGCCCGGCGGGCCGATGAGCGGTGTCGCCGAAATCGAGCCTTACACAGCCCGCGGATCGCGCCTTGCGCTCGCCCCGATACGCTTCGCCGCCGCTCGCGACGGATCGACCGAGCTTCACAGCCTTGCGCAGCTCGACGGTCCGTTCCCCGACGGGAGGGTCTCGGCCCTGCGCATTCCAATCGACGGACGGATCGGCCGCGGCGGAAGCTTTGCATTCGGGACGTCCTGTGCCGTGGTCAGCTTCAACTATCTTCAGACCGGCGGCCTTCAGCTCGGCCAGACGCGGCTTCCAATCTGTCCGGTCGGCCCCGCGATCGTGTCCAAGCAACCCGGCCGGCCCTTGCTCGCCAGCGCGCGCTTCTCGGGACCGGTGCTCAACGGCCGGCTCGGCACTTCGCCGCTGCATCTCGCGGCAGCCGGCGGGCAGATCGTCGGCAAGGTCTTTTCGATCAACCAGCTCGGAATGCGGCTCGGCAAGCCCGCATCGCCCATCACCTTCGATTCGGCGAGGCTTACCGGCAGTTTCGTCGGCAAAGGCGTCAGCGGCCTGTTTTCCGGCGCGAAATCGACGATCGGGAACGTCCCGCTGCTCCTCAGCGATGCGTCGGGCAAATGGCTGGTCCATCACGGCGAGCTTAGTGTGAACAGCGCGCTCACGGTCTCCGACCGCGATCCCAATCCGCGCTTCTACCCACTGAAGAGCAACGATGTGCACTTCACGCTCGGCGGCGACTTTGTTCGAACCACCGGCACTCTGGAGCACAACGGCACTCGGGTCAGCGATGTGACGATCGAGCACCGGCTGTCGACCGGCGCGGGCCACGCGATTCTCGATGTCCCATCGCTGACGTTCGGGCCCGGCTTGCAACCTGACGAACTCAGCCGACTGCCGGAAGGCGTGATCGCGCTCGTCAACGGCACGATCAGCGGTCAGGGACGGATTAATTGGGATTCCGCCGGCCACGTCACGTCGACCGGGGACTTTTCGACCGCCGACCTGGACCTCGCTGCCCCGTTCGGTCCTGTGACCGGACTGCGCGGCACGATCCATTTCAACGACTTGCTCGGCCTGACGACCGCGCCAGGACAGGTCGTCACCGCGGAATCGATCAATCCCGGCATCCTCGTCGAAAATGGGGTGATCCATTACCAGCTGCTGCCCGACAATCTGGTGAAGATCGAGCGCGGCGATTGGCCTTTCATGGGCGGCCGGCTCATCCTTCACGAGACCGTGCTCAACTTCGGGCGGCCGACAGCGAAGCGATTGACCTTCGAAGTCGTCGGCCTCGACGCGAAGACCTTCGTCGACACGCTCGGATTCAAGGAACTGACGGCCACCGGCACATATGACGGAGTGCTGCCGATGATTTTCGACGAGAATGGCGGGCGGATCGTCGGCGGACGCCTCGACGCCCGGGCGCCCGGCGGGACCTTGTCCTATGTCGGGGTCGTCAACCGCTCGAACCTCGGGATGTTGGGCAATCTCGCCTTCGATGCGCTGAAGGAGCTTCGCTACCGGTCGATGATCATCCGGCTCGACGGCGACCTGGCGGGCGAGTTCGCGACGCGTCTCACCATCGAACAGCTGGGGCTCGCGGGGCAGAGCGGAATCTCGAGGATCATCCAGGGCGCTTTCAGCAAGGTGCCGTTCCGCTTCAATATCACCATCAAGGGGCCCTTCCGCTCCCTCATTCAGACCGCGAAATCGTACCGCGACCCGCGGGAGCAAATCAGCACCGTCCTTCCGACGCCGCTCGAGGACATTCCGGGAATCGTCACCGAAGTCCGGCGCCGCGACGAAGAGCAGCAAAAAACCCAAACCCCGGTCCAGGAGACCGTCACTCCAACCCCACCAGCCGAGAGATAATCATGCACCACAAGATCATCCCTGTCGCGGCCATCGCGCTTTCGGCGCTGTCCCTGTCGAGTTGCATCTCGGTCAAGACTCCGGAAAAGCCGATCGAGATCAACCTCAACGTGACGATCAAGCAGGAGGTTCTGGTGCGGCTGCAGCGAGACGTCGAGCAGCTGATCAATCAGAATCCCCAGGCCTTCCCACAGCAGCAACAGCCGAAGCCGCCAAAATGATCAGACGGATTTTCATGCTGGCGCTTGTGGGGTTGGCCCCAGCCGCTTTTGCCCAGACACCGGTCGTCGACGCAGCGCGCGCCGCCGGAACGATCGGCGAGCGTTATGATGGATATATCGGCATCGTTTCGCCGGTCTCCGGCCAGATCCGGAGCCAGGTCGCGACGCTCAACATCCGTCGCCGCTCGCTCTACAGCAGCCTAGCGGCCCGCAAGGGCGCGAGTCCGCAGGAGGTCGGGATCACTGCGGGCTGCCAACTCTTGGCTCGGGTGCAGGTGGGGCAAGCCTATTTGCTTGCGGACGGCGTCTGGCGCCGCCGCGGAGCAGGGCAGGGGGTGCCGATTCCCGCTTATTGCCGCTGATAAGGGGCTCGGTTGACTTGTCGCACCCCCCTTCATAAAGGGGCGGCGCCTTGGCGGTATCGCTTTTCCGCCATGTTCCTCGTCCCGAGCTGACCCTGAGTTTCCACAAGGGGCGACGCACAGGGGAGTTGCATGGCAGAGGACGAAACCGACGAGGTCCCGAAGCTTCCACCAGACGCACGGCTCGAATCGCTCGATAAGCGGCTCGATCGCCTGCAGCAGGCGGAGGCGAAAAGGACCGCGAAAAGGCAGCCTGACCCCAATTATCAGGCTGGCCAGCTGGTTCTGAGTCAGCTTGTCGGCTGCCCTCTTGGGGGCGGCATCGTCGGGTGGCTTCTGGATCGCTGGTTCGGAACGAAGCCTTGGCTGATGTTGGTGATGCTGTTCCTCGGCTTCGCGGTCGGCATCTGGAACGTCATTCGGATTTCAAATAAGGCCCAGAGCGACGCTCGGGGCGAACGCGAATAGGGAAGTTACGTGGCGGCCGAAGGCAAAATCGACCCGATGCACCAGTTCGTGATCGAGCCGATCGCGGGGTCCTTCCAGCACGGCAATCCGTTCGTCTTCACGAATAGCGCGCTGTGGACGCTCATCGTGCTCGGCACGATCTGGCTGTTCATGTTCGGCGGAATGAAGCGCGAGCTGATCCCCGGCCGCTGGCAGGTCGCCGTCGAGGGCCTGATCGCCTTCGTCGACGACATGGTGAACGTCAGCATCGGACCCGAAGGCAAGAAGTTCCTGCCCTGGGTGTTCACTGCCTTCGTCTTCCTCCTGTTCGCAAACCTCATCGGCAACATGCCCTTCGGCATTGTCTCCGCCGCCCATCCGTTCACGATCACTGCCCAGTTCACCTTCACCGGGGTGATGTCACTGATCACCTTCGCGATCGTGCTCGGAGTTGGCTTCTGGAAGCACGGGCTCCACTTCTTCTCGCTGTTCGTGCCCAAGGACGCGCCGCTCGTCTTCAAGTTCGTGATCGCGCCGATCGAATTGGTGAGTTTCCTCGTACGGCCCTTCAGCCTCGGGCTCCGGCCCTTCATCGCGATGTTTGCTGGACACGTGCTCCTCGACGTTTTCGGCAACTTCGTGGTGCAGTCGCTCAACAGCCATAGCGCGGGCGGGATCGGCGTCTGGATCCTGTCGATGGCTTTCATCATGTTCGTAAGCATGATCGAGCTGCTGGTCGCGGCGATCCAGGCTTACGTCTTCGCAATTCTCACCTCGCTGTACATCGCCGAGGCCGTGAACCTTCACTAACCGTCAGTTTCTCAAGGAGTTCTATCATGGATGTCGCTTCTGCTAAGCTCATTGGCGCCGGTCTTGCGGCGATTGGCGTCGGCGCCGCTGCAGCCGGCGTTGGTTACGTATTCGGATCGTTCCTCCAGAGCGCGATCCGCAACCCGGCTGCTTCGGATGGCCAGCAGGGCCGTCTATACATCGGCTTCGCCGCCGCAGAGCTTCTCGGCCTGATGGCGTTCGCCGTCGCCATGCTCATCCTGTTTGCTTTCTAAGCAAGCGCGACGGGCTTAGGCTCCGGGACCGAAAATGCCTCAGCTTTCACAGCTTTCAGAAGTCTATCTGTCGCAGCTCCTGTGGCTTGCGATCGCGCTCGGTTTCATTTTCTTCGCGATTGCGCGGGGAATGGTGCCGAAAATCCAGGCCACCGTCGAGGCTCGCGAGAAGCGGATTGCCGGCGACCTTGAAGCGGCGCAGCAGGCGCGGACGGCGGCGGACGAAACCGAGGCGGCATGGCGTGCCCGGATGGACACGGCTCGCGCCGAGGCGGCCCGGATTGCGCAGGACGCTAAGGCCGAAAGCGGCCGCGACACCGAAGCCAAGGTCAAGGCCGCTGCCGATGAGATCAATCTGAAGGTCGAATCGGCGCAAGCCAAGATTCGCGATTCCCTGGCGTCGGCCCGCTCGGAGATCGAATCGGTAGCTGCGGAAGCGACCCGGGAGATGGTCCGGCGCGTGGCCGGCCTGACGGTCGACAAGGCCGAAGCGGCTGCAGCCGTGAAGGCGGAGCTCAATGTCTAGCGCGTTGCTGTTCACCGCGGCGGCGGCCGTCGCACCGGAGGCCGCCGAGCCGACGGCCTTCTGGCTGAACCCCGGCGGCTGGGTCGCGCTAGCGGTCCTTATCGTGTTCGCCCTTCTCATCTGGAAGAAAGTCCCCGGCGCCATCGGGCGGGCGCTCGACGACAGGATCAAGCTGATCCGGGATCAGCTCGCAGAGGCCGAGTCACTCCGCAAGGAAGCTGAGGCGCTGAAGTCAGAATATGAGAAAAAGGCCAAATCGGTCGACAAGGACCGCAAGGCCCTCCTCGAGCGCGCAAAGCATGAGGCGGACGAGATCGTTGCCAAGGCCAAGGTCGACGCGGAGGCGTTGATTGAGCGCCGTACCCGTATGGCCGAAGACAAGATCGCCGCCGAAGAGCGCGCGGCGATCGATCAGCTGCGCGCTTCCACCGCCGAAGCCGCGAGCCGCGCTGCTGCGAAGCTCATCGCTGAGCGGTACGACTCGGCGACGGACTCGAAGCTCGTCGATCAGGCGATCGGCGAGATTGCTTCCCGTTAAGCGGTCATTGCGAGCGTAGCGAAGCAATCCAGCGATTCACTCGATTGCTTCGTCGCTGTCGCTCCTCGCAATGACGTACTTGGACGTCGTTACTGCCGGTGCTGGCCGCCGGGCTGGCTCACGCCCTCAAGCGCCTCGCTGGCCGTCCCGCCGTCCGTCTCGCGGCTGAGATCGCCAAGACTGACGATGCCGCACAGCTGCTGCTGCTCGTCGATCACCGGAAGCCGACGGACCTGCGCTTCGCTCATCTTGCTTGCGGCGGCCGAAATATCGTCGTCGTCGCGCGCGCACACGCAATCGCTGGTCATCAGCTCGCGGACGGGGGTGTCGGGCCCGAAGCCTTTGGCAATACCGCGAACCGCGATGTCGCGGTCGGTGATCATTCCGATAAGGCGATTGCCTTCGGTGACCGGAATCGATCCGGCGTCGGCGCTCAACATGAACGAAGCAGCCTGTTGCACCGGCTGATCGGGCTGCACGGTCTGAACGTCGCGAGTCATCACTTCGCGCACTTTCATGGTCTTTCTCCTCTCCTAGGAATTCGGCGTTAGAACGAACGGGCGCGATAGCCGTTGCGGTCGTTACGGAACGTTTTCCGTCAGCAGGTCGTAGGTCGCGACCATTTCGTCCTTCTGATTGAAGACTTCGACGGCCCAGCGCACTTGGCCCGTGTCTTCCGATTTGATCGACTTGGCGCGCACCGTGAGCTCCACCCGCAGCGAATCACCGGGATAAAGCGGGGTCAGGAAGCGGAGGTTTTCAAGGCCGCTATTGGCGAGAACCGGTCCCGGATCGGGATAGACGAACAGTCCGGCGGCGAAGCTCAGGATCAGATAGCCATGGGCGACCCTGCCTTCAAACAGGGGCGAGGCCTTCGCTGCTTCCTCGTCCATGTGAGCGTAGAACTTGTCGCCGGTGAATTCGGCGAAATGCTCGATGTCCGCGAGGGTCACGGTGCGACTCGGGGTCTTCCACGTGTCGCCGATTGTGAGCTCGCTCATCTTCAGCCTGAACGGGTGAACGTCGACGACATGTTTGGGCGCGCCGGGGACATATTGCTCGGTGATCGCGGCAATCATCGCCGGCGAAGACTGGAGCGCAGTGCGCTGCATGTAATGCTTGACGCCGCGGACTCCGCCCATTTCTTCGCTTCCGCCGGCTCGGCCGGGGCCACCGTGGACCAGCACTGGAAGCGGCGAGCCGTGCCCCGTCGATTCCGCGGCATTGTCGCGGTTCAGCACGAGCATCCGCCCGTGAAACGCGGCCGAGCCCTGGATGAAGTCGCACGCGGCGTCCGGCGAGTGGGTGAACAGCGACAGTGCGAGGCTGCCCTTGCCGCGGTTCGCGAGCGCGATCGCATCGGCCAAATCTGTGTACGGCATGATGGTCGAGACCGGCCCGAACGGTTCGCAATCGTGGACCGCCTCCGTCGTCCAAGGATCGTCCGCGCGAAGCAATATCGGGGGCATGAATGCGCCGCCGGCGACGGGCGGGTCGGCGTTGGGATCGCCGGCGACGATCTTTGCTCCGGCGGCTTCGAGTTCGGCGATCTTCTGGCGAACGTCGTCGCACTGGCTGAGGCTCACGAGCGCCCCCATGCGCGTACCCTCGTCGCGCGGGTCGCCCACCTTGGTTTTCGCCAGCCGCTCGGCGAGCGCCTGCTGCACGGCGTCGAGATAGTCGGCCGGAGCCATAGCGCGGCGGATGGCGGTGCATTTCTGGCCCGCCTTCACCGTCATCTCAGTCACGACTTCCTTGACGAACAGGTCGAATTCGGGCGTGCCCGGCGCCGCGTCGGGCCCGAGCAAAGACGCGTTGAGGCTGTCCTGCTCGGCGACGAAGCGGACCGATTCGCGAATCACCGTCGGATTCGTTCGAAGCTTGAGAGCAGTCGATGCAGAGCCGGTAAAGCTGACGACGTCCTGGCCTGTAAAATGGTCGAACAGGTCACCGACTCCGCCGACGATCAGCTGGATCGCACCCTCGGGCAGGATCTTCGTCTCGATCATGATCCGGAACGCAGCTTCGGCGAGATAGGCCGTGGCCGACGCCGGCTTCACGATCGCGGGAACTCCGGCGAGGATGGTCGGGGCCAGTTTCTCGAGCATCCCCCACACCGGAAAGTTGAAGGCGTTGATGTGGACCGCCGCGCCCTGGAGCGGAGTGTAGATGTGCTGGCCGACGAAGGTGCCCTGCTTCGACAGGCCTTCGAGCTGCCCGTCGAGCAGGACGTGGGCGTCGGGAAGCTCCCGACGGCCCTTCGAAGAGAATGAAAAGAGCGTGCCCGCGCCGCCCTCGATGTCGATCCATCCGTCCTTGCGCGTCGCGCCGGTCAAATAATTGAGTTCGTACAGCTCTTCCTTGCGGGCCATTATGGCGAGGCCGAGCGCTTTGATCATTCGAGCGCGCTCGTGAAAGGTCAGCTTGCGCAGTGCGGGGCCGCCGACTTCGCGGGCATGGCGGAGCATGCCGCCGAAATCGAGGCCGCCCGAGCCGGTCGTCGCAACCGGCGCGCCGTCGATTGCGCTCGAAATCTCGGCGAGATTGCCGTCGCCCGCGATCCAGCGATCGCGTTCGTAATTTAGGAGCTTGAGAGTCTTCATGGCCGCCCCTTAGAGGAAGTTGACGACAAGCAGGAGAGGGCGATGGTCGATCCGGTACGGCCGATCTCGATCGATGACATCGAAGCCGCGCGTGAGCGGATCAAAGGGACGGTGCTGCGCACTCCGCTGGTGAAGCTGGAGCTCGGGCCTGGAGCGCCGGACATTCGGCTCAAGCTCGAGAATCTGCAGCCGACCAACGCCTACAAGATCCGCGGCGCAAGCAATGCCGTGGCGAAGCTTTCCGACGAGGATCGTGCCCGCGGCGTCTGGACGATCAGCGCAGGCAACGCCGGACAGGGAGTTGCTTATGCCGCGAGGAAATATGGCGTCCCGTGCACCGTGGTCACGATCGAGACCGCGCCCCAGACCAAGCTCGAACGTATGCGCGCGCTGGGAGCGAAGATCGTTCCAGTCTCTTACGAGCAGGCCTGGATAGCGGCCGAAGCGCACGAATTCGAAGGGCTGGACAGCACGTTCGTCCATCCGTTCGACAATCACGATTTCATCGCGGGCCATGCGACGATGGGCCTCGAAATCCTCGAGGATTGTCCAGAGGTTCGAACCGTCATCTGCGCGATCGGCGGCGGCGGCCTGATCACTGGTGTCGGAAGCGCGATCAAAACGAAGCGACCGGAAACGAAGATCCTCGGCGCCGAGCCCGAAACAGCCGCTCCTTACGCCTTGTCGTTGAGCGAAGGTGGCCCGCGCAGATTTGCCGATTGGCAGGCGAGTTTCGTCGATGGAGCCGGCGGAAAGAGCGTCACTGACAGAATGTGGCAGCGGATGCGGCCCGTCACCGACGGAGCGATCACGGTCACGCTGGAACAGACTCGCGATGCGATGCGCCTGATCGCCGAAAAGTCGCGGACCGTTGCCGAGGGCGCGGGCGCGCTGTCGCTCGCCGCGGCGCTCAGCGAAGAAGGCCTCGAAGGGTCGATCGTCTGCGTCGTCTCTGGCGGCAACATCGACCTCGAAAAGTTCGCCGAGCTCGTAGCAGGCTAAAGCATCCTTATGTCGAACCGGCGAGTAGTGGGGTGGGACGTCGAAAGGCCTCCGTCCACGACCACAGCAGCGCCGTTGATATAGCTGGACTCGTCCGACGCCAGGAACAGCGCCACCTGCGCGATCTCTTCCGGTCGGCCGCCCCGGCCGAGCGGGTTGATCTCGCCAATCCGCGATTCCTGGCCGCGGTCGCGCGCAATGTCGTAAATCGGCTTGGTCATTCCGGTCTCGATGAGGCCCGGGCAGATCGCGTTCACTCGAATGCCGCTGCCCGAAAGTTGCTGCGCCGCCGTCTGGACGAGGTTGATGACCCCGGCCTTGGACGCCGAATAAGCCGCTCCGCCGGCGCCGCTGCGAAGGCCCGCGACGCTTGCGGTGCAGACGATCGATCCTCCGCCGCCGCGTGTCTTGATCGCCGGCGCGGCATATTTGATCGCGAGGAACGGACCGATGAGGTTGACCCGGAGGATTTCCGCCCAGTCGTCGGCGGTCTGCTCAACAATCGACGCGAACCCGCCCGAAATCCCCGCATTGGCAAAGAAAATGTCGAGGCCGCCATGCTTCGCGACGACATCACCAACCAGGCGCTCGACGTCGCCGTCGCTGCCCGCATCGGCCACGACGTCCGCATCTTCGCTGACGTCGGTGCCGATGACCGTCGCGCCTTCGTTCCGGAACAGCTCGACCGTCGCCTTGCCGATGCCCGACGCCGCGCCCGTCACGATCGCGACCTTGCCTTCCAGCCTGCCCATCCGGCCGCTCATAGCCACGGCTGGTGCTTCCTGATAGGCGCAGGACCATGGATTTCAGCCTTGGACCCGCCGAAACCCAGTGGCGCGACCGAGTGCGCGCCTTCGTGGACGAACAGGTTCGGCCTCGGGTCGCGGATTACGATGATCAGCAGCGCGACGGCGATCGTTGGAAGGTGCTTCCAGTTATCGAAGAGCTGAAGGCGAAGGCGAGGACCGAGGGTCTCTGGAACCTGTTCATGCCGCCGTCCCACGGCGCGACCCCTGTCGATGGCACCTTCGAGTTCGAAGGGCCCGCGCTGTCGAATCTCCAATATGCCTTTTGCGCCGAGGAGATGGGGCGGATCCTGTGGTCGTCGGAAGCCTTCAACTGCTCGGCGCCGGACACCGGCAACATGGAGGTTTTGAACCGCTACGGCACCCGCGAGCAGAAGGACGAGTGGCTGAGGCCGCTGATGGACGGCGAGATCCGTTCCGCCTTCCTCATGACCGAACCGGAGGTCGCTTCATCGGATGCGACCAACATCAAGTGCCGAATCGAGATGGACGGCAACGAATATGTCATCAACGGCCGCAAATGGTGGTCGAGCGGCGCGGGCGACCCGCGCTGCAAGATCGCCATCCTGATGGGCAAGACCGACCCGGACGCCGAACTCCACAAGCAGCAGTCGATGATTCTCGTCCCGCTCGATGCTCCGGGGGTGACGATCAAGCGGCACCTGCCGGTGTTCGGCTATGACGACGCGCCTCACGGCCACATGGAAATCGAGTTGAACGAGGTCCGAGTGCCGCCGTCCAACATGCTGCTCGGCGAGGGCCGCGGCTTCGAAATCGCGCAGGGACGCTTGGGGCCGGGGCGGATCCACCATTGCATGCGCACGATCGGCGCGGCCGAAGAAGCGCTCGATGCAATGGTCAAACGGCTGATGTCACGGACGGCGTTTGGAAAGACGATCGCGGAACAGGGCGTGTGGGAAGAGCGAGTCGCCAATGCGCGAATCGATATCGAGATGACGCGCCTCCTCTGCCTCAAGGCTGCCGACATGATGGACCGCGCCGGAAACAAGGCGGCGCAGGGCGAAATTGCGATGATCAAGGTCGCCGCGCCTCTCATGGCGCTGAGGATCATCGACGACGCGATCCAGGCCTTCGGTGCGGCAGGCGTTTCGGAGGACGCGAACCTTGCACGCACCTACGCGTCGATCCGCACCTTGCGGCTCGCCGATGGGCCCGACGAAGTCCATCGCCGGGCGATCGCCCGGCTGGAGTATAAGAAGTACCGGTGAGCGATCCGGGGATCGACGAAGCGGCGCTCGGACATTGGCTCGAAGCCAATGTGGAAGGGTTCATCGGCCCGTTTCAACTAAGCAAATTCGCGTCGGGCCAATCCAATCCCACCTACAAGATCAGCGCGGCGTCGGGCGAATATGTGATGCGCCGCAAGCCCTTCGGACAATTGCTGCCGTCGGCGCACGCGGTGGATCGCGAGTACCGGCTGCTGTCCGCGCTGCATCCGCTCGGCTTCCCGGTCCCGCGGCCGCTCGCTTTGTGCGACGATCCCAATGTCATCGGCGCGATCTTCTACATCATGGAACTCGCCAGAGGGCGGCCTTACGCCAATGGCGCCCTGCCTGAGTTCGACCTGCCGACTCGGCAGGCGATGTACGAACAGCTGGTCGACACGCTGGCGGACCTCCACTCGATCGATCCCGAAGCGGCCGAGCTCGGCGACTTCGGCAAGCCCGGCAATTATTTCGAGCGCCAGGTGATGCGCTGGACAAGGCAGTATCGGGATTCGCAAACCGACTATATTCCCGAAGTCGAGCGGCTCATCGCCTTCCTTCCGGAGACGTTACCCGAGCAGTCGCGAACTTCGATCGTCCACGGCGACTATCGGATCGACAATGTCGTGTTCGACGGCGATGGCACCTTGACGGCAGTGCTCGATTGGGAGCTTGCGACTCTCGGCGACCCGCTCGCCGATTTTTCCTATCTCGCCATGCAATGGGCAATGCCGGCCGACGGCGGAGCGAGCCTGGCGGGCCTCGATCTCGCGGCGCTCGGAATTCCGGCGCTCGATGAGATCGCCGAGCGCTATTCCGACCGCTCAGGCGTACCTGTGACAGACAAACTCGACTGGTATTTCGCCTATAATCTCTTCCGGCTGACCGGCATCGTCCAGGGCATCAAAAAGCGCGTGATCGACGGCACGGCGAGCCACGCCGAGGCAGCCGAAATGGCCAAACGGGTGCCAACGCTCGCGTCTGCGGCGTGGAGGTTCGCAGTAAGGGCCGGCGCTTAGTCGCTCAGAGCCGGCCGAGGAGCCAGAGAATCAAGATGATTACGAGGATCAGGCCGAGGAGCCCCGACGGACCGTATCCCCAGCCGCTGCTGTAGCCCCACCGCGGCAGCGCTCCGATGAGCAGCAGAATCAAGAGAATGATGAGGATGGTGCCAAGCACGGCAAAGCCTCCATTTTTGTTGTCATTCGCGCTTCGCAACGAACAACCGACAGGAGGGTTGCGAGCGGCTAAGCTCCGGCGCGTTTGGCGGGTTGCATCTGTACCAGCGGCTCGATCCAGTCCGGCTCGGGCTGGTCGAGATCGAAATATTCGAAAATCAGGTGGATTCGGTCGGTGTCCCCGCGGTTGGTGACCGCGTGAACCGCCATGTTGTTGACCTCTACGGCTTCGCCTTCCGCGAAATGGTAGGCGACGTCGTCAACGAAGAAGGTGACGTCCGGATTGGTGAGGATTGGCACATGGATTTTGTGCGGCCACTGGGCCGCCGGGTTGGAATCGTTATGCGGCTCGATTTCGCCGCCCGGAGCCATTCGAGCGAGCATCATTCGCGGAAACGCCGCGCGCTCATATCCGTAGTCCGCCGTCGCGGCAGCCAGGACCGGTTCGAGCAGATCTTTCCATTCGTCCCACGCGGGCCGCGCATAGGAATGACGCCAATCCACGAAGTTCGACACGAAGCGGAACACGATGTGGCGCGTCGAGGTCAAAGTCTCGAAGCGATTGGGCTTAGCGGCGTCTTCAGCGTCCCAGCGCGCTTCGGGAATCGCGAGCACCGCGTCGCGCAGACGCGTTACATCGATCTTCCCGAGCCGGCGAATGGACTTGGTCTTGCGCGGATTGGGATACATGACGCCCTTCAGAATTCGTAGCCGAACAATTCTAGGTCGCGGGCATAGAGCTTGGCTACCCCCTCGATCAGCTGCTCGTCGAAATACTCGCGATAATTCCGCCGCTTGGTGGCGTTGACCCTCTCGAGGGCGGCCGTCGGGATGCCGATTCGGGCACTGACCTCATCATAGGATTTCTGCATCTCCTCGACGCGGCCCACATAATCGGCGAGCAGGGCGCCGGAAGCATCGGTGATGAAACTGTGCTGCGGATGAAACAGGATGTGGTCGCTCGGCGGATCCGCCAGGACGTCACGCATAACGGCCTTGGGATCATTTTCAAATTCATCTCCGTCGCGAGTGACGAACGCGCAATAAGAGACGAATCGATCGAAGGGATTTCGGACGAAGGCGAATTTAAAAAACGATGCCCAAGCGTCGGGTTTGATGTGGGGCCGAACCTGCTCGAGCGTGATGTGACCGTGACCGATTTGTGCGAGCGCCGGAATGGGCAGTTTTCTCTGAACGAACAGTCCCACCTGCTCCATGTCCTGCGGTCCCATATGTTCCCGCAGCGCCTGTCGGACCGCATGGGTGCCGGTCTTTGGAATTGCGACGAAAATGAACTTGTGCAGCGTTGAGATGATCATCGGCCAGTAAACGTCGGTTGGCGTTTCTCGAGGAAGGCGGCGACCCCCTCGCGATAATCCTCGGTATATCCCAGACGGCGCATGGCGAGCGCCTGGCGGTCGAGTTCCTCGTCGAGATCATGGCTCCAGCTCGCGCGGATCATTTCCTTGATTTCAGCAAGTCCGAGTGGGGGGAGTGCCGCGAGCTTGGCGGCGATCGCGTCCACTTCGGCGTCCAGAGAGCCATCGTCGACCGCTTTCCAGATCATGCCCCACTCCTCGGCCTTCTCGGCGCTGAGCGGTTCACCCGTAAGCGCGAGACCGAGGGCACGCGCCTGGCCCACGAGGCGCGGCAAGGCCCAGGTCCCGCCGCTGTCGGGGATCAGGCCGATGGCGGAGAAGCTCTGAATGAACTTCGCCGATCTTGCCGCAACCACGATGTCGCAGGCGAGCGCGATATTCGCACCCGCGCCCGCGGCGACTCCGTTGATCCGAGCGATCACCGGTTGCGGGAGCGACGTCAGGGTCCGGATCAGCGGGTTCCAGCATTGTTCGACCGTTTCGCCCAGATCGACCGTCTTTCCGGGAGTAACCGTGCGATCATTGAGATCCTGTCCCGCGCAAAACCCGCGACCCGCGCCGGTCAGGATGAGCACGCGCGCATCGCCGAGGTTCGCGAGTGCGTCGCGCAATTCCTCATGCATCTGGACGGTGAAGCTGTTGAGGCGGTCCGGACGATTGAGCGTGATTCGGGCGATCGGGCCGTCGTTCTCTAACGAGATCGTTTCGTAAGGCACGCCTCTTCCTAAGAACAAAGTGCATTCAGAAACAAGTTCAGCATGACTGGAGGGACACCACGTTTTTTGAAAGCGCGGAACCCGCGAGCCCCCTAGCCCTGAATGCGCCGGATCTCGCGTTCGACAAGGGGGATACATGGTCAGCCACCGCCTGTTTCACTGGACATTCGCAGCAATTGCTTATTGCGCCTTGGGCCCGACAGGAAATGCACAAGCCCAGCAGCCGGCCGAGGAGGATTCGGCCAGTCCGAAGATTTCGATCGTAATCGAAGAAGGGGAGCGTGCACCGTCACAAGTTCTCGACGCGATTGCGGCCCGCGAGATTGGCTCGGGATCGGGTAGTGTCACCTTCACGATCGCGGAGGGACGCGGCATCCTCGCTGGGCCGAACGAGGTTGTGGACGCAGCGAGCGGTCGCGCGATTGCCCACGCGGAGATTGTCGCCGGACCCAATTACGATGAAACCATCATCAGGATTCTGGTGGACGGAAAACCCGCCGGCAGGGCGCTGAGGGTCGGCACGATCTCCAGCGGAAGCGTCGGTCAGCTTCTGTCGAAGGATGTTCCCGATGGCAGCGAGGCGCTTCTCGCCAGAGGAACGAATTACGCGGTCGTCGACACGGACATTCTTCGTTCCAAGCAGGCGGCTGAAAATAACGAAGCTCCGACGGGCCAATATTGCACGGAGATACTAGACAAGGAGCGGGACGTTTATGGAAACTCGAGAGTGCTGGCGCGCGCGTGCTCCGATACGTCAGAAGAAGACGCGCTTGTCCAAGCTCGATCGAAGGCGTTGACTTCAGGAGCAAGAGTTGACGCTGTATCCTATCTTGTGACCTTTTTTGAGCATGCCGGCTATGGCGGCAAATATTACAACGCTTATGGTTGTTGCGGTACTTGCGATTGGGCCGGATATACCATCAACATGTGGCATATCAGCACTTGGTGGTCCACCAACATATCTTCTTTAGGGCGCCTCTATTCCACCCGCTGCTATTACGTGCGTTATAAAAGATCCGAATTGGGATCTTATGGAGCAACGCGCACCTTACCCGAATGGTACGTCGGGGATTATTACAATGACGATATTCTCTATTTGAAAATCTGGGGGTGAGCGTCAGAAAGCCGTCTTAGCCAAGGGGCCTGATGAGCGCCGATTGGCAGGCCGGTCCGCGCATGGCAGAAAGGAGGTGAATGGAAGCCGACGAGCTCGCCAACCAGGTTGCGCGCGGAATGCTTGCCGCCGAGGGAACCGGTCCGGCCTGGGGAATCATGATCGAGGAGGCGCGCGCCGGTTATGCACGGCTCTCGATGACGGTGCGCCCTGACATGTTGAACGGCCATGGAATCGTCCACGGCGGAATGGTCTTCGCCCTTGCCGACACGGCCTTCGCTTATGTCTGCAACGGCCGGAACGAGAAGGCCGTCGCGGCGCAGGCCTCGATTGTCTTCCTCGGCAGCGCCAGCGAAGGTGAGACGCTGGTCGCCGAGGCCGCGGTGGCCGCGACAGAGGGCCGTGGCGGTGTCACGCGCGTGGCGGTGCGGACTTCGGAAGGCCGCCCGATCGCCGAGTTCACCGGCTATTCGCGGACGCTCGGCGGAGCGGTCGTCGAACTGGCCTAGCTCACCAGGGCGCCACACCTTGCGGTCCCGGCGGGATCTGCCGGCCATTCAAGATCAAGGTCCCGATCACCATCGACCCGTAAAGGTCGATCTTTCCGCTAATTGTCGTCCGGCCGAGATACTTGCCCTTCGTCATCGCTGTCGCGGTGGAGCGCTGGGTCATGGTGCAGTCGCGGTAGATTGCGTTCCAGCTCCACGGCAGGACCGCCGGTCCCCGCACATCGAAGGTGCAATGGTCGAAGAGCACATTTTGGCTCTCACCCATGTTCACGAT
>JBKPOR010000152.1:0-1115 GCA_046765675.1 Pseudomonadota bacterium
CCTATGACGTATCTCAATATCGGCGTCTACAAACTGCCGCAAGGTGGAACGTTCAACTTCTCCACCTGGACCGGCACCGGCGGAGTTGCATACACGCTCAGCGTGAACAACGGCTCGGTAACTTCAACACAGGCCGGCGGAAACATTTATTAATCCGCTGTTTTATTTGTAGGGGCGGCCACGGAGGGCCGCCCCTACAATAACGCCCTTATCACCCTCATCAATCACCGCATCCCAACGGCCCTTATCACCTCATCAATCACCGCATCCCAACGTCCCTCTTCCTTCTGTCGAAACAAACGCATCGTCGGGTACCACGGACTATCTTCACGCTCGAGCATCCAGCGCCAATCGGCGTCGAACGGAAGCAGAGTCCACGTCTTTTGTCCGAGTGCGCCCGCAAGGTGCGCGGTCATTGTGTCTACTGAAATCACCAGGTCGAGCGCGCGCATAACTCGCGCGTCGTCCAAAGGGTTATTACCGCCGGAGATCGCACCGAACTCCCCGTCCCAACCTGCACGCCGGGCGTCGCGCTGCAAGATGTGCCAATCGATCTCCGGCAACTGCGCCAGTCGCTTGATCTCAGAAAAAGGAACTGATCGTCGGTTGTTCCAATCGCCAGATTCCCAGATCAACCCAACTCGAAAACGTCCATCACCTTGCAGTACCGCAGGCTCGACAAAAATGTACGGCACCTCGGCCGGTATGTTTGCGATTGTCGTCCGGAAGACATAAGGCAGCTCACCAAGCTCCACATCGACGTCGTATTCCACTTCCGGAACTCCGTCGTGCAACGGAAGAAGTTGATCGACGCCTTTAACGGTTCGCAATAAAGGGATCAAAGAAGGTTGTGCCCAAACAATTACTTCTGCTGCTATTTCTTTCAGTAGCGCGGCGTATCTGATGAACTGAATCGTATCGCCGAGGCCGTGATAGCAACGCACCAACACGCGCTTCCCACGGAGCGAGCTGCCGTCCCAGATGTTTTGAAAGTGGCGTGGAAGCTTCGTGTGATCCTGAGCCTCGCGAGTGAGTAGCTGTTCGTCAGTGATATTCCATGCCGCGGCAAAGTCGCCGCGCCGCATTGCATTCACCCATTGAGTTCCGTCAGCGTC
>JBKPOR010000153.1:0-5147 GCA_046765675.1 Pseudomonadota bacterium
CGCCGCGTGCGCTCGACCAATATGATCCCCAGCGAAGTCTCGAGCTCGCGCAAGCCCGCCGAGAGGGTCGATTGAGTGACGAAGCAAGCCTCGGCGGCCTTTCCGAAATGGCCGTGCTGGCGCAGCGCAATGAGATATTGCAGCTGCTTGATGGTTGGCAGATGGACGGTCATCGATCGAGATTCCCAATCAATCCATCCGCTATAATTGAATTAGGCGATTTTCACCACCCCGACCGTGTGGCGGATCAGCTCGTGATCACACGATAGAGCCCGAAGCAGCTGACGGCGGTCAGGAGCGCTCCGACGAAGGTCAGCAAGGTGTCTGCATTCACCCTCTTGGCAATCCACGCGCCGAACGGCGCAGCGCATACGCCTCCGATCAGCAGCCCGACCGTCGCAGTCGTGAAAGCCTGCCAGCCGAGAGCCGCGAGAAAAGTCCCGGCAATGGTCACGGTCACGAAGAATTCGGCCGTATTAACCGTGCCGATCGTCTTGCGCGGGTTGCTGCCCTGGACCAGCAGGTTCGACGTCACGATTCCGCCCCACCCGCCGCCCCCCGCCGCATCGAGGAAGCCGCCGATCAGTCCGAGCGGCGAAACGATCCGGGGCCGGCGCTCAGTGTGCCGGTGCATGATTCCGCGATAGAAAAGATAGAGTCCGAGCGCGGTCAGGTAGACGAGCACGAAAGGCTTCGCGACCCCGGCATCGACGGAGGTCAGCACATAAGCGCCAAGGACGCCGCCGATCACTCCCGGCACCACGAGGCGAGCGAACAAACGCCAGTCGACATTGCGGTGCGCGACGTGGCTGATCCCCGAAACCGCGGTCGTGAACGTCTCGGCTGTGTGGACTCCGGCGGAGGCTGCGGCCGGCGGGACGCCGAGGCTGATGAGCAAGGTGCTCGAAATCTGTCCGTAGGCCATGCCCAGGGCGCCATCGACAAGCTGCGCCGCAAAGCCGATCAGGATGAAGGGAATGAGGACCGCCGGATCGGCGAAGATCGATGCGCCTATGGTTTGCTCCACCCTGTTACGGTCATGCGACGGCCCACGCCAACGGGTACGCAGGCCCGCATGTCCACTCGCCAGCCTAGCATTTGCGGCGGTCTGCACCTAGATTGAGCTGAGACAAACAAGAAGAGACCGCGACTTGCAATCCGGGCTGATCGGCTATCTCGACTCCGTAAAATCACGCGATCCCGCGGCGCGCTCGCGCTGGGATGTCGTGTTCTATCCCGGCGTATGGGCACTTGCGCTTCACCGGGTCGGGCATTGGTTGTGGGAAGGCCGGCTCTTCTTTCTGGCGCGCCTGGTCAATCATTTCGCTCGCTTCCTCACGTGTATCGACATCCATCCGGGCGCGAAGATCGGCCAGCGCTTCTTTCTCGACCATGGATTCAGCGTGATCGGCGAAAGTGCCGAGATCGGCGACGATGTCACCATCTACCAGCATGTGACCTTGGGCGGGACCAACCCGACCACCGGCACCGGCGGCAAGCGCCATCCGACGATCGGATCGAACGTGGTGATCGGCTCCGGCGCTCAAGTGCTTGGACCGATCGAGGTCGGCGACGGCGTAAAGATCGGCGCCAATTCGGTTGTCACGAAGGATGTCGCGCCTGGGCAGACGGTGGTCGGCATACCCGCCAAGCCGGTTCCGATCGACGCGATCCATTACAGCCCGGGATTCATGCCCTACGGCACTCCGTGCGGCGAAGACGTCGATCCGATACGCGCTCGACTCGCCGAACTGGAGGATGAGATCAAAGAGCTGCGCAAGGAGCTGAAAGTGCTCAAGACCGCTCGCCAGCCGCAGCCGAAGGCCAAGAGCGCTTGAGCGTCGTCGCGCCGTTCCCCAGTGCTTGGGACCGGCGCCCGATTGCCAGCTTCGACCGCAGGGAATTGACGCGAATCCTCGACCTTTACGGTCGGATGGTGGCGGCCGGCCATTGGCGCGATTATGCACTTCGGATCGATCCGGACATCGCAATCTTCGCAGCCTATCGGCGGCACTCTGAACATCCGGAAGTCCGGATAGAGAAACGCCCCTCGCTCCGGCTGAAGCAAGGGGCGTTCTCGCTCATCAGCGAGCATGGCCAGGTGCTCAAGCGGGGGCACGACCTTGCGGGCGTGCTGGCCCCGCTCGAGCGCCGGCTTATGCGGCTGGTTGGCTGACCGGAATCGGTTGCCGATCGAGGATCGGCAGGCGATTCTTGAGGTTGGCCGGAAGCGGCCGGACGATTGTTCCACGCGCCTGGTGCCAAAAGGCCGAGAGGAGGAGCAGCGCCGATCCGATGACCAGGGCCGTTAGCGCAATGTTGAGCTCGACCGCGCCGAACTGCTTGAACAGCTCTGACAGCGCGTAAAGCACGTAGGCAAGCGCGGACACGAGCAATGCCCGGCGGTCGATCGCCAGCGCGGTCACCGCAATCACGACATAGAGCAGGATCACGACGAAGCCCTCGCCGAGACTCGCCGTGCCGTTATTGAGGCCCAACAGCGTGAAGACCGGATGGACGATCATGGGCGCAGCCAGCAGGTGCAGCCAAAAGGCGACGTCGGATCGGCGCGTCACGCGCTCACGGTCGGATCCGTCCCACCACATCGCGAACAGGAATGTCCCGATGCCGAGAAGCAGCACGAAACCGAGGATGAGGTTCTTGGCATGCTCTGCGTTGTCGCCGAGCGCCGCAAAGAGCAGACCCACGGCGATCGCCGCGACCGCCCCGGCGCCCGCCGCTACAGTGATCGGGACTCGGAAGGTCCGCCAGTGCAGCCATGCCGCGGCGGCCGCGACCGCGCCGGAAACGGCGGCGATTACCCCGGCCATGGGGACATTATTGTCGACCGAATCGGGGCCGATCGCCAGGATGAGTCCAAAGGCCGTTGTGGCGAACACGCCGCCGACGAATGCCAGCAGAAGCAGGATCGACGGCAAGGCCATCCTTCGCTTAGCGGTGAAAAAGGTGGCGAGTCCCCATGCTGTTCCCGCAACCGCGAGCGGCGCCAACGGCGACGGGCCCTCAATATCGATGACCAGGCCCGCGGACTGGCCGATGGACTGTCCGATCCAGCCGACCGCGACCAACAGGATCGCCGCAGCGATCGACACAAAAATATCGTTGAACCCCGTGATGAGCCGGAATTGCTCTTCGTCGGGAATAGCGATTGAGCGTTGCCGCTCGAGATACGCCCGAAGCGCGTCCGCCGCAGCGGCGCTGATCACGCCCGCGGCAACCGCGTCATCGAGCTCTTGTTGAGAGTACATGGCTTATCCTCCACCTGTCGGCAGCGACGATAAGCCAAGGTGTATTATCGTGTCAATACAGTGGAGCGGGCGGCGGACCGCAGCCACCCGATGGCACGAGATGGCAACGCATCGATTGCCCTGTCCACGTTGCCGTCAAGACGCCGACTCTTGCCCCCCAATCCCCTTTTGTCAGATAGATAGCCGATGCGATGGACCATCACCGTGGCAATATTGCTCTTCGGAACGCCTTCCAGCCCTTCGGATGCGCGGACCATTTCGGTGCCTCCGCTCTACGATCCGGTCTTCCTCAACATCGGTTTTGTCTGCCGGTGGGAGTCGCGCTGCATGAACCGCCAGGACGACGCGAGGAAGCGATCGCTCAAATTTGTCCGCAAGTACAATCCGCCCTCCTGGCGCGTCGAACTGTGCAATCGCAACGCCGGCCGTCATCGCGAGCGCGTCGATTGGGTCGGTTTCGAACATTGCATCCGAAATGAAGCGCTGAGGCCGGCGCCGGCACCTTCGCGGACCCGACGGGCGCGGGCGCAGATTGTGGCTCAGCGAGGGCACTAGAATTCAGGGTGCCAGCCGAACCCAGGACCAGATCCGGGGAAGGCTGGTGGAGCCGAGGGGGATCGAACCCCTGACCTTCGCAATGCCATAAAAAGGTCAGCCCTCTACCAACCGCCCATCCCCATCGACTTTTCTCCTTAATTACTGTGCATTTTTGTGATTCACTATTCCGCGTTGTTCCGCTAGGGTGATTGCTAGGTGATTACTAGGAGCGGTGCTAAATGGGAAAGGCGAGGCTCAGCAACACGAGTGTTGAGGCTGCCAAGTCAGCCGACAAAGATACGTTTCTGTGGGATGAGAAACTGCGCGGCTTCGGCCTGAAGATCACGCCGAAGGGCGCAAAAACATACGTACTGCAATACCGCATGGGCGGAAGGGGCACGCCCACCAAGCGGTACACAATTGGCACTCACGGCTCGCCGTGGACGCCAACAAAGGCGCGCGCGGAAGCTGAGCGTCTTCTCATCCTCGTCAAACAGGGCAAAGACCCGCATGCTTCGGAGCGCCAAAGAAAGCGCGAAGAGGTGGATTTACGCTTTGAAACATACGCCGAGCGCTATCTCTCGCAGTACGGCAAGCGCTGGAGCCCCAGGACCCTCCCGACCGTCAAAAGCAATTTCAAGAATTGGATAGTGCCAGCGCTTCGTGCGAAGTCGGTAGCCGGGATCCGCAAGGGCGACATTGTCGCCATGCTGGATCGCGTCGACGAGAAAGCGCCCGGGCGCATTGCGCTTGCTCGAAATGTATACGCGCACGCTCGGAAGTTGTTCAGTTGGGCGCTCAGCCGCGGCGACATAGATCATCATCCATTTGAGGGACTGGAGCCGCCCGACACTGCGGCGTCGCGCGAGCGGGTACTCAGCGACCACGAACTTTCCGCGGTTTGGCGTGCGTCGCGCGACCTTGGGAAGCCGTTCGGGCCAATGATCCGGCTGCTTGTCATCACCGGCCAGCGCCGTGAAGAAGTGGCAGGCCTAGACTGGCGCGAGCTGGATCGGACGACTGCGGAGTGGGTCATCCCTGGCGAGCGGGCGAAGAACCGGAAGGCGCACACCGTGCCGCTATCCTTGCTGGCCGTGGCGGAATTCGACGAGATCGCAGGCAGTGCCGCGTGGCCTCGCCGTGGCCTCGTGTTCACCACCACCGGGTCAACGCCTGTGTCGGGCCACTCTCGGGCAAAGGACCGGCTGGACCGCACCATGCTCGAGAACGCGCGGGAACAAGCCGAAGAGCGGGGTGACGATCCGGACAAGGTCAAGCTTGAGCCTTGGCGCGTACACGATCTTCGAAGAACCTTCGCGACAGGATTGCAACGGTTAGGAG
>JBKPOR010000154.1:0-3867 GCA_046765675.1 Pseudomonadota bacterium
GGCTTTGCACGCGGGATCCGCGGGGATCCGAATCGTCCGCCAATCGAGCTTTTCACCGTCGAATAGATAGACCTTGCCGGCTGAGTCGTCCCCAATGCCGAAGATGGCATTGATGGCCAGAATCGCGGCCAAGCTTCCGGCGGTCCCGGTCAACGCGCCAAGCACCCCCAGTTCGGCGCAATTGTCGCAATCATCGGCGTCGAAGGCATCGCCGACGAAGCATCGATAGCAGGGCTTCGAGCGGAATAGCCCGACCTGGCCCTGGAATTGAACGGCCGCGGCGGAGACGAGTGGGGCGCCGAGTGCAACGCAGGCATCGCTCACCGCCAGCCGAGTCGCGAAATTATCGCTACCGTCGACGACCAGGTCAAGGCCGTCGAGGAGTGTAGGCGCATTGGAACTGTCGATGCGTTCACCCGCCGCTCGAACCTCGACGAAACGGTTGAGCCGTCGCACAAAGGCCGCCGCGAGCTCGGCCTTGGGCTTTCCGGCATCGCCTTCGGTAAAGAGGGGTTGGCGGTGCAGATTGGCAAGCTCGACAGTGTCATCGTCGACGATCGTCATTCGGCCGATTCCCGCTCCGGCGAGCGCCGGGATTACGGCGCTTCCGATGCCGCCTGCTCCGATGACCGCGACGCTTGCCGCCTTTAGCTTGCGCTGTCCGACGCCGCCGACCTGCGGCAGTACGATATGCCGTGCGTAACGGCCGAGTTCTTCGTCAGAGAGAGCCATGGCCGCCGGTCGAGCCGAACCCGCCCGCGCCGCGCTGGGTTTCGCACAATTCCTCGACCTCAGCGAACTCAGCCTGGGTTACGGCCGCAGGTACCAGCTGGGCGATCCGCTCGCCGCGGCGGATCGCGAACGGCTGATCGCCATGGTTGATCACGATGACTTTGAGCTCTCCGCGATAATCGCTGTCGATTGTCCCCGGAGTATTGGGCACTGTGATGCCGTGCTTCAGAGCGAGGCCCGAGCGCGGCCGAACCTGGATCTCGTAGCCTTCGGGAATCGCGACCTTGAACCCGGTCGCGACCGCGTGCCGCTGGCCCGGCTGCAGGTCCAGATCCTCAGCGGCGACCACATCCATGCCAGCGGCCCCGGAAGTGGCGTAGCTCGGCAGGGGCAGCCCCTCGCCATGAGGAAGCCTGGTCAGTCGGATCCGGATTGTCATTCGAGCTCCTCTGCAATGCGCGCGATCAGATGGCGAGCAATGTCTTCCTTCGCCGCTTCAGGCCATTCTTCGATTCCCCGGCTGGTGACGAGGTGCACGCGGTTTCGACGGCCGCCCATCACGTCGCCTGAAACGTCGTTGGCTACGATCCAGTCGGCACGCTTGGCGATCTGCTTGGCGATCGCATGCTCGACCACGCGTTCGGTCTCGGCCGCGAACCCGACCAGCAGCCGGGGGCGCTGATCGCTCGTGCCGAGCTCAGCGAGAATATCGCGCGTCGGCAGGAACTTAAGCTTGGGCGGACCATCGCCTTTCTTGAGCTTCGCCGGCGAGGCTTCGACACGCCAGTCGGCGACGGCCGCGACGAGGATTGCAGCGTCGGCAGGAAGAGCCGCGAACACTGCGTCGGCCATTTCCTCGGCGGTTTCGACATCGACGCGCCGGATTCCGGATGGGGTCTCGAGAGCGACGGGACCGGCGACAAGCGTGACCCGCCCGCCGGCCTCGGCCGCCGCCGCGGCAATCGCGAAACCCTGTCGCCCAGACGAACGATTGGCGATCACCCGCACCGGGTCGATCGGTTCCCAGGTCGGCCCGGCGGTAACGAGGATGTGCTTGCCGGAGAGGCTCACTTGCTAGTCAGCAGCCCGTTCGAATTCAGCCAGTCCAGGACGTCCTGCGGCTCGGGCAAGCGGCCGGGGCCGTGCTCGCCGCACGCCATTTCGCCTTCGGCCGGCTCGATGAGTTTCACGCCATCGGCCTTGAGCTGCTGGACATTGCGCTTCGTCGCCGGGTGAAGCCACATGCGCACGTTCATCGCCGGAGCGACGACGACCGGCTTGTCGGTCGCGAGCAGCAACGTCGTTCCAAGGTCGTCGGCAATTCCAGCCGCCATCTTGGCGAGAAGATCTGCGGTCGCCGGACAAACCAGCACGAAATCGGCTGCTCTGCTCAACTGGATATGGCCGATCTCTACCTCGTCCTTCAGCTCCCAAAGCGAGGTGTGAACTTCGGCCTCGGCGAGCGCTCCGAGGCTCATCGCGGTGACGAAATGCTCGCCGCCCCGGGTGAGCACGGGACTCACCTCATGCCCCGCCTTCCTGAGCAGACGCACGAGTTCCAGCGACTTGTATGCCGCGATTCCGCCGCCGACGATGAGAAGCACCTTCGCCATCGCGCGCCGCTTAGCGCCGTCACAAGCCCAGAGTCGAGTTTCGCCTAATTAGGTGCGCCCAGGAACTCGTCCTCGATAATCGCCGGCGGTACGATCGCGGACGCCCAGATGGCAGCGAACGCGTCTCGAGCCGTGAATGGGCGATGCTCGATCTCCGCCTTGTGGGAAGCGCGAGCCAGAAGACCGTCGAAAGAGGCCTTGCCGACGATATAGCTCGGACCGCAGCCGGGCTGACGCAGATAGAGCAGTTGCTCGAAGCCGACCAACGCGCTGTTCGGGTCGGACCAGCCGCGCGGGGTCCAACCCGCGTGGAACTTACCCGCCTCGTCCAACCCGATCTCATTCGCCTGGACCCGAAGGGACGCGAGGCCTCGGGCGGCGCGGTTGGCGACCAGGATCCAGACCAACTCGCGGCCATGCGGCTCGTCGTCGTAGAGGCCCGCCTGCATCAGCATTTCCTCCATCGCTGTTGCGAGGCCTTCGGAGCGGTCTGCATAGATGTTGAATAGCGGCGGAGTTTGGCGGATCGGGCTTGGATGCGGATTGTGCCGGAGGCGCGCGAGCTCGATCCAGTGAAACTGATGGCTCGATAAGGGCAGGGGATCGAGTGCGGTGACATGGCTGAAGAAATTGCGCTCTGCCGGGGGCGTATAATCGCCGAGCTGGGCGAACAAAGATGAGCGGTAATATGGCCGGTCCTCAATGAAGCCGCCGTCGATCAACAAGCGATAAATCCGTTCCTCCCTCGCTAACGCCATGCGCCTGTAAGCGGCGGGGTCGCTCAACTCCGGGATCGGCGGCGCGGTCCGATTGCGCACTTCCTCGAGACGCAGCGAAGCCAGTGAACGGTCGAGCTCGCGCTGCAGCAGGACGACCTGCTGATCGAAATCGAGCGGGCTCAGCAACACGTGTTTGAGCCACCAATTGTAATTGTCCTTGCCGACGCCGGAACGGCCGGTGCGCTTCGGCGCCTCCGACCTGATCCACGTCGCGAAATCTTCGCTCGCCAGCCGCGCCGAGCGCACTGCAGCCTTCAATCCCGGCGAAGCGCCTTTTAGCGAAACGGTCCGCCGGCCTTCGAGATCGTTGAGCGTAAGCGTCCCGGCTTCGAGATCGGCAAGCGCCTGTGCCTGACCGGTGAAGGCCCGGTCGCCACAGGCCCAAAGGTCGTGAGCTTGGCTTTGGGCCAGATTGATCCTGGCGTCGGCAAGGAGCGCGGGCACTGCGCCAATGAGCTCGGTGAGATGCGCGTCGTCGGCCTTGCTCAGCGGCCACTTGTATCGGAACAGGTCGACGTTGGGTTCGGCGGACGGGCCTTCGTGGGCGGGAACGTCGCTCATTTCCGGGAAGATCGTCTGGTAAAAACCCGGATCGCGCGCCCAGGGCTTCAGGACCCTGAGGAAAAAGTCGAGGCCGTTCATCTCGGCTTCTACAAGGCGATAATCGCCCTTCTGAGACGCGGTCCAGCCGTTCGTGTCGATAGCAGCCAAGCGCTGCTTGAACGCGTTCAGCCCGCCGGCCT
>JBKPOR010000155.1:0-6726 GCA_046765675.1 Pseudomonadota bacterium
GGCACACCCCTCATGGACCAGATCCATGAGGCCCTCGACACGAATCGGTTTCCAATGTTCGTGTCGGAAGGAAGTAGCGCCTCTAAACTCAGCAAAATCTTACACAGCGGCTATCTAACCCGCTCTCTGAAAAGCTTTGCAGGTGTCTGCCAGGCACCCAAGAACAACATTTTCATATACGGCCATTCGCTCGCTGAATCCGACGAGCATATCTTGCAGCTTATCGAGCGCGGCAAGTGCAAGGCGATTTACGTGAGCATCTATGGCGACCCCGGCAGCGACGATAATGCGGCCATAATCCACCGTGCTGAATCAATCGCCAATGAGCGCGAAAGATACCCACTCAGAACGCACTTTTTCGATGCAGAGAGTGCCTCTGTATGGGGCTAGAGGCTTAATTTGCAGCACCCCGTCTTGATCCCCGCCGTAAATTCGGTGACAGCGCACTAATTCGGCACCGCCGCCCCTTCGGCTCCACATAACTCCCAATCCGCCGCACCGGCCGCTCGTGCCAGTTGATGTTGAACGCCCAATATTTCGGGAAAAACTGCAGCCAGGAATAAGGCAGATTCTCGTCGATCCAGCGCGCCAGATGCTGCCAGCCGCCGGGCTCGGGGTGCGCGTCGTAGAAGGCCGGGACGACCACGCACGCCGTCGCGCCCATGCACCCGTCCTTGTCGCGCAAATCCCAGATGTGCCCGGCCGCGCTGTTCTCGTTCAGCGCGCAATTGTAGCCCGCTTTCCCCAAGCGCATCATGCGATTGCCGAGCGCGTTGACCTCCTGGTTGCGATAGGCCCCGCGCACCGCCACGCGCCCCCAGCGGTCCTGCAGCGGCTCGAGCAAGTCCTCGCACAGCCGCGTCCCCGCCGCGATCGCCAGGTCCGGATCGTCGGGCGCGTTCAGCAGCCCGTGCACCTGCGCGATCTCCGAATGCAGCATGTCGCGCATGAAGAAGCTCTTGCTGAGCCGCACCCGCCCCAGCTCGGTCAGCGCCTGAACGCTCGCCGGTTTCCTGCGCATCAATCACCTCCGTCATTGCGAGCGTAGCGAAGCGATCCAGAAAAAGCAGTGGATTGCCGCGTCGCCTTCGGCTCCTCGCAATGACGGGTCGCTTCTTCTCCGCGCCTTCGCGTCTTCGCGTGAAACCCCTTATCTCAACACCACGGCCGCCGGCCGCCGGCATACCGTCGCGCCAGCCCCTCGCCGACCAGCTCCGCACCCACGTCTGAGCCATTCACGCGCACATTCCGCAGCTTGCGGCCGTAGCGGTCCTCGTCGCGGTCGATGCTCGTCAATGTGACCGGCCCCGAATTGAGCAGCTGCTGGAGGCGCCTGGTCGCGGCAAAGCCCAGCTCCCTCTCCCGCACGCAGCGCGGCGGGTGCGTTTCGGGAGCGTCGATATCGGCGATGCGGATTTTCACGCCATTCATCCAGAAGGTGTCGCCGTCGACGACGCAATTCCTGCCGCCGCCGGTGTGGCAACTGCCGAACGCGGCGGAACCCGAGCTGAAGCTCAAACCCGGAGTGACGGTCTTCGGCCCGCCGGCCCACCCCGCGCCGTACATCGTGCCGGCCAGGACGGCCGCACCCCACAAGGGAAGGAAGCGCAGCCAGCCGGAACCCCTGCTCCGCCTGCGCGGCCGAACAAAGTCGGACGAACGCGTCCACCGGCGTTTCCGCCAGGGATACGGTGGCACCCTCCGCATTCGCGAAGAGTGCTTCAATCTTTAGAATTTGACAATTGCGGTTGAGCGCGTTGCCCATGGTCGTATTCGATTTCGCGTGAAACCTGCTAAGGCAAGGGCGCATGTTGTCGCTCCTCCTGCTCGCAGTTATCGCACCTCCGCCCAGCTATACGGACGGCTGTCCGCGCAGCAGCAGCGGCGAAGTCGTGATCTGCGGCTCGCGCCCCGGCGAAAGCCCCTATCGCCTGCAGCGGCTGCCCGAGCGCTACGACCCCAAACAGATCCGGGCGGAAACCAACATCGTTCCCGGTGTGCACGCCCGGGTCCACCTCGATAGTGAGACGAGGCCGGACGCCTACCAGAGCAATCGCGTGATGGTGACACTCAGCACGAGCTTCTGAGGACAGAGCTCGTGGCCGGAATTAGCGGCTGATGACCTCGCCGATATCGAACACCGCGGCGGTGAGTGCGAGCGCGAAGAAGGTGATGCCGATCATGGCGAGCCGGATTTCCCACTCGCGGGAGTTCCAGTCGATCCGCCCCAGCTTCCTCGTCAGCGCATTGTCCACCTGCAACGGCTCGCGGCGGATTCGCGACGGGCGCGCCGCCGGATGCAGCTCGACAGCCTTCTTGCGGAGTTTCGATTCCTTGCTCACGCGCAGAAACTAACTCCGTTTTGGTAACGATACGGTTATCATCGGCGTGCGAAACTTGGGGCATGGACCGGAAGGTGGTTGTCCTCTTGTGCGCCGCGATCCCGCTGGGACTCGCGGGAGGTTATGCCTGGTCGGCGATGACCGCGCGGCCTCCGCGTGCCGATTCGCCACCCAAGGCGATGATCGCCGATATCCCCGCATCGCCCGAGGAATCTCCGGCGGCGCTCGACGAGGAATGGACCGAGCGCGCCGACGACAACAGAGCGACGGTTGCGAATCGTACCGCCGCCGATCCGGAACCATCCTCAAACGAAAATTAGGCGCCCCAACACGGCTTGTCGGTCGTGCCGATCGGAAACTTCGCCGGGCCGACCGTCCACCACAGCGAGCCTGCGGTCCGTGCATCATCGATGGCGATACTCATGCGCTGGACCTGAGCGCCGCGCCGTGCCTCGACGATGCAGTTATGGATCGGCTGCGGCGGAATGTCCGGCGACAAAGCGTCGAAGCGCCCGACTCGGACCGCCCACCCGGAGCGGCGGAGCGCATCCTCATAGCGGCCCGCGACGATCCGGGCCGAAGCCTTGCCGTCAATGTCGCCATAGCCGGCCGCGTTGAGACCCGGCGCGGGCGCGGCTTCGAAATTGGCCCGCACGGTCAGGCTCGTTCCTTCGGGAACGATCGCCCAGGCAGGCCATGGCGCCTTGGGTCCGAGCGTCGCCCATTGCGTGACCATTCCGCCGTTCGCCGTTTTGTGCCCGTAACCGATGCGCTCGGCGCCGAAGTTCATGTTGACGAGGCTCCAGAAGGAGGGGCTCACCAGCACCACCGGAAAGGCGAAGGCCAGGAAGATCAGGAAACCCTTCATGCACCACTCCGGCGGAGCCTGCTCAGGCAGCCTTGCGCTTCTTCCGGCGCGACGTGACGAACAAAGCGGCCTCGTTTTTCCGCTGCATCCGCTCCAGAACCTCGATCGTGTGGTCGATCATTCCTGCGTTGCAGCGGGCGTGGCACAGGCAAAGATTGTCGAGCGCCTGCGGATCGCCCCCCGGATTGGCGAGGATCTGCTCGACCTTCGCGCCCATGTCGTGGCCCTTTGGCAAGTCGAAGCGCATCGGGCGCCGGCAGCGGCGGCAATCGTCCCCGTCGCGATTCCGCAGGGCGAGCAAACGCTGTTCCTGCTGGCGCTTGAACATCCACGGGGTCAGATATTTGGCGATCGAACGGGCTGGCATGAGGGCCATGCTAACCGAAAGAGGCTTACTTCCTGGTTAGCGCCGGGACGGTTCCGACGTCACCAATCGCTGCGCCTCCGCCTCTTTGGCTCGGGCCATGGCGGCGGCGGCATTTTCGGCTTCCCGCGCCTCACGGCGGGCCTTGGCTTGGAGGTAGAGCTGGTATTCGGTCGGGTGCGGGTCCGTCACGAACATTTGGCCGACATTCTCGCCACTGACTGCCTTCTTGACCATCGTCGCGGCGGTAAGCGCGGCGCCGACCAGGTTGATTCCGGCCTGCGGTCCGCAAGCCCAGGGACCGACGGCGCAATCCCGCGGCTTGGCTCCCATCGGGCCGGGCCGGGTGGGCCGCCCGCCGCTGTGAATCTCGCGCCGGGCCTCCATCACGTCGGGGTTGAGCCGGTAGCCTTCGATCTTCGGAGCGCAGATCACGACCTCATTGGGATTTGAGGTCCGCTGGCCGGGCACGCAGCTCCGGGCCGCGGTTGTAGTACTTGCCGCTTTCCTGGGCACCGCTGCGGGCGCCGCCGGACCGTAGCTCGCGGGAGTCGCCGAAGCGCTCTGGGCCATCAGGGCGAGGGCTAATGGGAAGCCGACGGGCATGAATCGCATCCTGTCTCGCCGGTGCTTGCCGCGCAATGAACATCCGTCGGCACTCCTGGGGCCCTTCAGCGTTTCACCACCGTCAGAAAGGAGCAGGGAGATGCATCTTTTGCTCGTCGCGACAATTTCCGCCGCAATCCTGGTCCCGGCAATGCCCGCCGAAGCGCAGGCATCGGCCTCATCGGGCTTCGCCAGCTTTCCCGCTTCTCATGTCCAGCAGAGCAGGCGTGGCCCAAGCGCCGGAGTGATGCGGGATGGAGACCGCCACGACCGGCGACACCATCGACGCCACAATGCGACGGACGTGGTCATCGGCTGGGGCTGGAACGGCGATTGGGCCAATTTCAACAACCGGACCTTCGAGCCCGATAGCTACAACGATTGGTGGCACGACCGCCCGGACCGCGCCTATCCGCACTGGATGCAGGTCAACCAGAACTGCGACCGCATGTGGTACAGCGGCGATACGCTCCGCTGCTAGTCTCAGCTCCTTCGGCGCATCTCCTTTTGCGCCTCCTGGAACCAGCCCTTCGGAGCGACCCCCAGCTCGTGCGTCGCGGCCTGCACCCTCGGCATGGGCTGGGCGCCGGGCCAGGCGGCAATCGCGATTCCAATCACGAGCACGGCAAGGCCGGCGAACAAAGCGAGGAAGGGAAGCGTGCTTAAGACGAAACGCGGGCTCTCGGGCTCGGTGCGCGGCCTGAACTCGCGTGAGCGCCGCGCGGCCCGACGCCGAGCGAGAGACTCGAAATAATCTTCGATCCGGGTCCAGCGGCGGACCTTGACCGATGCCAGGCCACTCTCGTCGTCCACGAATCGAAGGTGAGCTTCGATGCGCCCTGACGCAAGCGGAGAAAACGCCGCTCAGCCCTTTTTCAGCGCCAGCTGCGCGATAGTCTTTTGGCCGCACATCACGCTGACGCTCTCGACAGCGGCACCGGCGGGAATCTTGGCGCTCAAATCCCACCAATCTTCTTCAGCGGAATAACCGGTATCGTTAGTCCCGATGGTCAACCAGACGCTCGCCTTGGTCCCCGCAACTTCGGGTTCGCCGAGAATCGCCTTGTAGCGCCCGTCCTTGACGTGCGCCTTGCCCGAAACCGTCACTTTGGCATCGGCCGACGCCTTCCAGCCCTTGGTCTCCTCGTCCTTGAAAAAGCAGAAGGCCGGATGCTTGGCCGTTGCCGGCGCGGCGTTCGCCGCGGCATTGCTCGCCGGTTCCTGGGCAGCCTGGTTGCAACCCGCGAGCCCGGCGACCGCGCCCAACAGAATCATCGATCGAAGCATCCGCCAATCCTCCCCTCGCTGCCGAGCGTGCGAAGAACGGCCGGTTGCGTCAAGTCAGCCGATCGGCTCTCCGCTCTCCTCCTGCTCGAAGAGGTCGGCAACAACGTCGGCGCGCGCAGTCAGTCGGACCGTGTCGCCCTCGACCTCGGCGACCAGCCCGCGCGGGATGTAGTGGTGATGCTGTTCATGGGCCACGCCACTGTCATGACGGATCAGCTTGATCCGATTCTCCTCGACCCGGTCGACCGTGCCGATCGGAGCGCCGTCGGCGCCGATGATCTTCATATGTTCGCGGATGTCTTCAAAGCCGCTCATGCGAGTCCTCCTGCCTGAATATGAGCCGTAACGCTTGGCCGAAGCACGGGTTCATGGCTGTCGGTCGGAGGACCCGTCATTGGCGGTTTTGTTGGGGTTCACCGAATGCTGCCTCCGAACCCACTTGATCAGCTCGTCGAGCTGGATGGCTTGCTCCGTTGCGGTGAGGCGGTCAGTGGGAGGAAGTCCGTTTCGACCGGCGGTTTCAGTAGATCCTCCGGCGGGAGCGGATAAAGGGGACACTGACGCTGTTGGGCGACGACCGGAATTGGTTGAGGTTTCGGGGTCGAGCTGCAGGCGCTGAGCACGACCGCGAGCAGCGGCCAGGCGTGTTTCAAAGTCATTTGCTGTCCTTTCGTTGATGGCCGATTGCTCCGCGCGGACCCGTTCGGCAGCGGTCCGGTCGGCGGCTCGAGCGGTGGCGGCCGCCGCTCGATAGCCGGCAATCGTCTCGGCGAATGCGGCCTGGTCCGCGTGGTAGAGGCGCTCGAACTGCTTGCTCTGCTTCTTCCAATGGCGAGTCTCGAGCTTCTGGGCGATCAGCAGGAACGCGAGACAGATTGAAGCGATGAGGCCGGCAATGCCCTGCGGATTCAGAAGGCGAGCGATCATCGATGGTCCGCCTCGATCGTCCCGCCATCGCGGCCCGCGCTGAGTTTGAAGCGGCCGACTGGCCCACCCGCGAGCAGGCCCACGATCACCGCCACCATCGCTGCGATGAAACCGCCGAGCGACCATCCGAAGATGATGACGATCGTATGCTCCTCGCTCGCCGACCAGCCGCCCCACATCAGGAGGGCGATCATCGCGACCGAGCAGGCGCCGCAGAACATACCGGCGGCAGCGGCGAGCAAGCCGTAGACCAGGCGCTGGCCTTCGGCGAAGGTGCCGGGAGGGGGGAGTGTCAATTTCGTCAACTTCATGAACTTCGTTCCCACTTTCAA
>JBKPOR010000156.1:0-9928 GCA_046765675.1 Pseudomonadota bacterium
CGTCGCGAGGCTCGAGCAAAGCTGATGGCCAGCGTTCCATCCGAACCAAAGCCGGTGGTCGGCCGCGTCGACAAGGCCGGCCGGCTGATCAGCGCCGACCCTGCGCTCGAAGCGCTTCAGCGGGACGCGGGCTCCGACATCGGTCACGCGCTGGCCTTGCCGCAAATCGCTGCCGTCGCCGAACTCGCTCGCAAGCTCGGAATAGCCGTCGCTCGCCCGGCGATTGCCGCATCCCTCGAGCGAGATATTGAAATGTGGGTCAATGCGACGCCCGAGGGCGATGAGGTCGCCTTGTCGCTCGAAGGCTGGACGGAGCGTCCTCCTGCATCGCCGCGGCTTGCATCGCTGCTCGGACGCGGAAGCGAAGTCGATGCTTCGGGCTCGCGCCGCGAATGGGCGGCCGATGAGGAGCTCCGGCTCATCTCGATCTCGCCCGAGCTGGCCGAAGAGCTCGGAATCGACATGACCGAGGCTGCCGGCCAGCCGCTCACTCGACTGTTCCGGCTCGAAGAGGACGAAGCCGGGGAGATGCCGCTGATCAGCGCGCTTGCCGCGCGGCGCGGCTTTTCAGGTCAGCGTGCCCGCAACCGCAAGGACGGCCAGCGCGTGGTGATCCTCAGCGGCGACGTCGTCAGCGCCGCTGACGGAGGATTCGCCGGCTTCCGGGGAACCGCCGAAGGCGAGGCTACTACGATTTTAAAAGCCGAGACGGGAAGGACATCGGCATTCGATCGGGCGCTCGATGAGGCCCTCCGCTCTCCGCTCGACCGGATCATCGATAGCGCGGAGCGGATTGTCGAACGCGCCGACGGGCCGCTTCGCAGCGACTATGCAAGCTACGGCAACGATATTGCCGCCGCGGCGCGCCACCTGCTCTCGGTGATCCGCTCGATGAGCGAAGACCCGAGCCAGGGTCATCGGACGGTCGATCTGGCCGAGCTCGCCGGTGAGGCGCTGGTGATGCTGGAATCGATCGCCGAGGAACGCGGTATCAAGCTTGAGGCGGGCGAGCACGAGCGGCTCCTGGCAAGCGGCGAGGATCGCGCAGTGATTCAAATTCTCGTCAACCTCATCGGAAATGCCGTGCGCCATTCGCCCGAAGGCGGCAGGGTGGGCCTGGCCTTTGCCAAAACGGCTGGGACCGCGTCGGTGACGATATCCGACGAAGGGCCCGGGATCGATCCGGCCGACCAGCAACGGATTTTCGAGCGGTTCGAGCGTGCCGATCAGAAGACGGCGGGCACGGGCCTCGGCCTTGCCATTTCGCGCCGCCTCGCGCGCTCGATGGGCGGCGACGTCACGCTGGAAAGCGTTCCCGGCGAAGGTTCGCGCTTCACTCTTACGCTTCCAGCCGCCTAGCGGCGGTCGACCGGCACGTAATCGCGCTGCGGGGCGCCGGTATAAAGCTGGCGCGGACGGCCGATCTTCTGGTCGGGATCGGCGATCATTTCATTCCATTGCGCGACCCAGCCCACGGTCCGGGCGAGTGCGAACAGCGCCGTGAACATGTCCGTTGGGAAGCCGATCGCATTGAGGATCACGCCGGAATAGAAATCGACGTTTGGATAGAGCTTCTTCTCGATGAAATAATCGTCGCTGAGCGCGATCCGCTCGAGCTCCTCGGCGACGTCGAGCACGGGATCGGAGATGTTGAGCTCTCTCAGGACCGCGTCGGCAGTCGCCTTCATCACCTTCGCCCGCGGATCGAAGTTCTTATAGACTCGATGCCCGAACCCCATCAGCCGGAACGGATCGTCCTTGTCCTTCGCGCGGGCGATATATTTCGGGATGTTCTCGACGCGTCCGATCTCGCGCAGCATGTTGAGCGCCGCTTCGTTGGCGCCGCCATGCGCGGGTCCCCACAGGCATGCGATCCCGGCGGCGATACAGGCGAACGGGTTCGCGCCCGACGAACTCGCGAGCCGGACGGTCGAGGTCGACGCATTCTGCTCGTGGTCCGCGTGAAGGATGAAGATCCGGCGCATCGCATTCTCGACGACCGGATTGACGTGATACGGCTCTGCCGGGACCCCGAAGGTCATCCTCAGGAAATTGCCGGTGTAGCTGAGGCTGTTGTCCGGATAGAGGAACGGCTGTCCGATCGAATATTTGAACGCCATCGCGGCGATTGTCGGCATTTTGGCGATCAGCCGATGGGAAGCGATCATCCGCTGCTCGGGATCGGTGATATCCGTGCTGTCGTGATAGAATGCCGACAAGGCACCGACCACTCCGCACATGATGGCCATCGGATGGGCGTCGCGGCGGAACCCGCGATAAAAGGTCATCAGCTGCTCGTGCAGCATTGTGTGGCGGCTGATCGTGTAAGCGAATTCGTCGAGATCCTTGCGATTAGGAAGGTCGCCATTCAGCAAGAGATAGGCGACCTCCATGAAGGTCGAATTTTCCGCGAGCTGGTCGATCGGATAGCCGCGATGAAGCAAAATGCCCTTTTCGCCGTCGATGTAGGTGATGGCGCTCATGCAGGCTGCGGTCGAGGTGAAACCCGGATCGTAGGTGAACATCCCGGTTTCTCCGTAGAGCTTGCGGATATCGATCACTTCGGGTCCGACGGAGCCTTCGAGGAGCGGATAGGAATGATTGGAGCCGTCGATCCCTAAGGTCACGGTTTTGTCGGTCATTCGTTCGGCTCCACCATCTGGTCGGCGATGCGGGCGAGGCTCTCGTCGCGTCCTAACAAAGCAAGCACATCAAATATCCCCGGCGACGTCGTACGCCCGGTAAGCGCGGCGCGGAGTGGCTGGGCAAGTTTACCGAGCTTGACTCCGCTCGCTTCGGCAACGTCGCGGACGGCCGCCTCTAGCGATTCCGCGTCCCATTTCGCAAGAGCAACAAGTCGCTTGTGCGCTGCAGCAAGGAGCATCCGGGCGTCGTCCGTTAGCAGCGCCGATGCTCCTTCGTCGAAATCGAGCGGCCGCGCTGCAAACAGGAAGTGCGCTCCCTCGGTGAGTTGGTTCAGAGTATGCGCTCGCGCTTTAAGCTCCGGCATGGCCCGTATGAGCAGCGTTCGTTGCTCTCCTTTCACGCCGAGTTTGGGAGCGACCAGGCTCGCCAGCCGCTCATCGTCCGCTTCGCGGATGTAATGGCCGTTGAGGTTCTCGAGCTTCTTGACGTCGAAGCGCGACGGCGACTTCCCGACGTGGTCGAGACCGAACCATTCGATGGCCTGGTCGCGGCTGATGATTTCGTCGTCGCCATGTCCCCAGCCGAGACGGAGCAGGTAATTGACCACGGCCTCGGGAAGCATCCCGAGCTCGTCGCGATAGGCATCGACCCCGAGCGCCCCATGGCGCTTGCTCAATTTGGCTCCATCGGGACCGTGGATCAGCGGGACATGGGCATAGACCGGCTCCGGCCAGCCCATCGCGCGGATGATGACGAGCTGGCGGAATGCGTTGTTGAGATGGTCGTCGCCGCGAATCACGTGAGTGACGCCCATGTCGTGATCGTCGACCACAACCGCGAGCATGTAGGTCGGGGTCCCGTCCGAACGCAGCAGGACGAAGTCGTCTATCTCGGCATTCTGAACGGTGACGCGGCCCTGGACCTGGTCGTCGATGATCGTTTCGCCGTCCTGCGGAGCCTTCAGGCGCACAACGAAGGGCTTGTCGCCCTGGTCCTCGGTGACATCGCGCCAGGGGCTGCTGATTCGGAAGGGCCGCCGCTCGCGCTGTGCCGCCTCGCGCTGCCCGGCCAGCTCCTCCTGCGTCATGTAGCAGCGATAAGCCTGGCCGCGATCGAGCATTCGGTGGGCGATTTCGGCGTGCCGGGCCCAGAATTGCGACTGGTAATATTCGTGGCCGTCCCAATCGAGGCCAAGCCACTGCATCCCGTCGAGGATCGCGTCGATCGCTTCCTTGGTCGACCGCGCCTTGTCGGTGTCCTCGATGCGAAGGAGGAACTTGCCACCGTGGTGGCGCGCGAAGAGCCAGTTGAACAGCGCCGTCCGCGCGCCTCCGATGTGGAGGTAACCGGTCGGCGAGGGCGCAAAGCGCGTCACGACCGGCCCGAACGAATTGCTTGCGCTCAAGCGCGCTTTCCTCTTCTCTTCATGTTGCAATGCAATGGACGAGCGCCCCTAACATAGCGGGTGCGCCTCTTCCACAGCGGGCTCGGGGCTATTGGAAGGCGTGGACCGGCGCGGCCGGAGAGCAGCTCGAACGGCTGCTCGAACACGAGCGCGCCCAGCTTCCCCCTTGGTTCGTCGTCGGCTTCGGCGGCGGCGTCGCGGCTTGGTTCACCTTGGGCCGACCTGATCAATGGATCGCGTTCCTGTGTTTCAGCGCCGCGCTCGGGATGATTGGTTTTTTCCTGGCTCCTAGTCGCGCCGGGAGGGCGGTCGGCTGGCTTGGCGTGGCATCGACCCTTGGCTGCGCGCTCATCTGGCTGAGGGCTCAGGAGGTTTCCGCAGCGCGCCTTAGCCGGCCAGTCGTTGCGACTTTCTCCGCCAGGGTTGAAACGGTCGAAACCTTGGTCGCCCGGGATACGGTCCGGCTAACAATGGCGCCGCGGGATCCGCAATTGCCGCCGCGAGTGCGCATTTCCGTCGATCCAGTCGCGGTACCGGTTGGTCTGGCGAGGGACGCCGTCGTCCACCTGCGCGCGCGGTTGGCACCGCCGCCACCGATGGCGCTTCCCGGAACCTACGACTTCGCCCGCGATGCCTGGTTCAAGCGGATCGGAGCGGTCGGCAAAGCACTCGGACCGGTGGAGATGATCGAGCCGGGAAGTGCCCACGCGCTCGATTGGGCTCGGCAGCGCCTTGCGCATCACATTGGTCGCCGGTTGCCCGGAAACGAATCCGGTATCGCGGTTGCTCTCGTTACGGGCGATCAGAACAGCGTGACCGAAGAGGATGCCGACGCGATGCGGGCGAGCGGGCTCACCCACCTCCTTTCGGTTAGCGGACTCCACATCGCGGCGGTGGTTGCCGCGGCCATGTTCGTCAGCCTCAAGCTCCTGGCGCTCAGCGAGCGCCTCGCGCTTCGTTTCAACCTTGTCCTGGTCTCGGCTGGAGTCGCGGCGGCCGCGGGCATCGGTTACACTTTGCTGACCGGATCGCAGGTGCCGACGGTGCGGAGCTGCGTCGCCGCAGTGCTCGTGCTTCTCGGAATTGCGCTCGGTCGGGATGCAATCAGCATCCGCCTCGTTGCGGTCGGCGCGCTGGTCGTTTTGCTATTTCGGCCAGAGGCGCTCGCAGGCGCGAGCTTCCAAATGAGCTTTGCCGCGGTGACCGCGATCGTGGCTGTTCATTCGACCGGCTGGGGGCGACGGCTGTTTCAGCGGCGCGAGGAAGGCATCTTTCGGCGAATTGGCCGGTCGCTCGCAGCGATTGTGCTGACTGGGCTCGCAGTCGAGTTCGCCTTGATCCCGTTCGCCTTGTTCCACTTCCACCGCGCCGGGCTTTACGGAGTTGCCGGCAACATCGTGGCGATCCCGCTCACGACCTTCGTGATCATGCCGCTGGAAGCCGGCGCATTACTGCTCGACGCGATCGGGGCGGGACAACCGCTCTGGTGGCTGACCGGCCGGGCGATTAGCGCGCTCCTTGGACTGGCCCATGCGATCGCGGCCGCGCCGGGAGCGGTGGCATTGATGCCCTCGATGCCGCGCTGGGCCTTCGGCGCAATGGTCGCCGGCGGACTATGGCTTTGCCTGTGGGCTGGCCGGGTCAGGCTGCTGGGCCTGGCGCCGGTCGCGATTGGCGCTTCGGCGGCACTTGCCTCGCCCACTCCGGACCTCCTTGTCACCGGCGATGGCCGCCACCTCGTCGTGCTCTCCGGCGACGGAACGCCGCTGCTCCTTCGCGAGCGGGCAGGGGATTATATGCGCAGCCTGTTCGCCGAGGCGTCGGGGTACGACGGCGATCCGGACGAGCTCGCGGCCGCCCCGTTCAGCCAATGCTCGCGAGACAGTTGCGTGGCCGCCATCCGCAAGGGCAATGCCGAATGGCGGCTGCTCGCAACCCGATCGCCGCAGCGTATCGCATGGACCGACGTCACGGCGTCCTGCGCGGACGCGGACATTGCCGTATCGGACCGGCGCTTGCCGCGTGGATGCAGTCCGCGCTGGCTCAAGCTCGATCGGGAGGCGCTCGAAAGCTCCGGAGGACTGGCGATCTATTTGGGTGACAAGTCGCGCGTCGTGACCGTCGCCGAACGCGTGGGCGAGCATCCGTGGGCCGAAACCTCGGATAGAACATCCGTCTCGAGCGGAGTCGGCCGTAGATCATCAGCGCCAATCTCAACCGTTCGTCCATTAAGGCTTGGACACTAAGCCAGTCTTCAATACCGCCGGATCAGGCCCGCCAAGCGTCCCTGGATCTGCACCTGATCTGGGCGGTAGCGCTGTGGCTCGTAATTGCGGTTCGCGGGGTCGAGCCGGATCATGTTGCCCTCGCGCCGGAACGTCTTGAGCGTCGCTTCCTCATTATTGACGAGGGCGACCACGATCTCGCCGTCGCGGGCATCTTCGACCCTTCGGATCAGCGCGAAATCGCCGTCGAGGATGCCTTCCTCGACCATCGAATCCCCCGAAACCTCGAGCGCATAATGTTCGCCAGCACCAAGCAAAGCCGCGGGCACGGGGAAGGTCTCCGTCCCCTGAAGCGCCTCGATCGGCGTACCTGCGGCGATCCGGCCGGCCAACAGCAGCTCGATCGTGTCATTGGCGGCGGCCAGCGTTGCGGGCCGCAGCGGAGTGACTGTCGCTGGCGGTCGAGTCTCGGGAAGCTTCAGTACCTCGAGCGCCCGCGCGCGGTTCGGTAACCGGCGGATAAACCCCCGTTCCTCGAGTGCCGATATCAGCCGGTGGACGCCCGACTTGGACTTGAGGTCGAGCGCTTCGCGCATCTCATCGAAGCTCGGGCTGATACCGGTCTGGCCGAGGCGTTGATCGATGAATAGCAACAGTTCGCGTTGCTTGGCGGTGAGCATCGGTCGTTACTCCCCCACGTTCAAAATGGAACGAACGGGGAACGTGTAGGCAACATTCGCGAGTCCGTCAAGCTCTCGCCGGCGGCGCTCAGCTCCCGGCGGCGGCGAATCGTTGTTTCAGGGCTCTGATCGCGCTCTCATTGCGCCGGACTTTGACGTCTTCGCGGATCGCGGCAACGAACTGGCGCGCATAATCGTCCGAAGTCGCCTGCTGAAGCTCACCGCGCATCTGCCCGATCAGCGGAATCGCCGCCAGTGAATTGGCCGGGTTGATCTTGTCGACCTTGACCACGAAGAAGCCGCGGCCCTGCGTGTCGCTGACCATTCGAGCCTTGCCCGCGGGTAAGGAAAAAAGCGTCCGGAGGGCCGGCGCGACCTCGCGGTTAGCCTGGGCAATTTGCAGGCGGCGCGCTTTCAGCGGCTGTATCGGAAGCGCGGCGCCGCTCTGCTTGACCGCGTCGGTCAACGAAATGCCCTGGCTCGCCTTGGCCGCAATTGCGGCCGCCGCCGCCTTGGCTCTGACAAGCCCTTGGGCCGCGGTCCAATCTCCTGCAACCCGGTCGCGGATCTTGGCGAGGGGCTCGGGTGCCGCCGCCAGGACCTCGGACGGAGAGACCATCACATATCCCGATTTGTCGGGCAGGGCGGCGATTTCGGGCTGATCGCTCGGGGCAATGTCGAACCCCGACTTGAGTGCCGAGGCAAGCTCCGCGGGCACCTTATAGGCCGGGTCGGTGCGGGACATTCCGTTCGCCATGACGAGCGGCGTGGTCGTAACCGGAAGCTTCGATTCGGTTGCGACTTCGCTGAAATTGCTGCCGCCTTCGATCGAATCCTGCACCTTGTCGACAAGGTCCTCCAGCGCTTCCTTGCGTTTCTCATCGGTGAGCTTGGACGCGATTTCGGCCTTTGTCTCGGCAAGCGATTTGCCCCCGACGGTCGTCACCGATTCGACCTTGACGACGGCCCAGCCGAAATCGGACTGCACGGGCCCGACAATCGCACCGGACGGGGCCGAAAAGGCCGCGGCGGCGACCTTGTCGCCGGCGACCGACGCGTATTTTTCTCGCGTTTGCCCGGCGGGCGAACTCACCGCTGCATTGGCGCCGGCGGGCGCCGCCGCTGCGACGAGCTTTGCTCCGGCCTTGGCTCGCGCAGCAATCGCATTGGCGGTAGCCCGGTCGGGAACGACCACTTGGGTGAAATCGCGTGTTTCCCTGGCCGCGTAGGCCGATTGGTTCGCTTTATAATAAGCTTCGACTTCCTGGTCGGTTGCGACGACGTTTGCGACCTGGTCGGGGCCGATCCGCGCAAAGCGGATCATGCGCTGTTCGGGCACCATGTAACGGCTGCGATTGGCGGCATAGTAACGCTGGAGATCTGCGTCGGTGGGATTGAGTCCGGCGGTAAACGCCGTGAACGGCACGACCGCCGCTTCGCCCTCGCGCTCTTCGAGAAGCATCTGGGCATAGGGCGACGCGACCCCGACCGATACTCGAGCGACGGCCGACACCGGCAAAAGCAGGTAGCGCGCGGCGATCTGTGCCGTGAGGCGCTGCCGGACCTGGGCATCCGTCAGCCGGTTCTGCGCGAGGAGCTGCTGATAGCCCTGGACGCTCGGCTTGCCATTGAGGCCGCGGACACCCGGCAAATCGGCGATTTCGGCGTCGACCAGCCGCTTCGATATCTCGAACCCATATTTGTTGGCGAAGGCGATGACGGCGCTCTGGTCGATCATTTCGGAGAGCAAGGGCTCGATGTCGCCGGCGATGTTGGGATAGTCCGCGTTGGGGTTTTGCTGTCGGACCTGAGAGAGATGCCGCTCCATCGCGTCGGACATCTCTTTCTCATTGATTTCCTCGCCGCCGATCTTTGCGAGCGTCGAGCTGCCGAGCCCGAAGCCCGGAACCCCGGTGCCGAAGTTGGACAGATCGGCAAGAGCGAAGCCGGCGAGGATGGCAAGCAGGACGACGGCCATGATTCCGGTGCCGATTTTCGACTTGGACAGGCGGCGGAAGGAAGCGAGCATTGGGATCCACTGCTGACGGGAAGGATCGGCAGGCTTTAGGGGCGAGGCTTGCTCCCATCAAGGCGCCCCCGCTAGGGCCGCACCGAAAGTGGGGACTTGGATGGCGCTGAGGAAGTTGGTTGCCGGCAATTGGAAGATGCACGGCCTGTCGTCGGACCTCGGCGAGGTGCGGGCGATTGCCGGTGAGGCGCGCCAATACCGCCAAGTCGACGTTGCTTTGTGCGTTCCGGCAATTCTCATCGAACGCGCGGTGCGGGAAGCGCCCGGCTTCGCGATTGGAGCGCAAGACGTCCACCATGCCGAAAAGGGCGCCCACACCGGAAATATCTCTGCGGTGCAATTGCTCGATGCTGGAGCGAGCCTCACGATCGTAGGTCATTCCGAGCGGCGCGATGCCCAGCGGGAGAGCGACGCGGAGGTGAAAGCCAAGAGCCGGGCAGCGCTGGCAAGCGGACTGAACGTGATCCTTTGTGTTGGTGAGAGCCTGGAATTGCGCGAGGCGGGCAGGGCGGTTGAAACCGTGGCTGCTCAGCTCAATTCGTCGCTTCCGGATGGAATCGCCGCAGAGGCCGAGCTCGCGATCGCTTATGAGCCGATTTGGGCCATCGGCACGGGGAAGGTCCCGACCACCGATGAGATCGGCGAGATGCACGACGCTCTGCGCCGATTGCTCGCCAGCCGATATGAGGCCGGTGGCGAACGCATTCGGATCCTCTACGGCGGCTCGGTGAAGCCTTCGAATGCGCTAGAAATCTTCTCTGTGCCGAATGTGGATGGCGCGCTGGTGGGCGGAGCCAGTCTCAGGGCCGTGGATTTCATGCCGATCGTAGCTGCGGCGGCTGCTTCTTCTTCCCTCCCTGGCAGGGAGGGGTAGGGGTGGGTTGAGCGATGCCGTCTCTCAGGCGTCTCAAACAACTCGCTTCGCTCGCACCCACCCCCAGCC
>JBKPOR010000157.1:0-34734 GCA_046765675.1 Pseudomonadota bacterium
GGCCTGAAGCGTGCGATTCACATGGACGGGGGTCAATCCGAGGCAGCTTGCAAGCTGATCCTGCGTGAGGGGGAAATCATAGCTTAGCTCGTCGGTCTTTCCGACGACCTCCAGGCGGAGGAACAGCTCGCAAAACAAATGCGCCATTCTGGAAATCGCGTCTCGGCGCCCAAGCGAAACCGCCCATTGCCGGTGAATTGCCGCGTCGACGTTGGTGCTGAACCAATAGACCCGCGCGAGATGCGGAAATTCATCGGTGAGGTCGGTGAGCCGACCGTGGGGGACCAGGCCGATGATGCACTCCGTCAATGCCACCACATCGTGGTCGAGGCGCTTCAAAGTAAAGCCATGAAGGTCGGCAAAGTCGCCGGGTACGTGCAGTTCGGTGATGTGACGTTCGCCCCCGGGCATATCGACCGCTCGCGCAAGCCAGCCGTCGATCAGCAAGACGCTTTGATCGAGCTTTTCACCTTCATGAATGACGGTCCTTCGCGCTCTTACGCGCTTGGTCTCGGACACCATTGCGCGAATGGCGCGCTCCTCCTCGGCGCCGATCGTATCCCGCTTTCGCAATCTTCGAAGGTGCGCTTCGATCACTCTGATTCCTTCAGGCCGCTGTCGTGAACGTCAGAAATGGCCGGATGTGCCGCCTGCGACGGAAGGCGGCGTTGCAATGTAAGTCTTCGCCTGACATGCGCTCGCGGCGATGCTGCGCTTTGCCCCCCGGATTCCGATCCCCGCCCGAGCCTCACACGCGCGGACCGGTACTCGCGCGAGTAGGAGCGCTGCATTCGCTGCGTTTCGCGCTGCATGACCGAGACTTCAGTCCTCCGCTGGACCGCCTCTGACGGCGTCGAGCTCGCCTATCATGAGCAAGGCGAGGGCAGGGCCGTGATCCTGCTTCACGGCCTGTTTTCCGACGCGAACATGAATTGGATCAAATTCGGCCACGCAAACCGGATTGCGGCCGAGGGTTTCCGTGTGATCATGCCGGATTTGCGCGCCCAGGGACTGAGCGGAAAGCCGCACGGCGAGGAATATTATCCGCGGGGCATCCTGGCGCGCGACCTGCGCGAGCTGGTTTCGCATCTCGAACTTGCGGAGTTCGATCTCGGCGGCTTTTCGCTTGGGGCGCGAACGACCGTGGAGGCCGTGGGTGAGGAAATGCGGCCGCGGCGAGCAGTCCTCGCGGGCGCGGGGCTCGAGGGCCTGCGGCACTGGAAACGGCGTAAGGCCTTCTTCCTGGAAGCGATCGCATTGTTCGACAAGGTTCAGCGCGGCGACCCCCACTGGCTGTCGATCCAGTTCATGAAGAGCCAAGGCGTCGACCGCGTGGCCGCTGCCCATTTGCTGGAGAGCTTCGAAGATACATTTATCGACTGGCTCCAGGCTTTCACAATGCCCACCTTGGTCGTCTGCGGAGACCAGGACAATGACAATGGCTCGGCCGAAGAACTTGCCAACATCATGCCCAACGCTGTCTTCCGCGAAGTGCCCGGAACCCACATGAGCAGTGTCACCAAGCCGCAGTTGGGCGAGGCGATTGCCGAGTTTCTTGGGAGCTGAAAAAAGGGGCGCCGGTTAGGCGCCCCTGAAAAGGTCAGGTCGTTGGTTGGCTCTTGGCTCGGCCGCGGCCACTCGCGCTTCCGGTGGTTCCGCCGCCGCCGCTCTGCCGGCCGAGATTGGCATTGCCGCCGCCGGTCGTGCTCATTCCACGGCGCACATTCGCGCTCGTGCTCGTGAGGCCCGCGGTGTCGTCAAACTCGTTATTTTCGTTGAAGCCGGCTTTCCACTCTCCGAACTGGTCCGAAAGGTTGGTCAGCTGATCGCTGATTTGGGTGCGTTTCGACCACAGGAAGAGGCCTGCCGCAGCCGCACTTGCAGCCGCTGCCGCTGCCGCGATCGGCCGCTCGCGAACCATGTCCATGACTCCCCAGTCGCTATATTGGTTGCGGCCCGTCGGGTTGTTGTTCCGGCCGCCGCGATTGCTTTTTCTCGGCATGAATCTTCCTCCTTTAAAATGTTACGCCCTCAACCCGATTAAACGATTGAGAGCGTTCGCTGTTCGTCCCGTTTCGGACAAACAGCGCCAAGGGGAGGCGGATCAGCGATGGGGCGTCAGGCCGTGGCCAGCTGGTCCAGCAGATATTCGGCCGAGGACGCGCGATACTCACCCGGCGCCTCGACGTTGAGCTGTTCGACGACGCCATCGTCGACGATCATCGAGTAGCGTTGCGAACGTTTGCCCATTCCGAATTTGCTTCCGTCCATCACCAGGCCGGTCGCTTCGGCGAAGTTCCCGTTCCCGTCGGCAATCATGGTGATGTCCTCGGAGCCGTCGCGTTGGCCCCATGCGGACATAACGAACGGGTCGTTGACGGAAATGCACGCGATCTCATCGATGCCCCTGGCTTTGAGCTCCTGCGCTTTTTCGACGAAAGAAGGGAGGTGGCGCGCCGAGCAAGTCGGGGTGAAAGCACCGGGAACGGCGAACAGAGCGACCTTCTTGCCCTTGAAATAGTCACTGCTGGTGGTCGGTTGCGGGCCATCCGAGCCCGCAATGGCGAGCGGAACATCGGGAAGGCGGTCGCCGACTTGAATGGTCATGGGGAATCTCCTGCGAGTGGCGTTGATGCGGGAGATAGGCCTGCGCCATGTCGGCCTCAAGCCTGCGATGAGCCGTGTCGAACCGACTTGCCCGCCGCGCTGCGCCGTTTCATTGTCTCGTCATGCCCGGCCAGCCGACGTTCCTGTCAGGAAAGCTTCTCCTGGCGATGCCCGGAATGGCGGACCCGCGCTTCGAGCGCGCGGTCATCGCCATGTGCGTCCACGACGAAAATGGAGCGATCGGGATCGGAGTTGGTCACAAGCGCGCTGGGATCAACTTCCGCGGCCTGTTGAAGCAACTCGAGATCGACCCGGGCGAGGCGCCGGACTGTGGCGTGCATCATGGCGGACCAGTCGAGCCGGGACGGGGCTTTGTGCTCCATTCGACCGATTGGGGAGGGCAAGACACGCTCCACGTAACCGGACCGAAGGGCGAGATCTTTGCGATGACCGGCACGATCGACATCCTTAAGGCCATTGCGGAAGGGCGCGGACCCTCGAAATGGATCGCAGCGCTCGGCTACGCCGGTTGGGGCGAGGGACAGCTCGACGAGGAAATGACTCGTCACGGCTGGTTCGCGGCCCAGGGAGAGGCGGGCATCCTGTTCGATACTCCGACCGACGAGCGCTGGGCGGCCGCATTCCAGGCGGAAGGGATCGACCCGCGGTTGCTCGCAAGTGAAACCGGCGCGGCCTGAATCGACATATAAAGCTTTCTTTATATGTTATGCTGCGCTAGGGGCCGCGGCGAACAACGGTGCCACATACGCGCCGTGCCCCTCATGATTGGAGATTCTCGACGTGGCGACGCAGGCTGAAACCCGTTTCAACGACTTTGTCGTGAAGGATCCCGGGCTCGCGGACTTCGGCCGCAAGGAGATCGAGATCGCCGAGACAGAGATGCCGGGCCTGATGGCGCTGCGCGAGGAATTCGGCACGTCCAAGCCCCTGAAAGGCGCGCGGATCACGGGGTCGCTGCACATGACCATCCAGACCGCGGTGCTCATCGAGACCCTGCTCGAGCTCGGCGCCGAGGTACGCTGGGCAAGCTGCAACATCTATTCGACGCAGGACCATGCGGCTGCGGCGATTGCCGCGCGTGGCGTGCCGGTCTTCGCGATCAAGGGCGAAACGCTCGAGGATTATTGGAACTATGTCGTCAAGATCTTCGACTGGGGCCGCGACACGACCGCCAACATGATCCTCGACGATGGCGGCGATGCGACCATGTTCGCGCTTTGGGGCTATCGGGTCGAGCAGGGTGAGGAGCTGTTCACACCGTCGAACGAGGAAGAGGAGATCTTCGTCGCGACTCTGAAGCGCTTTCTCGCCGAACGTCCGGGCTATCTCACCAAGACGGTCGAGACGATCAAGGGCGTGTCGGAAGAAACGACGACGGGCGTCCACCGGCTCTATGATCTTGCCAAGCAGGGCAAGCTTCCGTTCCCCGCGATCAACGTCAACGACAGTGTGACAAAGTCGAAATTCGACAATCTTTACGGCTGCCGCGAGAGCCTGGTCGACGCGATCCGCCGGGCAACGGACGTGATGCTTGCAGGCAAGGTCGCGTGCGTCGCCGGCTTCGGGGACGTCGGCAAGGGCAGCGCCCAATCGCTGCGGAACGGCGGGGCACGCGTGATCGTCACCGAGATCGACCCGATCTGCGCGCTTCAGGCAGCGATGGAGGGCTATGAGGTCGTGACGATGGAAGAGGCGGTGACGCGCGCCGACATCTTCGTCACCGCGACCGGCAACATGGACGTCATCACGCTCGACCACATGCGCGCGATGAAGAACATGGCGATCGTCGCCAATATCGGTCACTTCGACAGCGAGATCCAGATCGGCGCGCTCGCGAACATGAAGTGGACCGAGGTCAAGCCGCAGGTCGACGAGGTCGAGTTTCCCGACGGCAAGAAGATCATCGTCCTGTCGAAGGGGCGCCTCGTGAACCTCGGCAATGCGACGGGTCATCCGAGCTTCGTGATGAGCTCCAGCTTCACCAACCAGGTGCTAGCGCAGATCGAGCTCTACAGTCGCTCAGACCAATATAAGAACGAGGTCTACGTGCTTCCCAAGCACCTCGACGAGAAGGTCGCGCGGCTGCACCTGGATAAGCTCGGGGTGAAGCTCACGCAGCTGAGCGACAAGCAGGCGAGCTATATCGGCGTGTCGGCCGAGGGGCCGTTCAAGCCCGATCACTACCGCTACTGAGGCCGATTCAAGGACGAGCGGGGTCGCGCCTTCGGACGCGCTCTGTCTGCTGAACGACATGAAATTGGGAATCAGGCCCGCTTTTGAGCCGAAAATGTTGCATGAATGCGACACTTCCGCATTGTTTCGACGAACAGGCGCGCCGTTTGTTTGCGGCTAACCACGTGTGCGTTAAGGGTTGCAAATTCCAACTTTGGAGGGGCCCGTAAATGCGTAATTTTGCATCACGATTTTCAGTGTCGGCATCGGTCTTCGCACTCGGCGCCACATTCGGATCCCCGGCATTCGCGCAGACTGAAAGCCAGCAGCAGCAGGCGCAGCAGCAGAACACCGCGGTCGACTGCTCGACCATAACCGACCCCGCAGAGCACCAGAAGTGCATCGACACGCAGGGTGACAATGCTCCCGCTACCGCAGGCGCACCGCCGGCCGGCGCCATCGTCGTGACTGGATCGCGCATCGCGAAGCCCAACTTCGACACCGTCCAGCCCTCGACTGTCCTCAACTCCCAAGCGATCGAACAGCGCGGCTTCGTCAACGCGGCGGACGCGCTCAACGAACTTCCGCAATTCGGCATTCCGGGCAGCTCGCCGGTCGGCGCGGCGCAGGGCGGCTCTTTCGGCACGGGCCAATCGTTCGTGAACTTTCTCGGCCTCGGCAGCCAGCGCACGCTGGTACTCGTCAACGGCCGGCGCTTCATCAGCTCGAACACGGCGGCGCTTTTCGGCCCGACGTCGCCCGGCGAGCAGGTTGACCTCGGCCTCATCAATACCAAGTTGATCGACCGCATCGAGACGATCGCCATCGGCGGGGCTCCGATCTACGGCTCGGACGCCATCGCGGGAACGATCAACATCGTCCTCAAGAAGGATTATGAGGGCGTCGATCTCGACGCTCAGGACGGCATTTCGCAGCAGGGCGATGCCCACAACTGGCGTGTCCGCGGGCTGGCCGGCAAGAACCTGATGGACGGCCGGGCCAACGTCACTCTTTCGGCGGAATACAACCGCAGCCACGGCTTTAATTACACCGACCGGAGCGTGCTCCGGAATGCGATGTTCTACGATACTTGCAATCCAGGCTCCCAGTTCACCGAATGCCTCTATCCTGATGGACCAAGCATCAATGCCGTGACTCCGGGCGGCGTCCCCGTCGTCACGAACGTGTTCGGGCTAAGCTTTGGCCTCAGCCCGCTCCAGATTGAGCAGCTGTTCGGATTCCCGCCTGGATCCGGACTCACGACCGAAGTCACGGACGCAAACGGAAATCCGCTGATCTTCGACAACTTCGGGAACCTGGTGCTTCACGATTTCGGCGTAAATCCAGGCGGGCCGGACAACTTCGATTTGTTCTCGAGCGGCGGCAACGGCTTCCACTACATTAGGGATACGTCCCAGGCGCTGTCGGACATCGAGCGCTATAACGCCAACCTGATCGGCCATTTCGACATCACCGACAGCATCCGCCTGTTCGCCGAAGGCTGGTACTCGCACACGAAAGGCACCAACCTCAGGACGCAGCCGGAGTACAACACGGGCATCTTTGCGGGACCGAATGAGCCCGCCGGTTCGCTCGTCCTCAGCGTCAACAACCCGTTCCTGACTCCGGCTCAGCGCCAGATCATTATCGACTCGATCGCCAGCAACCCGTTGAGCGATCAAAACTGTCCGTTTGGGCCCGCTTTTGGGCCGTGTCCGGTCGTTCAGGATTATTTCTACCTGAACCGCGCGAACATCGACTTCGCGAGCGGCCGAGCCACGTCGACGGACGACGTCTATCGGGTCGTCGGCGGCCTCGACGGACATTTCGATGCGCTGGCCGGCCGGTGGAACTGGGAAGCGGTCCTTAACCGCGGCGTCGCAAAGTCCAAGGGCCACTTCACGGTCATCAACACCCAGAATTTCCTGAATGCGCTGGGCGCCGTGACCGCGGACAATCCGGGCGGCGTACCCTGCCTGGCTGGCCTAGCGAATTCGCCGTTCCCGACGCTGAACGCCACGTGCTCGCCGCTGAACCCGTTCGGCGTGGGCCGAGCGGATCAGGCCGCGATCGATTACATTTTGTCCAACGCTGACCGTCGCGCCACGAACAAGCAGTTCGTTGCCACCGCGGACATCAACGGGCCGATCTTCAAGCTTCCGGGAGGAGACTTGAGCATCGCCGTCGGTGTGGAGCATCGCGCAGAGAGCGTCAAAGACGATCCGGGCGCGGTATTCCACCAGCCGGATGCCGATCCACTCGTTGACGAGAATGGTGACGGCGATCCGACGAACGACCTCACGTCACCGACGCAGTTCGTTCCGATCATTCCGATCAAGGGCAAGTTCCATACGAACGAGATTTTCGGCGAGTTGAATGCGGACATCATCGGCCCGTCGAACGACATTCCGGCGATCTACCGCCTCGATGCACAGGCGGCAGCGCGGTACGTCAAGCACTCCGTCGCCGGAGGGGACGTGACCTGGTCTGTTGGCGGACGTTACGCCCCGATCCAGGACGTCTCGTTCCGCGGCAACTTCACGCACGCCATCCGCTCGCCATCGATCCAGGAGGCGTTCATCCCGACGAGCACCTTCTTCAGCTTCGCCACCGATCCGTGCGATGCAACTCAGCTGAACAATGGGCCTGATCCGGCGACCCGACAGGCGAATTGCGCGGCGGAGGGGATTCCGCCGACCTTCAACGCTCGAAGCGACGACGCCAGCTTCCTGCAATCGACAGGCGGCAACCCGGACCTGGCGAACGAGAAATCGAACGCATACTCGATCGGCGCAGTATTCACGCCGCGCTTCATTCCGCGCCTGAACGTGTCGGTCGATTACATCAGCGTGAAGCTGAAGAACGCGATTTCGGCCTTCAGCGCGACGCAGGTTCTCAATGCTTGCTACGATGCGCCGGATCCGGCGAGCAACCCCTTCTGCGGCCTCATTACGCGCAGCCCGCCAGGACCCGCGCCAAACGGCAGCCAGGTCACGTTCGTGGAGACGAGCTTCTTCAACGCCGACCAGCTGCGCTATCGCGGCATCGTCGCGGCGTTGGACTGGAAGGTGAATACGCCGTTCCTCGGGCGCTCGAGTTCGCTCGGATTCAGCGGTTCTTACCAGCGCCTTCTCGAGCTTACGACACGGGCGTTCGGAGATGCGGCCGCAACGAACAATGATGGGACCCTGGGCTATCCGAAGGACAGCTTCACCGTGACCGCCAATTACCTGAATGGGCCGCTGACGCTGTTCACCAACGTGAACTACACCGGCTCGGTCACGCAGGGTGTCGATGAAGCGGACGATTTCCGTGAGCACCAGCGGATAAAAGCGTTCACCTACGTGAACTCGGGATTCCGCATCGACGTGGATCACGGGCGTTTCCGCTTCTTCGGCGATATCGACAACATCTTCAACGTCAAACCGCCCTTCCCGGTGCCGGCTTTCGGAGGAGCGATCACCTACTTCCCAGGCGTTTTGGGACGGTACTTCCGCTTCGGCGCGGGCGTGCACTTCTAAAGCTCAAGCTTGGGCTGAAGGATCGGGCGGGAAGCTTCTGGCTTCCCGCCCTTTCTTTTGCCGGATGCTTCGCCCTATGAACGCCTGATGGGGATGGGCGCACCGCAGCCATGAGCGCCTTTACGGGGACGAGCATCGCGATCGCCGGCCTGGCCCTCCTGTGGGTCGCCATTGCCGCCGCGGTCGCGATCATTGCCGCTCGGCGGTTCCGCCTCGCCGAGACGGTGCTCGCTGTCGCAAGAACGAGCGCGGCCCTTCTCGAAGCGGCGCCCGCCCGGCCCCTGTTGGTCCGCCCGGACGGGAGGATCGAAGTCGATGCCCAGCTGCTCCGCGAGCTGGGGCTTTCCGGTACTCCCGCGAGGCTCGATGGGCTCTCGGCCAAAGACCGAGGCATCCACCCCGACGACCTCAAAGTGCTAGCTGCCGACATCGAAGCCGCCCGAGTCTCCGCCCAGCGTCTTGCGCGGACGGTTCGAACGCACGGCTCCGACCGGATCTTCGAAGTCCGCGGCGGGCCCGCGCCGGCGCCGGAGCCGCCCGGAGCGTTGCTTCTGTGGTTTTACGATACGAGTACCGGCGAGGAGGATCGCGCTCGCCTCGCGCTCAAGCTGCATCAGACGGAAAGCGCGCTCGACTCCCTCACACATCTCATCGAGGCTGCGCCTTTTCCAATGTGGTACCGCGGGCCCGACCTCAAGCTCGGGCTGGTGAACACTGCGTTCGTTGATGCGGTGGAGGCGCGAGACGCCGCGGAAGTCATCTCTCGCGGACTGGAGCTGGTCGACGATGCGAGCGCCGGCAACCCGGTCGAATCGGCGCGCAAAGCGCTCGAGAGCGGCCAGATCCAATCACGCATGGTGCCGGCAATCATCCATTCGGAGCGCCGGATGCTGCGAATCGTCGACGTTCCGCTGTCCACCTCTGCGGTCGCCGGATTCGCCATCGACATCCAGGAACTCGAAGATTCCCGCGCCGAGCTCGCCCGGCATATCGAATCGCAGCGCGAGCTCGCCGATCGCATGACGGCGGGAACCGCCCAGTTCGATGCGGAGCGCAACCTGAGTTTCTTCAACCGGCCCTTTGCGATGATGGCGCAGCTCGATTCCGAATGGCTCTCCGAGCAGCCCGAGTTCGACCGCATCCTGGAACGGATGCGTGATAATCAGAGATTGCCCGAAACGCGCGACTTCCCAGTCTGGAAGGAAGAACGGCGTGCCTGGTTCAGCAGCCCGGACGAGGTCATCGAGGAAGAATGGATGCTGCCGAACGGCGATCATTTGCGAGTTGTCGCCCAGCCGCTTCCAGACGGCGGCCTCAGGCTGTTCCTCGAAGACCGGACCGAACAGCTTCGGCTCGCTTCGGCGCGCGATACCTTGCTTCGGGTGAGGGCGGCGACCTTCGACAATCTGTTCGAGGCGATCAGCGTCTTTGCGAGTGACGGACGGCTGTATCTGTGGAACCGGCGGTTCATCGAAGATTGGGAACTCGACGAGGAGTGGCTGACCGAGCACCCGCGGGTCGATGAGCTGGTGCCGGCGATGGCCCGCAAGCTCGTAAATCCCACGGCGGCCGCGCAAATCCGCGAGATGGTCCGCCACACGACCAACGAGCGCCAGTCGTCGAACGGCCGGGTTACGATGACCGACGGGCGGCATTTCGCGTTCGCTGCGGTTCCGCTTCCGGACGGGAACGCCCTTTTCACCATGGTGGATGTGACCGATTCAACCCGGATCGAGGCGGCGCTACGGGAGCGCGCGGCGGCGCTGGAGGCCGCCGATCGGATCAAGACCGACTTCGTTGCGAACATGAGCTATGAGCTGAGGACGCCACTGACCTCGATCGGCGGCTTCGCCGAAATGCTCGCGGCCGGCTATGCCGGCACTCTGTCGCCCACGGCAACCGATTATGTGAACGCGATTCTCGAAGCCGTGGGCCGCCTGTCGAAGCTTATCAACGACGTGCTCGATCTCACCACCGGGGACACACGCGCCGCGGCCCTGGAGCGCGAGCGCGTCGACCTTGCCGGTCTCTGCCGAACGGCCGTCGAAACCGCACGGCCCAGGGCGGACGAAAAAGCGCAAAAGCTCGAGACCGAGATTTCGGGAACGGTCGGGTTCGTGTTCGGCGACGTCCGCCGAATCCGCGAATCGATCGAACACGTCCTCAACAATGCGATCGCCTATACGGATCGAAAGGGCCGGATCACCCTCGAAGCGGACGGAGACGATGAGAAGGCCGTGATCCGAATCAGCGACAATGGTTCCGGAATATCGGCGAAGGACCTTCCGCGAGTCTTCAACCGGTTCGACCGAGTCGTCGAGGAGGGCGTTCGCGGCGAAGCAGCGCTTGGCCTCGGACTACCGTTGACGCGCCAATTCATCGAAGCCCATGGCGGCACGGTCGAGCTCGAATCGAAGAAGGGCAAGGGCACCAAAGTAACCCTGATCATCCCTCGCGGGACTAAATGATCCTCCACGACGAGATGGAAACGGCGGCATTTGGCGCGCAACTGGCGAAGATCGCCCGGCCGGGAGACGTGATCACGCTGTCGGGGCCGCTCGGTGTCGGCAAGACTGCGCTCGCTCGGGGGTTTATCGCAGCCCTCGGCCACGAGGGCGAAGTTCCGAGCCCGACCTTTGCGCTCGTCCAGCCCTATGAGGATCTCAATCCGCGCGTCTGGCACGTCGACTTGTACCGGATCGAATACGCTTCGGAGATCGATGAATTGGGTCTCGATTCCGCGGCCGATGCCGTCCTGCTGGTTGAGTGGCCGGAGCGGGCCGGAACAGCGACGTGGCCCGACGCGCTCGCTTTATCGCTCGATTTCGGGCCGGGCGACGACAGAATCTTGACAGCCAAGGTCCCCCCGTCATGGGATGAGCGATGGCCTCTCCAATGAAACCAGCCTTATGAAGCCTCCTGCTCATGCGCCTGAATTCCTTGCCCGTTCCGGCTGGGCCGGGGCCGAGATTCTGCCGCTCGCGGGAGATGCTTCCTTCCGACGCTATTTCCGCGTCGTGAACGGCGGCCGCACGGCGGTCCTAATGGATGCGCCGCCGCCGAACGAGGACCCGCGACCATTCGTGGCCGTTGCCGAGTGGCTAGCTTCAGTAGGCCTGAGCGCGCCGCAGATCATTGCGCGTGACCTCGAGAAGGGCATGCTTCTGCTCGGCGACTTCGGCGATTGGCGAATGCGCGAGTTCCTCGACGAAGACCCGGCTCAGGAAAGCGAACTCTACGAACTCGCGACGGACGTCCTGGTGCACCTTCACCAGCACGCGCCAATGCCGGGGCTCAAACCGCACGGCCTCGAGCAGTGGATCGAGGAGTTGGAGCTGTTTACGGACTGGTACTGCCCCGCGGTCGGGCTCGAGGTCGACGCCGGCTCCTACGAAGAAGCCTGGAAGGCCGCACTCGGGCCCGTCGCCGAGGACGGGCTCAGCCCGGTGACGGTATTGCGCGACTATCATGCCGAGAATGTCATGCTGGTTGACGGCCTGGAGGGCATTGGCCGGTTCGGATTGCTCGATTTCCAGGACGCCGTTGCGGGGCATCCGGCCTATGATCTCGCCTCGGTCCTCGAAGATGCCCGCCGCGATGTTAGCGAAAGCATCGAGAGGGCGATGATCGATCGTTACATTGCCGCCACGGGGTACGGCGAGACGTTCGAGCGCGCCTATTGGGCGCTTGCCGCTCAGCGCAACACTCGCATCCTCGGTGTCTTCACCCGGCTATGGAAGCGCGACAACAAGCCGCATTATCGGCGCTTCCAGCCCCGCATGTGGGGCCTGCTGGAGCGCGACCTCGCCCAGCCGCACCTGAAGCCCGTGCGAGACTGGTTTGATTCTAACGTGTCGAGCGAATACCGGCGCGAACCCTGGAGGCAGGCCGCGTGAGCGAGGTGCGCCGCGCGCTCCGGCTGCGCGCCGAAGTTCCCGCGGTAGTCCCGCGAACGGCAATGATCATGGCCGCTGGCCTTGGAAAGCGGATGAGGCCGCTGACCGCCTCGCGCCCCAAACCGCTCATCGAAGTTGCCGGCCAGGCATTGCTCGACCATGTCCTCGACCGACTTCGCGCCGCCGGGGTACGGAGGGCCGTAGTCAATGTCCACTATCTCGCCGACGCGGTCGAAGCCCATCTTGCGAGCCGCAAGCATGGGCTCGAGGTCGCGATTTCGGACGAGCGGGACCTGCTGCTGGAAACCGGCGGGGGCTTGGTCCGAGCGGCCGACCTCATCGATGCGGACCCGTTCCTCGCGATCAACAGCGACAATCTGTGGATCGACGGCCCCGCGGACACTTTGAGGCTCCTCGCATCCCACTGGGATGACAAGAAGATGGACGCGTTGCTGCTTCTCGTTCCGCTCGCGCGAGCGCAAAATCACCGCGGCATGGGCGATTTTCACATGAACCGCGCCGGACGCTTGCGCCGCCGCGAAAAAAGCCATGTCGCACCCTTCGTATTCACCGGAATCCAGATCATCTCGAAGCGGCTGCTCGCGGGTGCGCCCGAAGGACCGTTCTCGACGAACATATTGTGGGATCGCGCGATCGATGAAGGACGGTGCTTCGGAGCGGTTCACCAAGGCCTGTGGTTCGACGTCGGAACTCCGCGATCGATCAAGTTGACGGAAGCGGCGCTCGAAGATGCCTGACGGGACGGCCGAGCGCCCGACCGTTTACACCATCCCAATCCACCGATCGTTCGCGGACGCACTCGCTACGGGCACATTGGCGCGGTTCGGACGCGATCCACTCGAGCTTGCTTCCGGACGGATCCTGCTGCCCAACAATCGTGCGGTGCGGGCCGTTACCGACGCGTTCGTGCGAATAAGCGAGGGCGGACTCTTGCTACCGCGGTTGATCCCCATTGGGGATCCGGACGTCGATGACCGAATCGGCGGAGCGCTAGACCCGATTGATGCTGATCCCATACCCCCCGCGATCGATCCCCTCGAACGATTGCTGACATTGGCATCGATCGTCGGCGGCACTGAAAGCTCGTCCGAGGCAATTCGGCTCGCCGGGGATCTCACAAGAACGCTGGATGCGCTCCTGGTCGAGGACGTCGCTCCGACCGAACTTAGGAACGCGGCCGGCGAGACCGACGAGCTCGCGAAGCATTGGGAGCGTTCGCTGGAGAAGCTCCAGCTGATTTACGAGGCGTGGCCCGCGATTCTCGAAGAGCAAGGGGCTGTCGATCTCTCGGAGCGGCGCAACCGGCTGCTCGGGCGAATGGCAGATCGTTGGAAAAGCGATCCGCCACCGGGTTTCACGATCGCCGCGGGGGTGACGACCGCTGCTCCTGCCGTTGCAGCACTCCTCGCCCGGGTGGCGAGGATGCCCGGTGGGATGGTCGTGCTGCCCGGCCTGAGCCTTCCGGCCGTCATGCCTGTTGCGGAATGGGATGCTCTCGGCCCCAATGAAAATGGGCGCGGCGAGGAAACTCATCCTCAATTCCATTTGAAGCTTCTGTTGGACCGAATGGGTGTGGCCCGGGGCGAAGTCCAGCGCTGGCGCTATTCGGGACGGGCGGCATCGCAGCCATCGCGGGCTCACTCTGTCGCCAACGCGATGACGGCGCCGGACTTTTCCCACAAATGGGAGAACCTGCGTCCGCCGGAACGCCGCTTGAGCGGGATTCGCCTCGCCGAGCTGCCCGACGCCGCCGCGGAAGCCGAGGCCATCGCCCTGACCCTTCGCGAGGCCCTCGAAACGCGAGGAAAGACCGCGGCACTCATTACCCCCGATCGCGGGCTCGCCGGCCGAGTTACCGCCCTGCTCGCACGTTGGGAGATCGACGCCGACGACAGCGCTGGAACGCCGCTGTCAAAAACCCCTGCTGGAACCCTGCTGCTCGGCATCGCCTCGGCCGCTGCCGAAGAGTTCGCTCCGGTGCCTTTATTGGCGATCGCCAAGCATCCCCTTGTTGGCGGCGATGGGGACCAGCGGCTTTCGTGGCTCGATTCCGTCCGTGAGCTCGACCTGAGGCTACGCGGACCCAGGCCCGCCACGGGGCTGGGCGGCCTCGATGCATATTTTGGCACCTCGCGCGACTGGCGAACCGTTCGCGACCGGCTGGGGTCAATTGACGCAATGCTCTCGTCGCCGCTACCGCTGAGCGCGTTCATCGGACGGCTCGTCCAAGCCGCTCAAACCCTAGCAGGCGACGCTGCATGGCGAGGCCCGGCCGGCAGGATGGCTGCCGAACTGCTCGCCGAGATTCAGGCCTGCAAAGCCGCGGCGAATCTCACGGTCGATGCGGCCAGCGCTCCAGCCGTGCTCAGCGATCTGCTCGACCAATGTTCGGTTCGGCCGCCTTACGGCGGGCATCCGAGAATCTTCGTCTGGGGCTTGCTCGAGGCGCGGCTGCAGCGCGCGGATCTCGTCATCCTCGGCGGGCTCAACGAGGGCGTGTGGCCTGCGCTTCCCGCGCCCGATCCCTGGCTTCCGCCCAAGGTCCGGGCGAATTTAGGGATGCCCGGTATTGAGTTCCGGATCGGCCTGGCAGCGCACGACTTTGCCAGTGCTCTTGGAGCGCCCGACGTCCTGATCACGCGCGCGAGAAGGGACAATCGCTCGCCGACCGTTGCGTCGCGCTTCCTTCTGCGGCTGGACGCGATCAGCGGAGGGCTGCCGCGCGATATCCGTCTTGAGCGCCTGGCGAGGACGATCGACGATCCGGGCGAACATCGTCCTGTCCATCAACCCAAACCTTGCCCTCCGGCGGAGCAAAGACCGGAGAGGATCAGGGTCACGGCCGTCGACCGCCTTAAAGCGGATCCCTTCGCCTTTTACGCGCAGGCTATTCTCAAGCTCGATGCGCTCGAACCGGTCGACGCGGATCATACCGCGAGGTGGAAAGGGATCGCGGTTCACAAGGTTCTCGAGGAATGGCTGCTGCACGACGAATGCGATCCTGAAAGGCTGCGTCCTCGAGCGGAGCGCTTGCTCAAGGATGAGGCCGTGCATCCGATGGTGCGTGCGCTCTGGGCGCCGAGATTGTTGGAGGCAATCGACTGGATCGCCGAGCTCGAGCGGAAGAATCGGGAGGAGGGGCGAGCGCCGCTTAAGGCCAAAGTGCCAGGCGAGGCGGTGTTGTCCGGTGTCACGGTTTACGGCCGCGCCGACCGGATCGACAGTCTGGCCGACGGGAACCTTGCAATCATCGACTATAAGACGGGCGCGCCGCCGACACATAAAGCCGTGAATGCGGGATTCGCGCTTCAGCTCGGTCTACTGGGCCTGGTTGGCCGAGCCGGCGGCTTCGAGGGCGTGGCGGGCGATCCGACGGTCTTCGAATATTGGTCGCTGGCCCGCCACAAGGGCAGGTTCGGCCGGCTGATGTGCCCGGACAAGGATTTGGCGCCGGGCGAGTTCCTCGACCATGCATATGGTCATTTCAAGAATGCGGCAGGCAGGTGGCTGACGGGCGGCGAACCGTTCACGGCCAAGCTCAACCCCGCTTACGCGCCCTACGGCGACTATGATCAGCTGATGCGGCTCGAAGAATGGTACGGCCGCAAATGAACGCGCTACTTCTTCGGCTTCTTCTTGACGTTGGACGCATAGAGCAGTGCCGCGACGATCGCGGCCGACCCGATACCGACCGCCACGCCGGCCTTGACCAGCTTCTCGCGGCGTTGCTTGTTGGCTCTGTCGGTTTCGTCGTCGCTGTCGCTCATGATCGATCCTCTATTGCGATGGGCGGCGCATGAGCAAGCGCTTTAGGCCGCTTCCGGAGCTGAAGGACGAGCAGGCTCTCGCCGCCGATCCCAAAACGCATGCGGCGCTGTCGGCATCGGCGGGCACGGGAAAGACCCAGGTCCTGACGGCGCGCGTACTGCGCTTATTGCTGGGCGGGGCTTCGCCAGAATCGATTCTCTGCCTGACCTTCACGAAAGCCGCCGCCGCGGAGATGGCCAATCGGATCAGCGCCCGGCTGGCCGCGTGGGTGCGCTTGAAGAACAGCGAACTGGCGGCCGATCTTCTCGCGCTCGGAGAGCCCAACGACCCGATCACTCGGGAACGTGCGCGCAAATTGTTCGCAAAGGTTCTCGACTGTCCTGGCGGGCTCAAGATCCAGACCATCCACAGCTTTGCGCAGGGCTTGCTTGCCACTTTCCCGGCGGAGGCGGACATTGCGCCGCGCTTCCAGCCGATCGAGGGGCGGGCGGAGCAGGAACTGGTGCGGCGCACTCTTGCCGACCTGATGGTGGATGCGGATGCGCAAGACGACAGGCAGCTGATCCGCGACGTCGAGTGTCTCAGCCGGCGGCTCGGTGAGGCTGGAGCAATCGAGTATTTGCAGGCCTGCGCGCGCAAATCGGAGTCTGTGGCCTTGCTCGGTCCGCCCGAAGGAATCGAGCCGATGGTCCGCGCGCTGCTGGATCTGCCCGAGGGGTCGCTCGAAGATTTCATTGCCCTCAATTGCGGCGACCAAGGCTTCGATTGCGACCTTCTTCGCGACGTTGCCGACGCCAATCGCAAGTGGGGCGCTCAGACTGGACGGGGGAATGCCGAAGTCATCGACAACTGGCTGTCCTTGACTCCGATCGAGCGAGCGGCCGAGCTCCGTTCGCTGCAAAAGGTCGTAGCGCGCGTCTATCCCGGACAGAAGAAGGTCGAGCCCGATTACGAAACCCAAGCCGGCCGCCTGGCGAATCTCATTGGAGAGCTGCTCAAAATCCAGAATGGCGCACGCCTGGCCTCGGACATCGCGGCAGGCCTTCGCTCGGGGCAAGCGTTCTCCGCTGCCTATACGCGCGCCAAGCGGACTGCCGGAGTCGCCGACTTCAACGATTTGATCGACTGGACGCGACAGCTGCTCGCCCAGCGCGGCATGGGCGACTGGGTCCGCTACAAACTCGATCGACGGATCGACCATGTGCTCGTCGATGAGGCGCAGGACACCAATGCCGCGCAATGGGAGATCATCGAGCGGCTGGTCGAGGAGTTTTTTACGGGGTCGAGCGAGGTTGAGGAACGCCACCGGACCTTGTTCATCGTCGGCGACTTCAAGCAGGCGATCTACGGTTTCCAGGGCACGGACCCCGGTCGCTTCCACGAGGCGCGAGCGGAATTCCGCAGGCGGGCAGAATCCCTGCACGACGGGGACGACCTGTTCACGTTCCAGCGCCGAGCCCGCGAATTTCGCGACCTGTCGATCGGTGCGAGCTTCCGCTCGGCGCAGCCGCTTCTCGACGTCGTCGACGCCGTGATCGCGACCTTAGGCCACGAGGCGCTGGCCCTCGCCGAACCGCCGCCACGGCATGTTGCCCATCACCGGGACCGACGGGGCGAGGTCGAGCTTTGGCAGCCCTTCGCGATCGAGGATTTCGCCGATGAGTCCGAAGAAGGCGAGGAGCGCTGGATCAGCCTCCGCGATCGCCATTATGCCGAGCATCTCGCCGAGCGTATCAGGACGATGGTCGAAGACGCGCCGGTGCTCGCCTCTACGGGGCGGCCGCTTGCGCCCGGGGACATCCTCATACTCGTCCGAAGCCGTGGCGAGCTCGCGTCGCTGATCGTCGCGCGCTTATTCTCGTCCGGGGTACCGGTCGCGGGCATCGATCGGCTCCATCTGCACGAGCCGCTTGCGGTCCAGGATCTGCTCGCCGCGGTGAGGTTCGCAGTCCAGCCGAACGATGATCTCAGCCTGGCCTGCCTGCTGGTTTCGCCGCTTATCGGCTGGGACCAGGACCAGCTGAGGGCCCTCGCATACGATCGCAGGAGTTCGCTGTGGCGGGAGCTGCGAAGTCGCCACGAGGAATTCAAAGATACCCACGATGCGTTGGGCGAGCTTCTGCGAATCGCCGATTTCACCCCGCCGTCGCGGTTTCTCGAAACCATTCTCAGCGGCCCCATGCAGGGCCGGCGCAAGCTCTACTCGCGTCTCGGACTCGCAGCACGCGATCCGATCGAGGAGCTCATGAACAGCGCGCTGGAATTTGAGCGCAACGAGATCGCTTCGCTCGATCGGTTCTTCGCCTGGTTCTCGCGCGGCACGGTCGACGTGCAGCGCGATCCGGGCCAGCCGGCAAACGAGGTCCGGGTTATGACGGTGCACGGCGCGAAGGGCCTCGAAGCACCAGTCGTGATCCTGGCAGATGCGACAGCCGACCCCGCCCGCCTCGGGCGCAGGCCGATCACAATCGATATCGAAGTTGCAGGAGCCGGAGCTGCGCCGTTGCTGCGGCCCAAGAAGGAGGAACGCATAGCCCCCTTCGAGGAACGCATCCTCGCCGAGGAGAAACGCGACCTCGAAGAGCATATGCGACTGCTTTACGTGGCACTGACCCGAGCGGCCGACCGATTGATCGTCAGCGGTGTGCAACCGCGCGAGAAGAAGGACGGATCTGATCCGCGACCCGCGAACAGCTGGCATCTGATCGTCGAACAGGCGCTGGCCGGGATCGGCGCCGAGCCGCTCCAGACCGGGGACCTGCGCTATGGCTCGGGAGCGGCTGCACGACCTCGAAAAGTTGCGGAAAAGGTCGGCCTGCCGGTCGTGGCGGTTCCTGATTGGGCGAGGCGCGCCGCGCCACTCGAAGAACGGCCGCCGCGTCCGCTCGCGCCATCGGCAATCGCATTGGATGACGAATCGGCACTGCCTCCCAGTGAGGCGATGCGCATGGCGGCACGGCGCGGGTCGCTCATCCACCAATTGCTCGAGCGCCTTGCGCCGCTGCCGCCGGAGGAGCGATTTGACCGGGCGCGCCATTGGCTCGAAGCATCCGCTGGGCTGAACGACGTCGCGGAACGCTCGGACATCGCCAAGCAGGTCTGTGACGTGCTCTCCAATTCAGATTTCGCCTCTCTATTTGGCCCCGGTTCGCTCGGAGAGGCGCCGCTCGCCGCAATCCTTCCCGATGGCCGGGTGATTGCCGGTACCGTCGACCGGCTACTCATCGAGGAAAAACAGGTTTCGGTCATCGATTTCAAGACTGGACGAGTACCCGAGTCCGCGGCGGCGATTCCGTCCTCCCATCTTAGGCAAATGGCCGCTTATTCGGACGCCCTCGGCATAATCTTTCCGGGCCGCGCCGTGCGCGCCGCGTTACTCTATACGTCGGGCCCGAAACTCATCGAACTCATGCCTTGAGCCGTGCCGGGCGAACGCCCATATGGCCGCCACGCTTTCAAAATCCCGCAGGAGAGTCGCCGCCATGGGCACCAAGACCGTCACCGACCAGAGTTTTTCAACGGATGTTCTGGGTGCCGAGGGGCCGGTGCTGGTCGATTTCTGGGCGGAATGGTGCGGTCCATGCCGGATCATCGCGCCCGCGCTCGAGGAAATCGCCTCGGAGCTCGGTGAGAAAGTGACCATCGCCAAGCTCAACATCGACGAAAATCCGGACACACCCGGGCGCTATGGGGTTCGAGGGATCCCGACCATGCTACTGTTCAAGGGCGGCCAGCCGGTCGCGCAGAAGGTCGGCGCGGCCCCGCGCAGCCAAATTCAGCAGTGGCTGGAATCGGCTCTCGACAATAATTTAGCTGCCTAACTTCAGACTGGATCGTAAGCCAGGTCGAGCGCTTCGGCGACGGCCTGGTGGCGGATCTTGCCGCCCGAAACGTTCAATCCAGCGGCGAGGTGCGGGTCCCGGCGCATCGCCTCTTCCGCGCCGAGATTCGCAATCTTCAGAGCGAAGGGCAGGGTGGCGTTGTTGAGAGCGAAGGCACTCGTACGCGCAACCGCTCCGGGCATGTTCGCGACGCAATAATGGATGACTCCGTCGATTTCATACACCGGGTCGGCGTGGGTCGTTGCGTGCGAGGTTTCGAAGCAGCCGCCCTGGTCGATCGCTATGTCGACGAGCACTGAGCCGCGCTTCATCGTATTCAACATGTCCCGAGTGACGAGCTTGGGGGCCGCGGCGCCCGGAACGAGCACCGCGCCGATCACCAGCTCGGCCTTCTCGACCGCATTGGCGATCGCTGCGCGCGACGCATAAGCGGTCTTGATCTGGCTCGAAAAGAACATGTCGAGCTCGGCCAGGCGTTCCATGTTGATATCGTAGATGGTGACATCGGCGCGCATTCCGACGGCCATTTGCGCCGCATTCACGCCGGCGACGCCGCCGCCGAGAATTGCCACCGTGGCCGGAGCGACACCGGGGACGCCTCCGAGTAAGACTCCGCGACCGCCTTGCTCCTTCTCGAGATAGTGGGCGCCGACCTGGACCGACATGCGTCCCGCAACCTCACTCATCGGCTTCAGGAGCGGAAGCGAGCCGGAATTTGAGGTCACCGTTTCATAGGCGATGCAGGTCGCTCCGGACTTCATCAGCCCTTCGGCCTGCGGTTTGTCAGCGGCGAGATGCAGGTAGGTGAAGAGGATATGGCGCGGCTCGAGGAGCGCGATCTCTTGGGGTTGCGGCTCTTTCACCTTCACGATCATGTCGGCGGCCTCGAATACCGAACCGGCGTCGGGGACGATGGTCGCTCCGGCTTTTTGATAAGCCCTGTCCGGGCAATCGATGCCGTTTCCGGCGCCGGTCTCGACCACGAGCTCATGTCCATGGACGATGAGCTCGGCGACGGACGCCGGAGTCAGGCCGACCCGATATTCGTGGATTTTGATCTCTTTTGGCACCCCGATACGCATTTATTCGTTGGCTCCGGCAATGTTGGTTGGGCGGGCCTATAGACGGGGATTTTCGCTCTGTCCCCTGCGATTGCAGCGCCCCAACAGCAGTGCTAGTGGAGCCCGCCCGTGACCGAGGACGTCGGCCCGGGTTCCAGGGGTGCGAGTTCGCAGTCTGTCCAGTCAGAACCTCAAGACATGAACACCACCCCAAAAGGGGGCGCCGAAGCCGCGCCGCCGCCGGACGCTTCGCACGGCCACGCACACGGACCGCTCTACAAGCTCGCGATCGGGGCGATCGGCATCGTGTTCGGTGACATCGGCACCTCGCCGATCTACGCTTTCCGGGAGACATTCGCAGGCCATCACCTGCTGATCCCGGACGAGCTTCACATTTTTGGGGTTCTGAGCCTCATCTTCTGGTCGATGATGATCATCGTGACGCTGAAATACGTTACGATCATCATGCGCGCCGACAACAAAGGCGAGGGCGGCAGCCTCGCGCTCCTGGCGCTCATCAACCGTACGCTCGGCGGAAAGAAGAAATGGACGAGCGGGATCATCATGCTCGGAGTGTTCGCGACCGCGCTGTTCTACGGCGATTCGATGATCACTCCCGCGATCTCGGTCCTGTCCGCGGTCGAGGGACTGACGGTTGTGAATGCCGGCCTCGCCCCGTTCGTGATTCCTATCGCCATCGGGATTCTGGTCGGCCTATTCGCCATCCAGGCCCACGGCACTGCCCGCGTCGGATCGATGTTCGGGCCGGTGATGATCATCTATTTCCTGACCATCGCGGTCCTCGGCGTGGCGCACATCGTCGACAAGCCCGCCGTGATCCTGGCGATGCTCAATCCGTTCAACGCCTTTCACTTCTTCCAAGTGGATTTCGTTCGGGCATTCGTTGCGATGGGCTCCGTCGTCCTGGCGGTTACGGGGGCGGAGGCGCTCTATGCCGACATGGGGCATTTCGGGCGCAAGCCGATCCGTGTGGGGTGGCTGTATTTCGTGCTTCCCGCGCTCCTGCTGAATTACATGGGTCAGGGCGCGATGATCCTTTCGGCCGAGCCCCACGAAGCCCTGGCGAAGGTGCGCGACCCGTTCTTCTACCTGGCGCCCGACATGCTGCGTTTACCGCTGGTCCTGCTTGCAACGGCAGCGACGATCATCGCCAGCCAGGCTGTGATTTCGGGCGCTTTTTCCGTGACTCAGCAGGCCATCCAGCTCGGCTTCGTTCCGCGTCTCAGGATCACCCACACTAGCGAGGCGGCAGCGGGCCAAATCTATATCCCAACGGTCAATTGGGCGCTGATGATCATGGTGATCCTGCTCGTGGTGACTTTCCGTAGCTCATCGAATCTCGCCGCGGCCTATGGAATTGCCGTCACGGGCGCGATGCTGATCGACAGTGTTTTGATCGCCGTCGTGCTCCGCCAGATGTGGAATTGGAACCGCTATGTCGTCGCGGGGCTCCTGGTGCTCTTCTTCGCGGTCGACGGCTCCTATCTCTCGGCGAACCTCCTCAAGATCCCCGCCGGCGGCTGGTTCCCGCTGCTGGTCGGTGCAATCGCCTTCACGCTGCTGACGACCTGGGCGAGGGGGCGGCAGCTGATGATCGACCGGATGAACGAAGCCAGCTTGCCGATGGAGATTTTCATCAAATCGGCGGCGCCGAGCGCTGCGCGAGTCCCTGGGACGGCGGTGTTCATGACCAGCTCCGCCAGCGGAGTGCCTCACGCGCTGTTGCACAACCTCAAGCACAATAAGGTGCTTCACGAGCGCGTGATCCTGCTCACCGTGAAGATCGAGGACGTGCCTTACGTTCCGCTCGAAAAGCGGCTCGAGGTCCACGATTATAGCGAAGGCTTTTATCGAGTCCTTTTGCGCTACGGTTTCATGGATGAGATCAACGTCTCGGCGGCACTAGGCCACCTCGAGGGCTGTGGACCGGCGTGCAAGATGATGGACACGAGTTTCTTCCTTGCTCGGCAAACCCTCATTGCTTCTGCCAAGCGCCCAGGAATGGCGATCTGGCGCGAGAAGCTGTTCGCATGGATGCTTCGCAACTCCGAAAGCGCGATGGAATTCTTCAAGCTTCCAACCAACAGGGTCGTCGAGCTCGGAAGCCAGGTCGAAATCTAGGTTCCGCTCGGCGGGCCGGCGTCGCGGACCCGCCGCCGTCCGAGCCGTGGAGCTTCTTCCATATCCGCCTCGGTTTTGATCTGCGCACGCAGTTCGTCGCGCTTCTCATGGATCGAGGCGATGACCGGGCCCATCGCAACGCCGAGATCGACAAGTGCGGCCTCCGACAGCTGCAGCGAGGCCTCCAGGGTTTCCGGCACGGCGTCGGTGACTCCGGCCTTGTAGAGAGCGGCGGCATGCGCCGTGTCGCGGGCGCGGGCAACGATCGGCAGCTCGGGGAATGTCCGCCGAAGTTGCTTGGCGAGGCGGTTCACCAGCACTGGATTGTCCATCGTCAGGATCAATGCGCTCGGCTTACGCTCACGCAGCTTGTCGATCAGCTCGGGACGAGCGACGTCGCCGAACAGTACGTCGTAGCCCTCTTTTCTGGACGCGGCGACGCCGTCAACGTCGCTGTCGAGAGCGAGGTAATCCTTGCCATGCACCTCCAACATGTCGGCGACCATTCGGCCGACGCGGCCGAACCCCAGGATCACGACCTGCCCCAATTCCGCCGCGTCAAGTGATGCGTCCATCTGCCGCGCCATCGCTCCGCCCGCGAAGCGGCTTCCAGCTGCGCGGCCGAGCTTGGCCAGCAGCGGCGTGACCGTCAGTCCCATCGCCGTCACGATTTGCCAGAAGGATGCGATATCGCGGCTGATGAGTTGGGCGGCCATGGCCGAACCGAGGACGATCAGGGTCGTTTCCGATGGCGATGCCATCAACACGCCGGTTTCGGCGGCGACGGCCATGCGGGCCCCTCCAAGACGCAGCAGCAGGGCCGTCACGGCCGCCTTGACGACGAGGACACCCACGAGCGCTCCGAACAGGCTATGCCAATTGGCGAGAACGACGCGAAAGTCGACGCTGATTCCGACCGTTATCAGGAAGATTCCAAGACCGAGACCGCGGAACGGCGCGGTGATCACCTCGATCTCGCCGCGATATTCGGTTTCGGCGATGACGATCCCTGCAATGAGCGCGCCCAGGACGGCCGAAAATCCGATCGCCGAGGTCACCAGGCTGGCGACGATTACCACAAGCAGGCATGCCGACAGGAACAGCTCTGGGCTCTTGGTGCGCGCCGCTTGTGCGAACAAAGGCGGGAGCAGGAACCGACCGAGGAACAGCATCCCGACCGCGGTCGTGCCTCCGATCAGGAGCGTTCCGAGAATTGAGCCGACCCCGGCCTCCGCTGCCAGGGGAGCCATCGCACCTAGAACAAACACGATCGGGACCAGGGCGAGGTCCTCGAACAGCAGCATCGCGAGGGCCGAGCGACCGACCGGGCTGTGCGTTCCGACGAGGGGGATCACGATGGCTGTGGACGAAAGAGCGAGCGCTAGCCCCAGTGCTAGCGCGCCGGGGGGGGCTTGTCCGGTCAGGTATAGCCCGCCCGCGATGATCGCCGCCGATGCGATAAGCTCTGAGGCGCCGGCGCCGAACACCCAGCGGCGCATACCCCACAAGCGGCGGAACGACAGTTCAAGCCCGATCGAGAAGAGCAGGAGGACAATTCCGAGCTCCGCGAAGGGCTCAATTCCGCGGGGGTTCGAGATCGTCACATAGTGGAGCCAAGCGGATTCGCCGGCGAGCGCTCCGAGGCCATGAGGGCCGACAAGCATTCCGATCAGGATGAAGCCGATGATCGGGCTGATCCGAATTCGCGCAAAGGCAGGGATGACGATTCCGGCCGCGCCCAGAATGACCAGCGCATCACTGAAACCCGAAGTCGAAAACTCCCCGTCCATGACGGCGTTTAAGCAGCCCCTTTGATGCTTGTCACGGAAACGGCCGCGGGCTTAGTGACGCCATGACGTCAGAGCTGGACCTGATTGTCGTAGGGGGCGGTCCCGCCGGGATGATGGCGGGGCTTCTGTTCGCCCGCGCCGGGTGCCGCGTCCAGGTACTCGAGAAGCACGCCGATTTCTTCCGCGATTTCCGCGGCGACACCGTTCATCCCTCGACGATGGAAATCCTCGATCAGCTGGGGATGCTTCGCCGCTTCCTCAAGCGCCCGCACAACAAGGTTCAAACCGCGCAGCTTCGGCTTGCGGGCCGCGATTGGACGATCGGCGATCTCTCCCACCTTCCGACGCCGGCGCCGTTCATCGCGATGATGCCGCAATGGGAATTTCTCGATTTCCTGCGTGAGGAGGCCAAAGCCTATCCCGGTTTTCACCTCGAAATGAACGCCACCGTGGCGGGCTTCACCGAGGAGAAGGGGAGAGTCACGGGAGTTCGGCTGCAGGACGGCCGGGAGCTGCATGTGAAGCTCATGATCGCCGCGGACGGGCGAGCTTCGATCGTTCGGTCGATGCTGCCGCTCGAGGACCTGGGCGCTCCCATCGACGTTTTCTGGTTCCGCATCGGCAAGGCAGGAAACGAACGGGGGGCATTGCGAGGGAATGTCGCGCCTGGGCGCGTCCTGGTGATGATCGACCGCGGCGACTATTGGCAGTGCGCCTTCGTCATTCCGAAGGGCGCTGCCGAAGCCTATCAGGAGCGGGGGATAGAAGCGATCCGCGAAGAGGTCGCTGCCGCGGCGCCGGCGGAACTCGATCTCGCCGAGCTCGACGAGATCAGCGACCTGCACCTTCTCACCGTGAAGCTGGACCGGCTGACCCGATGGTACCGGCCCGGCCTCCTTGCGATCGGCGATGCGGCGCATGCGATGTCGCCGATCGGAGGGATCGGGATCAATCTCGCCGTCCAGGACGCGGTTGCGGCCGCCAATGTCCTCGCCGAGCCGCTCGCGCGAGGTGAGGGCGTCGATGCGCTGCTGAAGCGCGTTCAGGCTCGGCGCATGTTCCCCACTCGAATCATCCAAGGGGCGCAAAAGTTGGCCCAGAACCGGGTCATCGGTCGCGTTCTTCGGTCTTCGGCGCCGTTCCGTCGCGCGCCGTTGCTGATACGGATGCTCGATCGATACCCGATCCTGCGCCGTATTCCAGGCCGACTGATCGGCCTCGGCGTCAGGCGCGAGCGGGTTCGTTCTCCTGAGGCGCCCATTCGGCCATAGCCGTCTCGAGGTTTTGAACGATGGCCTCGAAGAACTGCTCTGTGGTCATCCACGCCTGTTCGGGACCAACTAGGATGGCGAGATCCTTGGTCATTTGCCCGCCTTCGACCGTTTCCACGCAGACGCGTTCGAGGGTCTCGGCGAAGCGCACGACCTCGGGAGTATCGTCGAACTTGCCGCGATATTTGAGCCCGCCGGTCCAGGCGAAGATCGACGCGATCGGGTTGGTGGAGGTCGCCTTGCCCTGCTGGTGCATCCGGTAGTGGCGGGTGACGGTACCGTGCGCCGCCTCTGCCTCGACGGTCTTGCCGTCGGGGGTCATCAGCACCGAGGTCATGAGGCCCAGCGATCCGAAGCCCTGTGCAACCTGGTCGGACTGGACGTCGCCATCGTAATTCTTGCAGGCCCAAACGAATTTGCCGCTCCACTTGAGCGCCGAGGCGACCATGTCGTCAATCAGCCGATGCTGATATTCGATGCCAGCTTTCTCGAATTTCGTCTTGTATTCTTTGTCATAAATTTCCTGGAAAATATCCTTAAAGCGGCCGTCATAGGCTTTCAGGATCGTGTTCTTCGTCGACAAATAGAGCGGCCAGCCGCGGTCCAGGCTGTAGTTGAAACAAGCATGGGCAAAATCGCGGATCGATGCGTCGAGATTGTACATCCCCATGGCGACGCCAGAGCCCTCGAAGTCGAAAACTTCGAATTCCAACTCCTGACCGTCGTTCCCCGTCCATTTCATGGTGAGCTTCCCGGGACCGGGTACTCGGAAATCCGTGGCCCGGTACTGGTCGCCGAAGGCGTGACGGCCGACGACGATCGGGTCGGTCCAGCCGGGGATCAGCCGCGGCACGTTGGCCATGACGATCGGCTCGCGGAAGATGACTCCGCCAAGGATGTTGCGGATCGTGCCATTCGGCGACTTCCACATCTTTTTGAGGCTGAATTCCTCGACGCGGGCCTCGTCGGGCGTGATCGTCGCGCATTTGACGCCGACGCCATGCTGCTTGATCGCGTTGGCCGCGTCGACCGTAACCCGGTCCTCGGTCGCGTCGCGGTTCTCGATCGACAGGTCGAAATAGACGAGATCGACGTCGAGGTAGGGCTGGATCAGCCGCTCCCGGATCCACTGCCAGATGATCCGCGTCATTTCGTCGCCATCGAGCTCGACGACGGGGTTCTTCACCTTGATCTTGGGCATGCGCTTTCCTGCGATTTTGGAATTGGCGGGGGCCTTAGGATGCACATGCAACGCACGCAACCGCGCCGTTGTGCCCGCGACAGCCCCCCTTTAAGGGAGCGCCAATGCCACAGCTCGAAAAGCCCGACAGTCCGCTGACCACCACCGTCAAGTGGCGCTTCCCGTCGGTCCACCCCGAAGGCCGCAAATATGCCGTGATTGCCGCGGCGGCGACTTTTCTGGTCTACGTTCTCATCAACCATTTCTTCGGGTGGGTCCTGGCAGCGGTGACGATCTGGGTCGCGGCCTTTTTCCGTGACCCTGTCCGAACCACGCCCGCGGGCGACAAATTCATCCTGGCTCCGGCGGACGGGCTGATCACGATGATCGCCAAGGTCCCCCCTCCGCTCGAGCTTCGCGGGCCGGAAGGTCTGACGGATGCGGAATATGTGCGCGTGTCCATCTTCATGAGCGTGTTCGACGTTCACATAAACCGCTCGCCGATCAACGGCCGAGTGAAGCGGATCGCTTATGTTCCCGGCAAGTTTATCAATGCCGACCTCGATAAAGCGAGCGAGGATAATGAGCGCCAGCACCTCCTGATCGAGGGCCCGGACGGCCTTCGCATCGGCTTCACCCAGATCGCGGGACTGGTTGCGCGCCGGATCCTGGCCTTCGTTCGCGAAGGCGACGTCGTGCAGGCGGGGCAGCGCGTCGGTCTGATCCGGTTTGGGAGCCGGGTGGACGTCTATCTGCCCTCAACCGCGGCGCCGCGCGTCCTTCTCGGCCAGCGCGCGATCGCCGGCGAGACTATCCTCGGAATCGTCGGCCTGGACATCCCCGTTACCGGCACCAGCCAGTGAGCGAAGACAATAGCGTCGACCAGGGGCCGCGGCGCATCCCGTTCCGCGCGATGATCCCCAATGCCATTACGACGCTCGCTCTGTGCCTCGGCCTCACGGGGGTCAGTCTGGCTGTTCGGGGGGAGTGGGAAAAGGCGCTGGGCGCTATCGTCCTCGCGGGCGTGCTCGATGGGATCGATGGCCGGATCGCGCGGCTTCTGCGAGCGCAAAGCCGCTTTGGGGCGGAGCTCGATTCCCTCTCCGACAATATCGCCTTCGGAACCGCGCCGGCGCTCATCCTATTCCTCTGGTCGCTGCAGAATGCGCCCCGCTTCGGATGGATTGCCGCGCTCGCGCTCGCCGTCTGCTGCGCGCTTCGCCTGGCGCGGTTCAACGCGCGGCTCGACGCGGCCGAGCAGCCGCACAAGTCCGCGGGCTTCAATACCGGCGTGCCGGCACCCGCAGGAGCGGGGTTGGCCTTTGTTCCGATTTACCTGTGGCTGATCAGCAATCACGACCCGTTGTATCAGCAATGGCCGCTGGTGATGGCGTGGACGCTGTTCATCGCGCTGCTGATGATCTCGAGCCTTCCAACCTATAGTTGGTCAAGCATTCGGATCCGTCCCGGCTGGCGCCTTTTTGCGCTTGCCGGCGTGGCTTTGCTCGGAGCAGCGCTGGTCGTCGCCCCCTGGGCGACGCTTCTCGCTGTCGCAGCGCTTTATCTGTCAATGATTCCGTTCGCCCTCGCGAGCTATGCGCGCGTCAGGCGGCGGCGCGCCAGCGCGGCTCGGCGTACGTAAGCGCTCGCTGCCGACGCACCCGAATCCGAAACGACCGGCCCTCGGCCATGGGCTGACAGGGCGGCTTGCCCTTGAGGGCAGCGGCGATCTTCGCGCCGCTTTCCTCAAGAACCATGGCACCAAGCACAACGAGCAGCCACAAAGTGGCGAGGAAGGGAAGGGTGCCCAGAACTGCGGCCATCACGGTCTGCCTCCTTCTTAAGAAGGTGAAATGTTCACTCTTTGTTCTCATCTGTCAACCCCCGGCTGTCATGACTAGCCAACTGCTTGAAACTGCGGCTCGCTTCGGCTAGGGGCCGCGCCTCAACCCGCATGGGAAGCAACATACACCGGTCGGTCGGGGTCATTGGCCGCGACCGCTAACGCTTCCCAGAGGACGAACCGGAAGGAGAAGAACAATGGCGACGACCGTCGTCACCATGCAGCAATTGCTCGAGGCCGGAGCGCATTTCGGCCACCAGACCCATCGCTGGAACCCCAAGATGAAGCCGTACATCTTCGGCGATCGCAACGGGGTGCACATCATCGACCTGTCACAGACCGTGCCGCTGTTCGCGCGCGCGCTCGACTTCGTCCAGCAGACCACTGCACGCGGAGGAAAGGTGCTGTTCGTCGGCACCAAGCGTCAGGCGCAGGATGCGATCGCCCAGGCCGCCCAGGTGTCGGGCCAGCATTTCGTCAATCATCGCTGGCTTGGCGGCATGCTCACCAACTGGAAGACCATTTCCAACTCGATCAAGCGGCTGAAAAGCCTCGAGGAGCAACTTGGCGGGGACACTGCCGGACTCACGAAGAAGGAAGTGCTCCAGCTCACCCGCGAGCGCGACAAGCTCGAGAAGAGCCTTGGCGGAATCCGCGACATGGGCGGTCTTCCCGACGTGATGTTCGTGGTCGACACGAACAAGGAAGAGTTGGCGATCAAGGAAGCCAATGTCCTCGGTATTCCGGTTGTCGCGGTTCTCGATTCCAACAGCGATCCGTCGGGCATCGCGTTTCCCGTCCCGGGCAATGACGATGCGAGCCGTGCAATCCGCCTCTACACAGACGCTGTCGCTCAGGCGGTGAGCGAGGGCCGGACCGGGGAGGCCGTCGCCAAGGGCGAGGACATCGGCGAGATGGCCGAGCCGCCGGCCGAGGCCGCGCTGGAAGCTTAATCGGACAAACCCCACATCCGTTCGTCCCGAGCGATGTCGAGGGACGCTAGATACGCATCTCGACGACGCTCGATGCGAACGGGTTTTGTTGAAGGAATATGAAATGGCTGAGATCACGGCCGCGAGTGTGAAAGAACTGCGCGAGCGCACCGGCGCCGGCATGATGGACTGCAAGAAGGCGCTCGGCGAGAGCAATGGCGAGATGGAGGCCGCGATCGATTGGTTGCGCGCCAAGGGGTTGTCGGCCGCCGCCAAGAAGGCTGGACGAACCGCCGCCGAAGGGCTCGTCGGAGTCGTCGTCGAGGGCAATCGCGGCGCGGTCGTCGAGGTGAACTCCGAGACGGACTTCGTCGCCAAGAATGAAGTCTTCCAGGATTTCGTCCGCAACGTCGCGAAGCTCGCGCTCGAGCACGGCACCGACGTTGAGGCGCTCGGCGCCACAGCCTATCCAGGCGGTGGAACGGTTGCCGAGGCGCTGACCGACAATATCGCCAAGATCGGCGAGAATCAGTCGCTGCGGCGCGCTTCGGTGGTCGAGGTGGTTAAGGGCGCGGTCGTGTCCTACGTCCACAATCAGGTCGCTCCCGGGCTCGGCAAGATCGGCGTTCTGGTCGCGCTGGAGAGCTCGGCGCCATCCGATACGCTCGCCGCGCTCGGCAAGCAGATCGCGATGCACGTCGCGGCTGCGCATCCCTTGGCCCTGTCGGCCGAAGAGCTTCCGGCCGAATTGATCGAGCGTGAGCGCGGAATTGCGATGGAAAAAGCGAAGGAAAGCGGCAAGCCGCAGAATATCATCGAAAAGATGGTCGAAGGCGGCCTCGCCAAGTTCCGCAAGGACAACGCGCTTTTGTCGCAGCTGTTCGTGATGGATAGCAAAACCCCGGTTGTCGAGGTCGTCGCGTCCGCCGCGAAAGAGTCGGGCACGGACATCACTCTGAAGAGCTTCGTCCGTTACCAGCTCGGCGAGGGCATCGAGCGCAAGCAGGAAGACTTTGCGGCTGAAGTCGCTGCGGCGTCGGGCGTAAAAAAAAATCCTGAGCCCGTCGCTTAAGCGGGGAGTTCCGGCAACGGGTGAGGAAGGCCCAAAGCGATGCCGCTGCTCTCGGCGGCCTTTCTCGTCCACTCCACGATCGCACGTATTTCCCCAGCATGAGCGGCCAATGTTTGGCTGAGCGCCCTGGCTCGACTCTTCGCATCGAACGGGGCTCCCGTCTTTGCGTGACGATTGAATACGCCCGATGCGAGGCGGGCCTCGACATCGAGTGAAAGCCCGAAATGTTCGGCAATGTCTTGCAGGCTTTCGCGGGGCCGGGCCAGGAACGCCTCGCTTGTCAGAGATCGGACGCGCGACGGACCGAAGCGATCGCCCAACTGTCCGATCATCTGCTGGATCGACAGCCAGGCGAGCGCGGCGAGTTGAAGATCGCCGTGCCCGGCAAGCTCAGCATCGTCCAACACGCCGGTCGTCATGCGCGCGTTTTGCAGGCCGATATAGAGTTTACGGCCGGCCGCGCGCCCTTCCGCGCCTCGTGACGCGAGAGACGCAAGCATGAGCTCGAGCGGAGTCCGGAGGCACAGGATCTTCGTGTCAGCCCGCCTTTCCGCGATCGCCGCGCTGAGCCCATTGCCGACGCTGCTCATCTTGCACACCAGTGCCTCGCCGGGTGCGAATGGTCGCGCCAGCAGTTGCGCAACATGTACGAGCAGTTCGTTCCTCGCCGTCTCGGATGATCGAAGTCCGAAGGCGACCACGTCCGTCAGGATCGGCGGCTCCTTCAGCGTGGTCACCGTACCGGGCTGCGCCAGTGCGCGCGCGAGCAGAGTCGATCCGCCCAATCCCGAATGAAGGATGATATGGAGAGGAGCCTGCGGCGCCTGTACTTCGATCACCGACGCGCGCGAAATCGATCTCACGTCCGCCGGCCTGAAATCCGAGATGAAAGCCAGCGCCCGATGGGTCTCCGGCGCAATCCAGGCGAACCGAAACTCCTCGCTGCGTTCATCGTAACTCAGCGGGAACCAGCGCGCGTCAGTGACGGTCTCGGCGGTTTGTGGGTTCATTGTGAGCGGATGTGCGGAGCCGGGTCGCGACTGTCCAGAGTGAACAACCGTGATATTGGTTGGCAATGCGACGGCTGCGCCATAAAGGCGTGCCCGCCCTTCTTCGCAACAAAGGACAAATCGCCCGCATGAGCCGTCCGCGCTTCAACCGAATCCTGCTCAAGCTTTCGGGCGAGGCGCTGATGGGCCAGGGCCAGTTCGGAATCGATCCCGATGCCGTCGCAGGCCTCGCCGGCGAGATTTCCGCGGCAAAAGGCCAGGGGCATGAGCTGTGCCTGGTCGTCGGCGGCGGGAACATCTTTCGCGGAATGGCCGCTGCCGCCAAGGGCTTTGACCGGGCGACCGCCGATTACATGGGCATGCTGGCGACGGTCATGAATGCGCTGGCGCTGCAGATGGCGCTCGAGAAGATCGGCGTCGACACGCGGGTCCTTTCGGCAATCCCGATGGCCAGCGTGTCCGAGCCCTACATCCGCCGCCGGGCACTCCGGCATCTCGAGAAGGGCAGGATCGTCCTGTTTGCCGCGGGCACCGGAAATCCGTTTTTCACGACCGACACCGCCGCTGCATTGCGGGCGGCGGAAATGGGCTGCGATGCCTTGTTCAAAGGAACGAGCGTCGATGGGATCTACACGGCTGATCCGAAGAAGGTGTCGAGCGCCGAGCGCTATGACAGCGTCTCGTTCAACAAGGTGCTTAGCGACGATCTAAAGGTGATGGACGCCGCGGCGGTGGCCCTGTGCCGCGACAACAATATTCCGATCGTCGTGTTCAACATCCGCCAGGCGGGAAACCTCGCGGAAATCATCGAGGGCCGAGGAACGGCGACGATCGTCCAGAATGGGGAGTAGGAGATGACCACGAGCATAAGCACGTCCGACCTCAACCGCCGGATGCACGGCGCGCTGGAAGCGCTCAGGCACGACCTCGGCGGTCTCCGGACGGGTCGCGCGTCGACGGCTTTGCTCGATCCGGTGCACGTCGAAGTTTACGGCACGAACATGCCTCTGAACCAGCTGGCGACCGTGTCGACCCCGGAAGCGAGGCTGCTGTCCGTTCAAGTGTGGGACCGTTCCAACGTACAGCCGGTCGAAAAAGCGATTCGCAACGCGGGTCTCGGGATCAACCCGATCGTCGACGGCCAGGTAATCCGTCTTCCGATCCCGGAGCTGACGGAGGAGCGGCGCAAGGAGCTCGCCAAGCTCGTCGGCCAATATGCCGAGAAGGCGCGAATTGCCGTTCGCAACGTGCGCCGGGACGGGATGGACCATTTGAAGCAGGACGAGCGCAAGCACGAGATCAGCGAGGATGAGCGCAAGCGCCTCGAGCACGATGTGCAGAAGCTGACCGACGATACGATCAAGGAGATCGACGAGCTCGCGCACGCCAAGGAAAAGGAAATCCTCGGCAAGTGACCTCCGCCGCCGCGCCCGAGGGCGTGAAGGGACGGGCCGGGGACGAAACAGTCCCGCGTCACGTCGCTATCATCATGGACGGCAACGGCCGCTGGGCCGAGCGTCGCGGATTGCCGCGAGTCGCCGGTCACCGCGCAGGGGCTGAAGCGGTCAAGCGCGCGCTCCAGGCTGCCGCGGACCGCGGCGTCGAGGTCCTGACGCTCTACGCTTTCTCGTCGGAGAATTGGCGCCGGAGCGAGTCTGAAATCTCCGACCTGACCGCGCTGATGCGCTTCTACCTCGAGCGGGAATTGAATCGCCTCTTGAAAGAGGGGGTTCGATTGAGGCTGATCGGAGATTATTCGGCCTTCGGTCCGGACATGGTCGAGAAGCTCGAAGGGGCGGTCGAACGGACGAAGGCCAATAAGCGGCTGACGCTGGTGGTTGCGCTCAATTACGGCTCGAGAGCGGAAATTGCGGCTGCGGCGCGCAATCTCGCAGAAAAAAGCGCGGCAGGAGAACTCGAAGCCGGCACAATCGACGAAGCCGCTTTGGCTGCCGAACTCCAAACGAATGGCCTGCCCGAACTCGACCTGCTGATCCGAACGTCGGGCGAAGTGCGGCTATCCAATTTCCTGTTGTGGCAGGCGGCTTACGCCGAACTCCTGTTCCTCGATATCCTCTGGCCCGACTTCGACGAGCAGGCTTTCGGACAAGCGCTGGAGGATTTCGCCGGCCGCCAGCGGCGCTTCGGTGGCCGTGGGTAACAGCTTGAACGAACTTCTCGTCCGAATCATCTCCAGCCTGGTCATGATCGGCGTTGCGCTTGCGGCGGCGTTCGAAGGCGGGGACTTCTTCGCTCTGCTGGTGGCTGCCGTCGCCACGGCCATGTTCTGGGAGTGGTGGATCCTGACTCGGCCCTGGGGGCCGCGCTGGACCGTGGCCGGATTTGTCTACGCCCTGCTTCCTGCAATTTCGCTGCTTTGGATCCGCGAACGGGACGTTCACGGTCTCGATCTGCTGCTGTGGGTGTTTATCGTCACCTGGACTACCGACATCGGCGCTTATTTCGTGGGGCGGGCGATCGGCCGGACGAAACTCGCGCCCTCGATCAGTCCGGGAAAAACCGTCGAAGGATTGATTGGCGGAGTGTTCGCCGCAGCGCTTCTCGGCGGTGCCTGGGCCTTCTAC
>JBKPOR010000158.1:0-2855 GCA_046765675.1 Pseudomonadota bacterium
TACTCGGGCAATTCACAGTGTCTGCGGTGGGAGATGGCGACATCGAAGTACCGCAGCTTACGGGCGCCAACGGAAAGCCAAAGCATTGGCAGGCAGTTGGTCCAATGACCTTTGTAGAGCGCGGCGGTCAGGACAAACTGATCTTCAAGCCGGATCAGAATGGGAGCATGCAGTTGATCCTGCCGTACCCGTTCTTTGTGGGCCAACGAGTCGGCAGGCTGGAAAACGGAAAGCTGCTCTTAACCGTGTTGGGAATTTCGCTGGGCCTCATGCTGCTTACGCTTATACTGTGGCCCGTTGCGTGGTTCGTGAGAAGACATTACGGTCACAAGTTGGAGTTAACTTCGAGTGAACTATTGCTTCGCATCGGAGTGCGTCTTGTCTTCTTACTCGATCTAATCTTCATTGCAGCGCTTTTCGGGCTTACAATGTACGGCCTTTCTCATCTCGAAATCTTCGGCGATCAAGGCGCGAGGTGGTTTCGCTTGATTCAGATCGTAGGCGTTATCGGCGCGGTGGGAACTTTGGTCGTTCTTTTCAACGCTTTCCGTACGTGGAGTGGCCGGAGGAGCATTTGGGGCAAATTACAGGCGACGATAATGTTGCTCGCGTGCCTTGGGGTATTATGGTTCGCTGTCGCGGGCAATCTCCTGCATTACAGTTCGACGTATTGATGGACAAGATACTTACGGCACCTCGAGAAATTCAGAACGCATCCTGTAAATCCTGAGAAATCTTTGTAAATCCTGTATGAAATCGCGTTCAACGCTCGCTTTTATCATCACGTTGTTGCTCACCGCAGCAACGTTCGCTCAGCAACCCAAACCTGCTCCCGCACCGGCCGCCTGGCGAGCGCTCATCGGCGAATACGCGGGGGATAAAGACACAGTCATTGTCCTTGAGAAAGATCAAAAACTCTACGCGCTATCGAAACGAGCCGACGCTGGTCCAATGCGGGAGCTCTCTGAAAATGCGTTCTACCGTGATCGACATGGAAAGGTTTCGCACCTCAAGAGTGACGATCTCATCTACACCCGCAAACCACTTGGTCCAGAGGAGGGCGCCAGTCAACTCAAAGTTAAGCCATTACGACCAGTGCGGATTTTGCTCCAGGAGGCGTTAGAGGCCGAGCCTCCAAAAGAAACCGGAGACTTTCTGCCCACCGATCTCGTCGAGTTGAAGAAACTCGATCCCACGATCAAACTCGATATCCGTTACGCTACTACCAACAATCTGTTTGGCACAGTCTTCTATTCTCAGCCGCGCGCCTTCCTCCAACGCGCACCAGCCGATGCTCTTGTTCGCGTTAATCGCAAACTGAAAGCGTTGGGCTACGGTCTACTTGTTCATGACGGTTACCGCCCCTGGTATGTGACAAAGGTATTTTGGGATGCAACCCCGCAGGATAAGAAAATTTTCGTGGCCGATCCCTCGAAGGGCTCACGTCACAATCGCGGCGCAGCGGTAGACTTGTCGCTTTACAATCTCAAGTCAGGAAAGCCGGTCGAGATGGTCAGCACGTACGATGAAACTACAGATCGTGCCCATCCAAATTATCCCGGCGGTACGTCACTGCAACGTTGGCATCGTGATCTCTTGCGGTCTGCTATGGAGGCTGAGGGCTTTACAGTCTACGAAGCGGAGTGGTGGCACTTCGATTACAAAGACTGGCAGCGATACCGGATCGGAAACGAACGATTCGAACAGTTAGGCAGCCGCTGAGGGCGCAACTGTAGGGGCGACCCTCCGTGGCCGCCCGTCTTACGAAATGCGCGATATAAACACGCGCGGCCGCTGAGGGCCGCCCCTACAATTGCGCCGTTTGCGGTTCAGTCCCCTAATTACCTCCAATCTTTCCCGGCCCCCACAGCGCTCTTCCAGGTTTTGCGCCGGTATGCTGTCCGTTCTTAAGCACCTGTTGTCCATTCACAAAAACGTCTCGAACGCCGGCTGAGTACTGGTGTGGATTTTCGAACGTCGCACGGTCGGCAATTCTTTGTGGATCAAAAATAACCACATCAGCGAACATGCCGGACTGTAGTAGCCCACGGTGGTTGAGGCCAAGATTGGTTGCAGGCAAGCTAGTCAATCTTCGCACTGCTTCGGTGAGTGAGATGACTTTTTCATCACGCACGTACCTGCCGAGCAGCCGGGCGAAATTGCCATATGCGCGAGGATGTGCTGCGGATTTTAGAAACACTCCTTCGGTCGCTATCGAAGCTGCGTCAGAACCGAAGGACACCCATGGTTGACGAATCTGCTTCCTGATGTTGTCTTCACTCATCAGGAAATAGATCGTACCGATGCGAGAGCGATCTTCGAGTAACAGATCCATGATCGTTTCAACCGGATCTTTCCCGCGCATCTTTGCAACGTCGGCAAGAGTCTTTCCAGTAAGCGGCTTCAGGCTATCGTTCTTGAAACTTGCCAATAGGATCCGATCGGGAGATCCGGACAACAGGTACAAATTTTCCCAGTCGTTTGTCGGCGTGCGAACTGCCTCAGCGATCTTCTGGCGTATCGCCGGATCCTGAAGACGCTTGTAGGCGGCATCGCGTCCACCATCAAAGACCCACGGCGGCAACGACGCGTCCAGGCCTGTTCCACCTGCAGGATACGTATACATATCAGCGGTGATCTTCACACCCTGTCCGCGCGCGTCTTCGATCATTTTGATCACTTGATCCATCTTGGACCAGTTGGCTTCTCCCGACGCCTTAAGGTGATAAATCTCAACGGGAAGCCCGCCTTCACGACTGATGCGAATCGTTTCTTGCACAGCTTCGATCAACTGTGCTCCTTCACTACGCATGTGTGCTGTGTATTTGCCTTTGTACCTGGCCGCGACCCTGCAC
>JBKPOR010000159.1:0-17834 GCA_046765675.1 Pseudomonadota bacterium
GACAGCAACTGCACCGCGAAGCGAGGAACGACGTGGCCGAGAAACCCAAAGGCATGAAGCTACTCAAGGCGGCCTTATCGACGCGTAAGTCGTCATCAATGCTAGCCTTCGGTTTTTCGTCGGGCCTTCCCTTCGCACTGCTGATCGGAACGCTCAATGCGTGGCTCGGCGAAGTCGGGATCAATCTTGCGACGATCGGCGTGCTGTCGTGGATCGGGCTGTCTTACAGCTTCAAATTCCTGTGGTCTCCGGTCGTCGACCGGTTCAAGCTGCCGTGGCTCGAACAGATCGGTCGGCGCAAGAGCTGGATCCTGCTTTGCCAGGGCATCATGATCTTGAGCTTCGCCGGACTCGCGGCGACGAACCCGGCGACGAACATCGGCACCTTCGCCATCTTCGCCGTCATCGCCGCGCTCGCATCGGCGACGCAGGACGTCGCGGTCGATGCCTGGCGCATCGATGTCGCCGATGAGACGACGCCCGTCGAACTGCTCTCCGCAATCTATCAGTTCGGCTACCGCATCGCCTCGATCGTCGGCGGAGCCATCGCGCTCGTCCTTGCCGCCCGGATGAGCTGGTCCCTGGTGTATCTCCTGATGGGCGGCCTGATTGCGGTGGTGGCGGTCATCGCCTTCCGGGCACCGGACACGCCGCGGCCGGACGCCGGCCAACTTCATAAGGAGCTGTCGGATCCGGGAGCGCTCGATCCAATAGCGCGAAGCATCGCTTTAACAATCGTCGGCCTTGGTTGGGCCTGGGCGATCTTCACGATCGGCAGCTTCATGGTCTCGATGCTGACCACGGCGCCGGGCGCCAAACAGCCGTCCGTATCGGACTTCACGAAATTCTATGGTCCCTGGATCATATTGGCGACGGTGATCGTGCCGTTGATTGTCGCGGCCGTGACCAATTGGCTACGGAACCGAAAGCGCTACGTACTGACAAAGACCGACACCCGGCATACGCCCGGACGGACCGCGCTCAATCATCTCTATGTCGCCCTGGTGGCGCCGCTCGCCGAGCTGTCCGCGCGGCTGCGCTGGGGAGTGTTGATCGTGATCGGCCTGATCCTCACCTACACGCTCTGCTATAATATCTGGTCCGCCTTCGCCTTCCCCTTCTATCTCGAATTCCTTCACTATTCGAAAGACGAGGTGGCGTTCGCGTCGAAGATATTCGGCATCATCATGACCATGGTCGGCATTGCCATCGGCGGCTATTTGTTTGCGCGGATCGGCCGTCTGCCGACAGTCTTGATCGGCGCCATCCTGCCTGTGTTCGGCAATTTCGTTTATGCCGATCTCGCCGAAGGCGGGCCAAACCTGGACGTCGTTGCGGGTACGATCGGAGTCACTCAACTTTTCGGCCTGTTTGGATTCGACGAGCGAATGGTTCGGCTGCTGCTCGCCATCTCTTACGAAAACATTTCAACCGGTATCGCCGGTGCCGCGTTCGTTGCTTACCTGTCCGGTATCGTCAGCAAGCGCTTCACCGCAGTCCAATATGCCCTCATGTCCTCGCTTACCTTCCTGATCGGGTCGCTGGGCCGAGGGATCGCGGGTGAGGCGTTCGACATCTATGGCTATGCGACGGTATTCCGCTGGACCGCGGCCGCCGGCGCGTTCGCGATCCTGTTCGTGGCGCTCGAATGGATGCGGGTCGCCGCGCAAGGCCGCCGCTCCGCTCGCGAGACGGCACCGAGCGTCGATGAGACGGCGACGGCTAGCTAAGCGCTGCTAGAAATGCATTAATGTCTTACGACTACGGAGGGGCATCCGGAGTTCGCTGGAGTTAAGGGGGAACGCTTCGGCCATGTTGTTCTTCATCCTCATCATCGCCGTGCAGGTGTTCTGCATCGTCGATGTCGTGCGGCGCGGCCGAAGCACCTTTTGGATCACGGCCCTGATCTTTTTGCCGGTCGCGAGCACGATCGCCTATCTCATCGTCGAAGTCCTGCCGACCATGCGGCACAATCGGCATGTGCGCACGGCGCGCCAGAAGGTGGTCGAGACACTCGACCCAGAGCGCGAGCTTCGCTCAGCGCAGCAACAGCTCGAGATCGCCGACACGATGGCGAACCGGATACGCGTCGCCGACGCGCTGACCGCGCTTGGACGCCATTCCGAAGCCTTGCCGTTCTATCAGCGAGGCGCCGGGCCGCGGCCGGATTTCCGCACGGGTGAGAAGCTCGCCCGATCCTTGTTCTTCAACGACAAACCAAAGGAAGCACTGTCGGTGCTCGACGGATTGCCGAAGGTCACTGGCCAATCGGACCGCGACCGGACGAGTCTCCTTCGGGCACGAATCCTCGAAGACATGGGGCGCAGCGACGATGCGCTCGAACTCTATTCCGAAGTGATGGATCGCCTTGCAGGCGATGAGGCGCGATGCCGCTATGCTGCGCTTCTGCTCAAGGTCGGCAGACACGGAGAAGCGCAGCGCGTGCTCGAAGAAGTCGAGCAAAGATTGAAATTTGTCGACCGCCACACCCGCGCGTCGGAGGGGCGGATGTACGATTGGGCGATGAAAGAGCTGACCGGTCTCAGGACCTAGTCCGGAATTTCGCCGTTTGCCGCGAGCACTTCGCCCGCCAGGTATAGCGAACCGAAGATCAGGATTCGGGCCGGCCCGGCGATGGTGGCAAGCGCGTCTTCGAGCCGGTCATACGGTTGGGCCCGGAAGCCGAGCGAGCGGGCGAGGTCGGCGAGATCGCGCGGATCGCGATGATCGTGCCCCTTGATCGGCAGCGTCAGGACTTGCTCCGCGAGCCCGCGGAACGGTGAGAGCGTCCGTCCAGGATCTTTGGTACCGAGACTCGCGAACAGCAGCACTAACGGCAAATCGTCGGTCAACCGCAGCTGGACGAGTTCCGCGACGGCGCGCGCCGCCGAAGGATTGTGCCCACCATCGAGCCACAGCTCGCTTCCGCTTGGAAGCCGGTCAACGAGCGGACCCTCCGACAGCCGTTGCATCCGAGCGGGCCAGGCAACGTGGGTCATCGCTTCGCGAAGCGACGTCTCCGCGACGTCGAGCGCCTCCTGGTGGCGAAGCATGGCAACGGCGAGCGCCGCATTCATCGCCTGATGCTTGCCCGGCAATCGCGGAAGAGGAAGGTCGAGCGAGCCGAGCTTGTCGACATAGCGCAGTTTGCCGTTGCGAACCGAACCGTCCCAGGCGCCGCCGCGTGGCAACCAAAGCGCGCCTTTGTCTTGCGCGACCTGCCAGATCCGCGAGCCGATCTCGGGCGGATAGAGCTGGGTCAGGAGCGGGACGCCGCGCTTGGCGATGCCGGCCTTTTCGCCGGCGATGTCCGCGATCGTCCGGCCGAGAAACTGCTGATGATCGAGCGCGAGGCTAGCGATGCCCGTGGCGGCCGGGCGCTCGACGACATTGGTCGCGTCGAGACGGCCGCCGAGTCCCACCTCGAGGATGCAGGCGTCGGCCGGATGTCGGGCGAAGGCTAGAAAGGCTACGGCGGTCGCAGCTTCGAAAAAGCTTGGCTCGATGCCCTCGCTCGAATCCAGGATTTCCGTCAGAAAGTCCGCCAATTGTTCGTCGCTGATGAGCCGGCCGGAGATGCGGATACGCTCGTTGAATCGCACGAGATGCGGGCTGGTGAAGGCGTGGACGCGGTGCCCGGACTCTTCGAGCGCTGCACGAAGGAAAGCGCAGGTCGAGCCTTTTCCATTGGTTCCAGCGACGTGGAAAACCGGCGGGAGTCGGTCTTGCGGCCGGCTGAGGCGGTCGAGCAGAGCGGAGATGCGCTCAAGTCCGAGGCGATCGCCCGCCGGAGACAGCCTTTCCAGCCGATCGAGCTGGGCTTGAACGGCGGCGTCGGTGGAACGGGCGAAGTCAACCATGATTCCTCCCCGGAACGGGGAGGGAGACCGGCCGCGAAGCGGACGGTGGAGGGGGCCCACGGTGGAAGCGGGGACTCGGTGAGCCCCCTCCACCATCCTTCGCCTTCAGCTCCGGATGGTCCCCCTCCCCGTACCGGGGAGGATTTAGGGTCATGCCGCTTTCTTCGCCTTCGGGCAGAGATAGGAGATCAGCAGCGCCAGCCGCTCCTTCAGCTCGGATCGCGGCACGACCATGTCGATGATGCCGTGTTCGAGGAGATATTCGGCGCGCTGAAACCCTTCCGGAAGCTTCTCCCTTATAGTCTGCTCGATCACGCGCTGCCCGGCAAAGCCGATCAGAGCTCCGGGTTCGGCGAGCTGGACGTCGCCGAGCATGGCGTAGGAGGCGGTCACCCCACCGGTGGTCGGGTCCGTGAGGACGACAAAGTAAGGAAGACCGGCTTCCCTGAGCTCCTGAAGAGCGACCGTGGTTCGCGGAAGCTGCATGAGCGACAGTACGGCTTCCTGCATTCGGGCTCCGCCGGAAGCCGTGAAGATTACGTACGGGCAGCGGTCGGCGATTGCAGCGTGCACTCCGGCGAGGAAGGCAGCGCCAACCGCGATACCCATGGATCCGGCCATGAACGCGAAATCCTGGACCCCGAGGATGACCTTATTCCCATCGATCCTCCCCCGGGCATTGATGAGCGCGTCGCGCTCGTTGGTCGCCGAACGCGCGGCTTTTAGGCGCTCCGTATAGCGCTTGCTGTCCTTGAACCGCAGCGGATCTTCGCGGACCTCGGGCGCGGCCAAGATCTCGTATTTCGCAGCGTCGAACAATTGTTCAAAACGGGCCTTGGGGCCGATCCGGTCGTGGAAATCGCAGCGCGGGCAGACGCTGTAATTTTCCTCCCACTCCTTCAAGAAAACCATGGTCCCGCATTTGGAACATTTGTGCCAAAGATTCTCGGCGCTCTGGCGCTTGGGAAGGAACGGGATGCCGCTGCGGACTCGGCTCAGCCAGCTCATCTAGATTCTCGCATCTTCTCGGGTTTGCGTAAGGTCGGCCGCAATGTCGGCAATCGCGCGGGCCGGATCGTCGGCGGCAGTAATCGGGCGGCCGATGACAATGATCGATGCGCCGTCTTCGAAGGCCTGTCGAGGAGTGACGATTCGTTTCTGGTCGGCAATTTGGGCTCCCGCCGGGCGAACGCCCGGTACGACAAAGAAGCCGTCGGGCCAGTCGGCCTTCGCAGCCGCGACTTCAGCGCCCGAACAGACGATGCCGTCAACTCCGGCTTCACGCGCCAGCTCGGCGAGCCGCCGCACCTGCTCGGCGGGGCTGCCGATAACTCCGGCCTGGGCGAGGTCGCCCGCATCAAGGCTCGTGAGGACGGTCACGGCTACGACCTTGGTTTGAGGCGGTGCAGCGGCTTTCGCGGCAGCGAGCATCGCTCTGCCGCCTGCGGCATGAACGGTGAGGACAGCGGGCTCAAGGCGGGCAAGCGCCCTAACGGCTTGTTGGACCGTGTTGGGAATGTCGTGGAGCTTGAGGTCGAGGAAAATGGGAAGTTCGTGCTCGGCGATCCGAAGCACGCCTTCGTGACCATTGGCGCAGAAGAATTCCAGGCCGAGCTTCACTCCGCCGGCAACACCCAGAACGGCGCGAGCCAGAGCGGCCGCCCGGTGAACGTCCGGCGTGTCGATCGCGACGAAAATGGGCTTCATGCCGCCGGCTCGCCATCATCGGCCGGTACTGGCTCCGGTGACGTGACGGGCTGTGCCTGCTGCCTCTCGTAGACGTCGATCCGCCGTCGGGCGTTCCACATGCGTGCGCGGTGGATCAACCAGGTCGGAAGCCAGCCCAGCAGGAATGCCACGAGCAAAAGAACGGGAAGCTTGATGTCGGCCTGGAGGTTGGCCCACAGGTTCACCGTCACTGGATGCCAATTCCAGCTGGCGAACAGGACGGCCACGACGGCGACCAGCACCCAGAAGAGCGTCTTGAGGAACTGCATTGGCGCTTCGCCTTTAGGGGAGCGGAACCGCGAAGGCCAGAAGCCCGTTCGTCGCACGGCAGAATCGCCTCGTCGCAACCGCGTTAAGGCCGGAGTTGAGGCATTGAGACCGCCGCGTCACACCGATAGCGGGCGGGGAGAGAATTTTTTGGAGTCATCGGTCAAAATCGCATTGGGCGCGGTCGCCTTGCTGATGGGCGCTTCGCTCCTTGCAACGCGCCCGCATAGCGATTCGACTGACGATGCGACGCCGACCCCGGCGCATCTGCGCCTGGCGGCCCTCTCGACCGAATCCCGTCGCGACGTCAATTATGGCATTCTCGATCAGCGGCTGAAGCGGCTGATGACGAAACCGACGATGGTCGGCCTTGCCGTCGGAGTGGTCGAAAACGGCCGGATCACCTTCCTTAGCGGCTATGGCGAAACGCTTGCGGGTTCGGGCGACCCGGTCACTCCGCAGACGGTCTTCCGCTGGGCGTCGGTTTCGAAGGGAGTCGCGGCGACGATGGTCGCCAAGCTCTCCGAACAGGGCAAAATCGATTTGAAGGCTCCGGTCGCGAATTACGCGCCAGATCTCAAGCTTCCCCAGGGCAACGAATATCGCGCATCGGTTGGCGACCTGTTGTCGCACCGCCTCGGCCTCTATCGCAACGCTTATGACAACAAGCTAGAGGAAGGGCAGGACCCGAGCTTCCTTCGCTCGTCCCTTGCGGAGCTCAATGCCACTTGTCCGCCGGGCACCTGCTGGTCCTACCAAAACGTCGCTTACGACGCGTCGAGCGAGATGGTCTCGCGGGCGACCGGCTTGCCCTATGAGCAGGCGGTCAAGCGCTATTTGTTCAATCCGATCGGAATGACCAGCGGAAGCGTGTCGCTGGCGGGCCTCGAATCCAACCGCAGCTGGGCCAGGCCCCACAGCACGGGCAAGCGGCCGCTGCCGATGGTCGACACTTATTACAAGGTCCCCGGAGCGGGCGGCATCAACAGCAACATTAAGGATATGACGCTGTGGATGCTGGCGCAAATGGGCGAAATGCCCGACGTGCTCGATGGCCGGGTGCTGGATACGATTCACGCGCCCTACGTCGTCACTCCGACCGAACGTGGCCGGCTCAGGAAGTTTCTCGAGCGGCTCGGCACCGCCTGGTACGGCTTTGGCTGGCGAAGCTATGATTATGCCGGACACCACATCATCGGCCACCGCGGCGGGATCAACGGTTACCGCTCGCTGATCCTATTCGATCCGGCAAAGAAAAGCGGGGTCGTCGCGCTCTGGAACAGCAACACCAGCCAACCCGGCGGGCTCGAGTTCGAGGTGATGGACATGATCTATCACCTGCCGTTCCGCGACTGGATGGAGCTTGATAAGCGCGGCGAGGGCCCGAGCGTGCTCGAAACCGAGCCCGAGGTCGGAAGCGGCGACAGCGCGCCCGGCCGGCGGCGCCTGAATCGGGGTTAGCCGCGGGGCCGTCGGCCGTCGGCTTTCGCTTCAGTCCGTCTGAGTTCCCGCTGCTCATCGAGGTGGGACTTGTAGCGGAACGCCATGCCCAGGATCGATGTCGCCATTCCCGCGATCAACACCGCCAAATGCCATGTCGGATCTTCAGCTTTGGGCCAGGCGATCGCCCCAAGCAGAAAAACGCTGAGGATCGAAACGAGATAGCCGAGACCCTTCCAATCGATTCCGAGGAAGAGCGGCTTGGTGACGTTCGAATCATTCATCGGATCAGGAACATCCTCGGTATGCAGTTGGTTTCCTTCGACAAAACCGAAGGAGCCTAGTCATGCCCGAGTCCAAGCCCATCGATGCCATTGCACTCTTGAAGGACGACCATCGCAAGGTCGAGGAACTGTTTGCGGATTTCGAAAAGGCGAGCGGCGAAGGCAGGAAGGAGAAACTGGCGCGCGAAATCTGCCTCGAGCTATCGGTTCACGCGGCGATCGAGGAAGAGATTTTCTATCCGGCATGCGACGGAAAGGTCGACGAGGACCTCCTTAAGGAAAGCTATGTCGAGCATGACGCTGCCAAGCTGCTTATCGCGGAGATCGATGCGGCGGCCGGCGAAAGCGACGAGTATTTCGATTCCAAGGTGAAGGTGCTCCAGGAAGAGATCGAGCACCACGTCCAGGAAGAAGAGAAGAGGGTCGACGGCGTGTTCGCGCAGGCGCGCAAGGCGGATCTCGACTTGGATTCGCTCGGCGAGCAGCTGGCGGCCCGTAAGCAGGAACTGACCGCAGATTACCGGGCATCGGGAATTCCAAAGCCCGAATTAAAGACCATGGACGAGGTCGCGGTCTAACAGAAGCTCGTGTAAGCTGGGCCCCATGGGGGCACCGGAAATCGCCGCCTTCTTCGACGAGGCGACCAACAGCGTCAGTTACCTTGTGTCCGACCCCGTCTCCCGGGCCGCGGCGATCATCGATCCGGTGCTCGACTTCGATCCAGCAAGCGGCGCCATCACGAGCGGCTCAGCCGACCGAATCCTTGCAGCTGCGGACGAACAGCGACTGCGGATCGATTGGGTCCTCGAAACCCATGTGCATGCCGACCATTTGTCGGCCGCCGCTCTGATCCGCGAGCGAACCGGCGCAAAAGTGGGCATCGGTCGCGGCGTTCTAGACGTGCAGTCGGTGTTCGGTCCGATGCTCGGCGCGCGAGATCTCGAAGATGGTGACTTTGACCGTCTCTTCACTGATGGGGAGACCGTTTGTTTGGGAGAGCTTGCCTTCGAGGTGATGACAACCCCCGGTCACACTCCGGCCTGCGTCAGCTACCGCATCGGCGACGCGGTGTTTGTCGGCGATACCTTGTTCATGCCCGACTACGGCACGGCGCGGTGCGATTTCCCCGGCGGCGATGCGGCACAGCTTTACCGATCGATCCGGCGCATCCTGTCGCTTCCGCCGGAAACGCGCCTCTTCATGTGCCACGACTATAAGGCCCCGGGCAGGGAGGATTTTGCTTGGGAGACTACTGTCGGCGAAGAGGCAGACCGCAACGTTCACGTCGGCGGCGGCAAGTCCGAGCAGGATTTCGTTCAAATGCGGCGGTCCCGCGATGCGACCTTGTGCGCGCCGAAGCTGCTCTATCCCGCGATCCAGGTAAACATCCGCGGCGGGCGGCTCCCGCCGGCCGAACCGGACGGGTCGCGTTACTTGAAGATTCCGGTGACGGTCGTCGCCGGCTAGCGCAAGGCCGCCAGCGTCGGCGGGGAATCGCGGCCGTAGACATCGTCGAGCAATGTGAGCTCACCGTCTTTCGCGTGGGCCGTGAGATAGGTTACGTAGACCGGAACGGGCTTGGGCAGCAGCACTTGCTGTTCCGGTTCGGCTGACTTCGTCGACGGTTCGCGGCCCAGCAGCCAACGTCCGAGGCGCCCGGCGTCCTCCAGCCGGATGCAGCCGTTGCTGAGGTCGCGGCTGTCAGCCGCGAACAGCTCTTTTTTCGGCGTGTCGTGGAGGTAGATTCCGCCATCGTTAGCAAACGGGAATTTCAGCTGGCCCATCGAATTGCCGGGACCCGGGAGCTGCCGGACGCGCACCGTGGCGCTGCCGTCGGCGACCGCCTGCCAGTCGACGTCCTTAGGCGAAATCACCTGCGGATCATCGCCGAAATCAGACAGCAACTGGTAATCATGCGCCTTCAGGTAGCCGGGACCCTGGGCAAGCACATTGTGGGCAATCAGCTTCCGGACCAGATCCGGCGGCACGTTCCAATAGGGGTTGAGCGTCGCATAATGGATGACGCTCGCGATCATCGGAGTCTGGCTGGTGGATTTCCCGACGATTACTTTCATCGAGTCGACTACTCGGCCGTCCTCGACCATCCAGAGTCGTGCGCCCGCGGCGTCGACGACGACATATCGACCCTTCGCCGGGAAGACCCGAACTCGCTCCAGGCTGGCCGCCAGCCTCGGGTCGGGTGGCGCTCCGGCCGACTGAAGCTCTGACCAGGCTACGTCTCTGAGCGAGGAATAGAAGGGATTTACCGCCGAAACCGACCGAAGATACTCGGTGAGCGATCGAGCGGCCGCTGCGAGCAGGAGCTCCTCTTTCGGAGTCCGGGCGGGTGGAGCGATCCATTGCTCGGCATAGGTCATTCCGGCGGGTGGGCGGCGCAAAAGCGCCACATAATGGACCCAGCCGTTCGAGAGCAGGCGGTCGGCTTCCAGCAGCGAAGATTGATCGCCGGTCTCTGCCCGAGCCAGCAAGGCCTCGGCCTGGGACGCGATGGCCGGCCCATCGGCATAGCCCTCTATCGACGAGCGCCTGAGAATTTGGATGAGTTGGCTGGCGGCGTCGCTGTCGGGCCCGTCGGCGAGCCATAACGGACCGCTGTTGCGCGACGCATAGAAGGAGTCGACGGCGGGGTTACCAAACATCGCGAACGGCTGGGCCACGCCCGGCGCACCTGGCGTGGTTGCCGCCGTAGCTGGGGCACCGAAGATCATAAGCGTCGCCCAAGCGGCGCCCGCAAGTAACCGTCTCATAACGTCAATTCTCGATCGATCAGAGCGTTGCCGTGGCGAGAATTGTCGCAGCAGCGGGTTCAGATAGGATGACGACTCTTGGTAAACGGATGCGCCGCATCGGGGCGCCCTGGCGGGGCCGCACACTGGCTCACGCCCCGATGTAGACCGGAGTTCCGACCCCGGTGACGCCGTACAATTTCTTTGCGAACGCTGCGGGCAGGCGAATGCAGCCGTGCGAAGCGGGATGGCCAGGATTGTACCCTGCATGGAGTGCGACGCCATATTGGTCGATCCGCTGCATCCACGGCATCGGCGCATTGTCGTATTTCTTGGACCGATAGAACGGCCTCTTATCGAGCACCGCGAAAATACCGGTCGGCGTGTCGCGCCCTTCTATCCCGGTCGAAATGGTCGCCACGGCCATCAAGGCGTCGCCTCGGTACAAATAAGCGAGCTGGTCGGTGAGGCTGATCACGACGCGCTCCGGACCGGCGCTGGCCGGGACGTCGCGCCACAGATATTGCCCGGGCTTCAGCTGTTTGAAGCCAAAGACTTCCATCATGTCGATCGCGGCGCGTGACGCGACATCGCTCGCCGCCATCCTGGCTTCGATCGTTTCCAGCGCGAAGGCTGGAGTTGAGGACACGGAAGTCGCAAGAACGCACGACCCCGTCAGCGCAAGCGCGTAGGCTAGCTGCTTCATTTCACACCTGAATTTTTCTGTTGACTTTTGCGGCGAAAATGCATGGCAGCCGAGTCGGGTTCCCGCAAAACAGCATTGCACGCTTTCGAGGGCGGCCGCTGGCCGCCGTAAGGCTCGATTAAAGCATTCTGGAACGCCCGGTGCTAATGCGCGCGACATGAAGCTGAAGCTGAGCCCGCTAGTCGCCGCGGCAGTTGCCGGCGGAAGCGTTCTGGCGCTCTTCCGATGGCTGCGCCCAGGCCGCAAGAAAGCCCGGAATCTCAGCGAAATCGCCGACGCAGTCGAAGAGGCGAGCCTCGAATCTTTTCCGGCCAGCGATGCGCCGAGCTGGACCCTCGGCCGGGAGAGGGAGCGCTAGACCTTAGTCGACACCGAGAATCTTGCGATAGGCATGGTCGAGGAGATCCTGCTCCTCCGCATGTTTTTTTATGTAGGCGGCGAAGAAGGGGCAGATCGGGATGACCTTCAGGCCGCGGTCGCGAGCGGACTTGAGCCCCGTTCGGACAAGCAGGGTGCCGATCCCGCGCCCTTCACGGGCCGGAGGCACCTTTGTGTGGGTGAATATGATCTTGCCGGCGGGCAATCTATATTGCGCTATAGCAAAGGAGCCATCGCCGAGATCGATCTCAAAGCGGTGCTTTTCCGCATTGTCGCGGACGACATAGGCCGGGTTGGCGTCGGACATCCGATCGGTTTAACGGGTTCGGCCGTCCAACGCACCGGCTCCTTCGCGCGTTAGCGACTTGTTAGCTCGCGAAGGGGCAATGTTCGCGCCACACGTGTCGGGATCGCCAATGACTGAATGCGCTTCGGTCACAACCTTTGTGGTGGGAGATCGTCTCCCCTGGCCCGACGATACGTCGGCATCGGGCGAAATCGGCCCGTTGGACGCGGGCGTCGTCTATGATTCGGGTATTCGGCGGGAATGCTCGATCCGCAAGATATCGGCCCGCGGCGTCACCCTGAGGGGCGATTTCAAAAAAGCTCCCGGCGACCAGATCGCCGTGGAACTGGGCACAGGCCACCGCGCCAGCGGAACCATCGCTTGGGCGGAGCGCGGCGAGTTCGGCGTTTCCTTCGACGAGCCGGTGGACATGGTCGCGCTTCTCAACCGTCAGCTGGTCAGCCAGCCGGTGGAGCGTCGAGCCATGCCTCGCGTCGAAATTAGGTGCGACGTCTTCGTGAAGTTCGCCGAAAATCTGTCATCCGCGGTCCTGCGCAATATTTCTTCCGGCGGACTGCAGCTCGAGGGCGAGGATCTGCCGCCGGTCGGAACCTATATCGCGGTGTTCGTCGAGGGACTGAATATCCCGCCGGGCGAAGTCGTCTGGCGGAGAGGCAATCTCGCAGGGATCGAAGTGTTCGAGGAGCTGAGCTGGACCTCGATCATTCCGTGGATCCGGACTGCGATCAGGAAAGATACACCGATTCCGGGACCGCCGAGCGGTCGCGGCTGACACTAAACTTTCGTTTATTGCTATTGCTGTTCGCGGCGATTAGTCGCGGCGCGACGACACCGTCATGCCTCCGTTTCAGTGACGGCGCCGCCGCATCAAAACGGGGAGTTGTCCATGTACAAGACGACGATCACGGCATTGGCCGCAGCATCATTGCTGGCACTTTCTGCCTGCCAACAGCAGCCGGCCTCCGGAAACAACGCGACGAGCACGGCCGCGGCCGCCGATGCGATCAACGGCACCTGGAAGGCCGACCTCACCACCGTCCAGATCAACCAGAAGCCCGACGAACTTCTGCTCAAGGACGGCAAGTTCGACTGCGCGACGTGCACTCCGCCGCTGACCGTCGCGGCCGACGGAGCCTTCCACGCAGTGACTGGACGGCCCTATGCCGACGAAATCTCGATCAAGGCGGACGACGACCACAACGTCACCCGGACCGACAAGAAGGGCGGCAAGGTCGTCGGCGACAACAAATATTCGGTTTCCGCTGACGGCAACACGCTGACGGTTTCGTTCACCGACAGCTCCACACCTGACGCCAAGCCGGTAACCGGCAATTTCACGGAGACCCGCGTCGCTGCGGTCCCCGCCGGCGCGCACGCCATTTCGGGATCGTGGAAGCCGGAAAAATACAACAGCATGACCGAAGAGGGGCTGACGACGACGTATCAACTCGCCGGCGACACGCTGAACATGAGCTCGCCCGCGGGCCAGAGCTATTCGGCCAAGATCGGCGGGCCTGAGGCCCCCATCAAGGGCGACATCGGCGGTACCACCGTGACGGTCGAGAAGGTCGATGGCGGTATTCGCGAGACCTACCATCGCGGCGGCAAAGTCACCGGAGTTGCGACCTCTACCGTGGGCGCGGACGGCAAGATGAGCGTTACCTACGAGAGCAAGCTGAACGGCTCGACGACGAAGTATACCGCCAGCAAATCGTAACGCGGCGCGGGGAGGGCGGCTCGTTTCAGGCGGGCCGCCCCGACCTCACCCCGCGCTGACGAAGCTGTCGAGCACCTTCTTTCGCCCCGCCTTCTCAAAGTCGATCTCGAGCTTGTTGCCTTCGATGGCGGCGATGGTGCCGTAGCCGAACTTGCCGTGGAACACGCGCTGGCCGAGCGAGAGGTCGTCGCGGCCCTTGTTCCCGAGACTGACCGCCGACGCTCGAGCTTCGATGATTCGCGCCGGCTCGGGGTTGTAACTGGTGCGCGTTGCCCGCTGCCAGCCTGGCCCGCGCGACGGGCGGGCGACATGGGCGAAGGGGTCGGCGCGCTCTGACCATTGGGCGCGCCAGAGGCTTTCGCCGCCCGTCATCGTCGTTTCCTGCTCGATATTCGAGTCCGGAAGCTCGGCGAGGAAGCGCGAGGGAATCGAGCTGGTCCACTGGCCGTAGATACGCCGGTTCGCGGCGTGCATGACCGTTGCCTTCCGGCGGGCGCGAGTGATCGCGACGTAAGCCAGGCGCCGTTCCTCTTCGAGCGCTGCAAGCCCGCCTTCGTCGAGCGAGCGTTGCGACGGGAAGACGCCTTCTTCCCATCCCGGCAGATAGACGATGTCGAATTCAAGGCCTTTGGCAGCGTGGATGGTCATGATCGTGACCCGGTCGCCCTGCCGGGCTTCGTCATTGTCCATGACCAGGCTGACATGCTCGAGGAACGCCTGGAGCGATTCATAGTCTTCCATCGCGCGTGTGAGCTCGGAGAGGTTTTCAAGGCGCCCGGCGCTCTCCGCAGACCGGTCGGCCTGAAGCATCGCCGTATAGCCGGATTCATCGAGCAGGATCCGAGCAAGCTCGGGGTGGGGCAGGGTGGCCGCCATCTCCCGCCATCGCGCGATATCGGCGACGAAATTTCCGAGCGACCGTCGGGCCTGCGGGGTCAACTCATCGGTGCCGAGGATCGAGGCGGCGGCGATCAGCAACGGCTTCTGCGTTGCACGAGCGTGGCGATGAATGGTGGCGATCGCTTTGTCGCCGAGACCGCGCTTCGGCTGGTTGACGATCCGTTCGAAGGCGAGGTCGTCGGCGGGTTGTTGGATCAAACGAAGGTAGGCGATCGAATCGCGAATCTCGGCGCGCTCGTAAAAGCGGAAGCCGCCGATGATCTGGTAGTTGAGGCCGATCGCGATGAAGCGTTCTTCGAACTCGCGGGTCTGGAACTGGGCACGGACGAGAATCGCAACATCGTCGAGCGAGCCACCGCGGATCTGGTGGGATTCGATCTCCTCACCGATCCTGCGAGCCTCCTCGGGCCCATCCCAAACGCCGATCGCTCGAACCTTCTCGCCGTCGCCGGCGTCCGTCCAAAGCGTCTTGCCGAGCCGCCCTGCATTGTGGGCGATGAGGCCGTCGGCGGCGGCGAGGATGTGGCTGGTCGAACGGTAATTCTGTTCGAGCCGGATTAGCTTGGCGCCCGGGAAATCCTTTTCGAAGCGGAGAATGTTCGCCACCTCGGCGCCGCGCCAGGAATAGATCGATTGGTCGTCATCGCCGACGCAGCATAGATTGCGCCGCGGTTCGGCAAGGAGCTTCAACCATTCATACTGCGCCTGGTTGGTGTCCTGATATTCGTCGACCAGGATGTAGCGGAAACGCTCGCGATAGCTGCCGAGCACGTCGGCATGCTTGCGGAAGATCACCAGCATATGAAGCAGCAGGTCGCCGAAGTCGCAGACGTTCAGTGTCTTCAGCCGCTCCTGGTACTGGGTGTAGAGATCGGCCCCGCGGCCCGCAGCAAAGGCGTCGGACTCGCCCGCATCGACCTGGCTCGGTGTCCAGCCGCGATTCTTCCAGCGATCGATGAGTCCCGCGAGCTGCCGGGCCGGCCAGCGCTTTTCGTCGAGGCCGGCCGCGCTGATCAGTTGCTTCATCACCCGGAGCTGATCGTCGGTATCGAGGATATTGAAATTGGACTGGAGTCCGACGAGCTCGGCATGGCTTCGGAGCATTCGCGCCGCAACCGAATGGAATGTTCCGAGCCATGGCATGCCTTCGAGCGCTCCGCCGGACAGGGCCGCGACCCGCCCCTTCATTTCGCGCGCGGCCTTGTTGGTGAAGGTCACGGCCAGGACCTGGCTCGGCCAGGCTTTGCGGCTGGCGATGAGGTGGGCGAGGCGGGCCGTCAGCGCGGCGGTCTTTCCAGTACCCGCGCCGGCGAGGACGAGCACCGGCCCCTCGGTCGTCAGGACCGCCTCGCGCTGCGGAGGGTTCAGGCCGGCGAGATAGGGCGCTTCGGGAGTGAGGGCAGGCGTTTCAGGCACTTGAGCGAGGTAAGCCGAGGGGAACGGAACGGCAACCGAGTAGGACTGCTGGCGGGGCCGAATCGCCGCACCGAATTGGGGTTCCGCGAAAGTTCCGTCGGTTGTTCCCGATATCCCCGTTATCCACAGGCTTATTGCCAAATTTTTCGCTTTTGCGACTCGGATGACATGTGCAAGGTGACTTGGTGATCGGGACGGCGGTCCCGGCCTCTCAGACAGCCGGCAACGGTTAGAAGGGCGGCAGGGCCAAAGATCCGATCTCCGCCGGCAGGCAATGTTGAGGCTCTTTCGGGAGCGGAAGCGGGGCCAGCCGGGAAGAGGCGCCGGAAGAGATGTCTTCCTGTTGTGCGACGCGGCTCCCGCGGTTCCTTGTGGATCGTGGTGAGCAAAGCGGGACATAGTAGGGGTCATCCCAAGAAGGGCCGCGGAACATCGGACGGTTTTGACCTTCGGGTCAGGCTGAACAGGTTGAAAGGCCAGCGATCCTCCGGGTCGTGAACCAGGTAGACCGGTTTAGCTCCTCGCAAGAGGGAGTTGTTTGATGGAAAGCGACGCCTGAGCTGGTGAGCCAGGATCGAGAGCGGGTTCTTGGGGCCTTCGGGTTGCTGGAACCAGGTTACGAACACCGGCAGATCCTTCGCTCGGCGCAGTGGGGGCTGGCAGCAATGCCAGCCCCCATTTCTATTTGGGCTGGATTCCTGCCCTCGGACCGGCGCGCGAACGCGACGCCTCGGCGCCAACCCTCCCTCTGCACGACCCGCATCTTCCGAGGCCATAGGACACCAAAGCGCGTTCAGACGTTTGGCGGGCAGGTGGCGGCGGCAATCATGCCGGCGGAGCAGGGCGCGAAGAAGGAGATGTGTCGTGCTCCGCTTGATCGTTCCGCTTAGCCTTGTCGCACTTCCCGCAATTGCAAGCGCAGCGGCGCCACTGCCGTCGGATTCCTGGTGGGAGAAGGTGACCATCAGGATGACGGGTGGCGGCGAAGCGCAGGGCTGTCAGTATCAGACCAACAGGGCAGCCGCGGCCGGAGCCGATTGCAAGGTCGTCGGCGGGAGCATGTCCGCGCAGCCCGCTTCGACGAGCGACGGCTATACCGCGATCACGTTCGAGCGGCGGTTCAATCCGGGTGAGGCGCCTGGCGATTCGTCCATTCAGCAGGGCGAGAAATTGCTTGGCAAGAAGGTGCTCGCGCTCGCGATCGACGGGGCCGGCAAGGTCAGCGGCTGCCGGGTCGTCGATCTATCGGGCGACACCGGCTTGTCCTACGGCTGCGAGGAAGCGTCCAACGAGAAGTTCGCGGCGAGCGGGGCCGCGGCGACCGCGCCGGACCGTCACGGGTTCATGACGATCCTCGCTTACGGCCACAACGAGCACGTCGTTTAAGCCTTAGGCGTCGGCCTGAGGGCAGATTTTCACGAGTATCTGCCCCTCGCTGACCTGCTGGCCCGCGGTGGCGGATAGGTCGGCAACCGTGCCGTCGAACGGCGCGGTCAGCGAATGCTCCATCTTCATCGCTTCCAAGGTAAGCAAACGTTGCCCTTTGGCAACTTTTTCATCGTTGGAAACCTCGACCGACGTGACCTTGCCCGGCATCGGCGCCTCGATTTCGCCGTCGTGTACGCCGTGCGATGTGCCAGTGCCGCGCGGCTCGTCACGCGCGATCCTAAACGCCGCACCATCGCTGAAATAGTATTGACCGATCCAGGGCCAATGCGCGGCACGATCGTTGAATTCGGAAGCCGCATCCAACGTGGCTTTCACTGTGCGAGCTTGTCCGTTGACGAGGAGCCGGACATCCTGGCTTGGCGATGCGTTCACTCGGAAGCCTCGGAGGCCGCGATTGAACGCTGTCGCTTCGAGCGGCACATCGGCCCAAGCCAGATTATCGGCAGCGGCTTCGAGCAGCTCATCGCTCGGCTCAGGCAGGATTGTGAGCTCCGCCTCGTGCGCAGCAACAAGCGACGTCGTCATAGTTCCGGCCGTCACGGCTTCGTCGCGCAAGAGGTGCGCGAGAAACCATGCATTTGTTTTCACCGGTGCACAGATGACGTTGCGACACGCGGCGTCGAGCGCTCCAATGG
>JBKPOR010000160.1:0-1335 GCA_046765675.1 Pseudomonadota bacterium
TCATGAGGATTGCGGCAATACCGGCCATCCACCGAAGCGCTCCGCTGCGCGTTGGAAGCATGATCATTGCGCTTGCGATGAGCACCGGAATGGCCAGACCATAGCCGGCGAGCGACCCGCTAAGGGCAATGCCGACGGCAATCACGAGGGCCGCGCCGGAAACCAGCGCGACGGCAGCTGAATAGCGCTGGACGTTCCGGCCGCTGCGTCCGGCACGCGCCAGGACGGCCGCGAGAAACGGCAGGGTGATGACCAGCAAATCCGCCATGTGATTGGCATTGGCGAAGAAGCCGGTCGCGACTCCGTTGTTGGTCTCCTCGTAAAGGTACCAGGGGGAGGTCAGCGGGTCCGGGCTGCTGACTTGCATCGCGCCGAGAAGAATGCCGGCGAACGTTCCCGCCACCAGCGCGAGGACGAGGAGCAGTGGCCGGCATCCGAGCCGCAGGAGGGCGGCCAGCATAGCAAGAAACGGAATGACGGAGAGCAAGGACGATATCGACTCAAAAGGAGCGACTGACAGAGGCAGGCTCGGATCCGGCATTCCGAGGATTCGATATCCCTCCGCGATCACACTCCTTGGGCCGAGTTGCTTCCAGGCTCCGGGCGGCAAGGGAATCAGCTGCACCAGGACGACGGTGAGCGCCAGCAGGACGAGCCAGAACAATTGACGCTGTTCGCGCGGCACAGGGTCGGGCTCGGTGACGAGCGCGGCCCAGCCTATGAGGGCCAGCCCGACGAGCTGCAGTACCATGTTCGCCCAAATGCCCTGTCCGCTTCCACCCAGGAGCAGGCAGGCAAAAAGATAGGCGGGCGCGACACCCTCTCGCAGGCGTCTAGCCATTCCCCGGCACCCGAGTGAGGTTCAGGCCAGAAACCGTAACCTCGGCTTGCTGCGGCAACTCCGGGGGGTTGGCGACGAGCTCAAGCCGTTGGGCCGGGCAGTTCGCCGGAACATCGAATGTCACGCCCCGGGACGCGAGCTTGGAATCGCTCAGACGGAGCGAAATCAACGTCGTGTTCGATACGGCGCAGGTCACCGACCAGCTCAGCGATCCGGAATGGCTAAGGTCCCCTGTAACGCCCATCGCAAGCCGATAATGGCCCGGTCCGAGCACTAGAAGCTGGCCGGCGAGCACCCCATCCTCCTGGCCGTAGTAAATCACATGCAAGCGCCCGCCAGGCTGGCGCTCGGCAAGCCCGACCGTCGACGACGCAAGCGTCCAGTTGAAGGGCGGCGGCGCATCACTGCCCTTGAACCCGGGGTCGAAAATGAGCTGATCGGACGAAGGAGCAGCATGAGCTAGCCGCTTCCAAATAGCGCGCGCCTTCTCATAT
>JBKPOR010000161.1:0-3579 GCA_046765675.1 Pseudomonadota bacterium
CGAAGCTCGGCCCGTTCACGAGCAACGGCCGGATCCTCCTGCCGGCGGGCGGCCGCTCTGTGATCTCGATCGCCGCGCTCGAAGCCGGCGGGGCACACGCGAGCGGCGACCTGCGTTCGGATCCCGGCGGTTTCACCGGGCGCCTTATCCTTGCCAACGGGTCGATTGCCGGCACGCTCGATTTCGCTCCGGCGGGTGACGCCCAACGGATCGACGCCCACCTCGCCGGCAATAAAGTCGTCTTCCCCGGCGCCTTCTCGGTTCGAAGCGGACGGGCGGACGGGACCATAATCCTCGCCGAAGACCGGACCACGCTCGACGGAGTGGTGGATGCACGAGGAGTCGAGACCAGCGGTGTGACCTTGGCCCGGCTTACCGCCAACGCGAAGCTGGTGAACGGTGTGGGCCAGGTGCGCGCGGCCTTTGCCGGCAGGCGTGGAGCGGCATTCGCATTCTCGACGCTCGCGGACATTTCGCCGGACACGATCCGAGTCACCGGGAGCGGGCGGATCGAGCGCGAACCGCTTGTCCTCAAGCAGGCGGCAGTATTCACCCGCTCGGGCGATGGCTGGGCGCTCGCTCCGACAAGCCTGGATTTCGCCGGCGGTTCAGCCGTCGTCTCAGGCCGAAGCGGTTCGCGTCCGGAGGTCCACGCGCAGGTCCAGCATATGCCGCTCGGAGTGCTCGACCTCGCGTGGCCCAATCTCGATCTCAGCGGATCGGCGACCGGGCGGCTCGATTACGCCTGGAAGGGCAATCGCAATGGACGCCTGGACCTCAAGGTGCGCGGACTCAGCCGAGCGGGCCTGGTTCTTGCGTCCAAGCCGATCGACCTTGCCGTAGTGGCGGCGGTCGGCGGCAATCAGGCCGCGATCCGTGCCGTGGCGGGCAACGGCAGCACGATCATCGGCCGCGCTCAGGCCCGTTTCGCGCCGCTTGGCGCCGGGCCTTTGGTCGCCGAGCTCCTCAACGCGCCGATGTTCGCGCAGCTGCGCTACGCGGGGCCCGCCGACACGCTCTGGCGCTTGTCGGGAAGCGAAGTGCTGGATCTTTCCGGCCCGATCGCAATGGGCGCCGACATTGGCGGCCGATGGGCCGATCCCACGATCCGAGGCTCGCTGAGGACCGCCAACGCACGCCTTGAGAGCGCGGTCACCGGAATGGCGATCGATCACCTTGCCGCTCAAGCGATCTTCTCGGGGCCGCAGCTCATCTTCTCTCAGATAACGGGCCAGACGTCCGGCGGCGGGTCGGTGACAGGTTCGGGCTCGGTTACGTTCACCGGCGGCCGAACGGCGTTGAACCTGTCGTTCAACGCAAACCAGGCTCTCTTGCTCAATCGCGACGATATCGCGGCGCGGGTCACGGGACCGCTGCGCATCAAGTCGGACGGCCGGAACGGCACGATCTCCGGCAACCTCCGGCTCAACAAGGGCCTGTTCCAGCTCGGACGCGCCACCGCGGCGGCCGCCGTCCCTCAACTCCAGGTCCGTGACCGGGGCCTCGATCCGGAGGACGTGATCCAAGTCGACGATCTTCATCCGTGGAAACTCGACATGAAAGTGGCCGGCTCGGATCTCAGGGTGACGGGCCTCGGGATCAGCAGCCGCTGGACGACCGACCTCAATGTCGGCGGCTACGCCGACGCGCCGCGCTTCACAGGCCGGGCCGAGCTGCTGCGCGGCGACTATGATTTCGCGGGGCGCAACTTCAAGCTCGACCGTGGCACCATCCGCTTCCGCGGCGAGAGCCCGCCGGATCCTCTCCTGGATATTCACGCCGAGGCGCAGATGCAGGGCCTGGATGCAAGCGTCCTCGTGCGGGGAACCGGGCTCAAGCCCGAAATCACATTCGCGAGCACCCCGGCCTTGCCGCAGGACGAGCTTCTGTCGCGGATCCTGTTCGGGACCTCGATCACCAACCTGTCGGCGCCGGAGGCGCTTCAGCTGGCGTCAGCGGTGGCGGCCCTGCAGAGCGGTTCGGGCAGTCTCGATCCAATCAACAGCTTGCGCCGGGCGATCGGTCTCGACCGGCTGCGCATTGTCCCCGCCGACGTCGCCACCGGCCAGAAGACCGCCGTCGCGGCAGGCAAGTACATCACTCGCAAATTGTTCGTGGAAGTCGTCACCGACGGGCAGGGCTATTCGGCGACGCGCGCCGAATATCAAATCACGCGCTGGCTCTCGATCTTGTCGACCATTTCGACCGTCGGGCGGTCGAACGCTGCGGTGCGGATCAGCAAGGATTACTAATTCGTCATGCCGGCCCTTGACCCGGCATCCGCCTTCTCCTTCAAAGCGACAAGAACAGGCGGATCCCGGCTCAGGGCCGGGGTGATGGGGAGGGCTCGCATCTCATGAAGAACTGGAACGTCCGCAAGGTCATCTCCGCTCCGGAACTGCTCCCCGAGGAACACCGGCTCGCGCGCTCGCTGTCGTGGCCGCACTTGGTGGCGCTCGGCGTCGGAGCGATCGTCGGCACGGGCATCCTGACCCTTATCGGGGTCGGCGCAGGCAAGGCAGGCCCGGCGGTGATCCTGTCCTTCGCCATCGCGGGCGTAATTTGCGCCTGTGCGGCGCTCGCCTACGCGGAAGTCGCGACCATGATTCCCCAGGCGGGTTCGGCTTACACCTATAGCTATGCGGTGTTCGGCGAGCTGATCGCATGGATGATCGGGGTCGCCCTCATCCTCGAATATACGTTGGTGGTCAGCGCGGTTGCCGTCGGCTGGTCAGGATATGCGGCCGGATTCCTGAAATCGATCCACCTGGGATTGCCTGATGCGCTGGTTCAGGGACCGGAGCTCGGAGGAATCCTCAATCTTCCGGCAATCTTCATCATCTGGGTGGTTGCCGGCCTGCTCATCGCCGGAACGCGCGAAAGCGCAACGCTCAACGCCATTCTGGTGGTGATCAAGATGGTGGCGCTGGCGATGTTCATTGCAGTCGCCTTGCCGGTCTTCAATGCATCGCATTTTGACCCGTTCATGCCCTTCGGCTTCCCGCGCAGCGGACCGCCGGGAAGCGAGGTCGGGGTGATGGCCGCCGCAGCGATCATCTTCTTCGCTTTCTACGGTTTCGATGCGATCGCCACGGCCGCCGAGGAGGCCAAGAATCCCAGCCGCGACCTCGCCATCGGAATCGTCGGGTCGATGATCGTCTGCGTCCTCATCTACATGGCCGTCGCAGTCGCCGCGATCGGAGCGGTCGCTTACTCCGGCTTTGCCAATAGCCCAGAGCCGCTGGCACTGATCTTGCGCGACATTGGACAGCCGTGGGCAGCGCGCGTCCTCGGAGCGTCCGCCGTGATCGCGCTTCCGACCGTCATTCTCGCTTTCTTTTACGGCCAAAGCCGGATCTTCTTCACGGTCGCGCGTGACGGGCTCCTGCCAAGCCCGCTCGCTCGTGTGTCGAGACGCGGAACGCCGGTCAGGATCACGATCTTCACGGCCATCGTGACCTCGGTATTCGCTGGGTTGATCCCGCTCACCGCCATCGCGGCGCTCGCCAACGCCGGAACGCTGGCGGCATTCGTCGCGGTCTGTGCGGTGATGCTTACCTTGCGCCGGCGCGAGCCGAA
>JBKPOR010000162.1:0-11071 GCA_046765675.1 Pseudomonadota bacterium
CCGTTTCGTTTCTCGTTTCGCGGTGAATCCGTGCGCCAGCTTGCCGGCGAGGTCCATCAATGGCTCCCGGGCGAGGAACAAGGTGATCGCAGCCACCACTCCGCCTGCCGCAAGTGGCCGCGAGCGAACCGCGTCGACCGCGTTTTCGGCCAGGTCGGCGCCCTTGTCCTTGGCGCCTTGCCACGCGTCGCTCGTCAGGCGCTTCGGGCTGAGCCGCTGCTGAATTTGATCGGCGCTGGCCATGAGGCTCGCCCGGCGTCGCTCCGCCTCGATCTTCAGCGCGGCGATTTCGCTACTGTCTTTCACAAGTCGCGCCTCAGGCGCTCGGATCCATACCAGCCGCATCCACCGGCGATGACGGCAAAGATCAGCATGCCGATCAATCCCGCGGCAACGGGGCCGACGAATTTCGCGAGCGCGATGACCACTCCCACCGCGAGGGCGGTCACTGCCGCGAGCGCAAGAATGAATGCGGTCCCGAACAGGATTGCCGGGAAGATTAGCGCTTTTCCCTTGGCGGCGGCGATCGCCTTCAGGACATCGATTTCGGCCTTGGCGTACGCCTTGCCTTCCTCGACGAGCTCGTGGAGCAGCTCCCCGATCGGCCGCTCGTCGGCGTCCTTGCGCTCGGGCGGTTGCCCGGCCTGGTCAGTCCGCTTGAGCATCAATCCTCATCGTCGTCATCGTCCTCATCTTTCGCGAGGCCGGTCCTGAACAGCCGGGCAAGGACGAAACCGACGACCGCAGCGCCGGCAAGCGCGATTCCTGGCGAGTTGCGGACGAACTCCCGCGTATCGTCGATCAGCTCGTCTGGATCCTTTTCGGCCAGGGCGTTCGCCGCGCTCTCGATCGCCGTCGCGGTGCGCCTCGCGAAATCGCCATAATCGGGGCCAAGTCGCTCCTCGATACCCGGAGCGGTGTCTCCCACCAGCTTGGCGACATTGCCCAAGGCTTCGGCCGACCGCTCGAGGCCTTGGCCGACCAGCCCACGCGCCTTTTCGCCCGCCTGATTCGAAAGATTTTCCGTGCCGCGACGAATTCGGTCGGTGAGTCCCTTGTCGGTGTCGCCGACGGGTGAAGGCTCCGCAACCAAAGTATTCGTAGAGTGGCCGGATGCGCCCTGGATCACTTTATCCGTTCCTTCCGGTAAATCCGCGGTCCTGTCGTCGACCATAACCCATACCTCCTCTTCCGGCTTCAACCATAAGCCGGTGGCCTTCGTTCCTGCGCGTCGGGCCGAATGTTGCACGTCCGGGCGCGCTGCTTATTAGGACCTTGGGCCGATATGGCTCGTTCCAGTTACGAAACAAGGTCACCCATGACGCGAATTGCCGCCGTCCGCGCGCGCCAGATCCTCGACAGCCGCGGCAACCCAACGATCGAGGTCGATGTTCGGCTCGACGACGGAAGCCTGGGCCGGGCTGCCGTGCCGTCGGGCGCCTCCACCGGCGTTCACGAGGCGGTCGAGCTCAGGGACGGAGACAAGGGCCGGTGGGGCGGCAAGGGCGTCGGCAAGGCTGTTGCCAACGTCAATGGCGAGATCGCCGGCGCCATCGCCGGCCGTGACGCGGAGGATCAGGAGGGGCTCGACCGGGCGATGATCGCGCTTGATGGGACGGAGAACAAAGGCCGCCTCGGCGCCAATGCGATTCTCGGAGTGAGCCTCGCGACAGCCAAGGCGGCCGCGGCGGCGGGAGGGATGCCGGTCTACCGTTATGTGGGTGGCGTTGAGGCGAACCTGCTGCCGGTGCCGCAGATGAATATCCTGAATGGCGGAGTGCATGCTGATAATGGCATCGACTTCCAGGAATTCATGGTGATGCCGGTCGGCGCACCGAACTTCGCCGAGGCATTGCGGTGCGGGGCGGAGGTTTTTCACGCGCTGAAAGCGGCGCTGCATTCGGCCGGACTGTCGACGGCGGTCGGGGACGAGGGTGGGTTCGCTCCAGCGATCAGGAACTCGAGAGAAGCGCTGGATTTCATTGAGAAAGCGGTCAGTGCCGCCGGCTACAGGCTCGGCGGCGACGTGCTCCTCGCGCTCGATTGCGCCGCGAGCGAGTATTTCAAGGAAGGCGCCTACCGCATGGAGGGCGAGGGGAAGACGCTCTCACCCGCGGAGAATGCGGAGTTCCTTGCCGGCCTGGCATCCGACTATCCAATCGCGTCGATCGAGGACGGCATGGCCGAGGACGACGCTACGGGCTGGAAGGCGCTGACCGACACGCTCGGCAGCAGGGTGCAGCTGGTCGGCGACGATGCCTTCGTGACGAACGTGACGCGTTTGCAGTGGGGGATCGATCACGGCCTCGCCAATTCGATCCTGATCAAGGTCAATCAGATCGGGACGCTCACCGAGACGATCGACGCGGTGCGGCTCGCCCACAGGAACGGCTATACCGCTGTAATGTCGCACCGTTCGGGCGAGACAGAGGATTCGAGCATCGCCGACCTCGCCGTTGCGCTGAGCTGCGGCCAGATCAAGACGGGGAGCCTTGCGCGGTCGGACCGAACCGCGAAATACAATCAGCTGCTGAGAATCGAGGAAGAGCTCGGAGCGGCGGCCCGCTATCCGGGGCGAGCGGCGATCAAGGCTTATAATCCCAGCTGATTCACAAGCTTATCCACCACTTATCCGCGAATTATCCACCAAAACATTCGTTTCTGCTTGCCTTCATGACGTCTTCGTGATTCTTCTTAGGGGTCATGGGTGCAGCGAACCGCAGTCTGGGGCTGATCCGCCGCTCGGCAATGCCGGCGCTGGCGCTGCTCGTCGTCGGCACGTTCGCGGGCCATGCGATTGCCGGTCCGAACGGCTTGCTCGCCTGGGGCGGCTACCATCGCGCCCTTAAGGAACGGCAGGCGGAGCTCGTGCAGCTTCAGCAGGAGAAAGCGCAGCTCAAGCACCATTCGGCCTTGCTCGATCCGAGGAAGGCCGATCCCGACATGGCCGACGAGCTGGTACGCAAGGATCTCGGGCTCGTCCGCCAGGATGAGGTCATCGTCCCGCTCGAATAAGAAAGCGTCTTGGTTTTTCGATAGGCGGCGATCGGCGCTTCAAGCACACAGATGGACATGGGGATCTGGCTTCTGATTGCTGCCATGCAGGCCGCCCACGCCGAGCCGGAGCAAGCGCCGCCGATCGACCAATGCGGTGACGACCGCACTTTTGTCGAATATCGCGCGCGTCTTTTGCGCGCGGTTTCACGCAAAGAGGTAAGCGGCCTGCGTGCACTGGTGGCGCCGAACATTAAGTACAGCTTCGGCGATGAAGATGGCTGGCCAGGATTCGCGCACAAATGGGCGCTTGACCGGCCAGCCGACAGTGAATTGTGGCATGAATTGACCGCGGTATTGAATCTCGGCTGTGAGAAATATGATCGCCAGCGGATCGCGCCAGGCAATTTCACCAGGTTATCGGACTATGGATTGGGCCTCCCGCCGTTCGTCGCGATACTGAAAGCTGCGGCATTTCGAAGCAGCCCGGACGATACCGCGCCGCTCATAATGGCGCTCGACCATCATGTGCTCGTTGAGATCCTGGATGATGAGCCTGAAATCGTTCCAGAAGGCTGGCTTCATGCGCGACTGACTGACGGCCGATCGGGTTACGTTCGTCTGTCCGCCGTCCGCAGCGCACTCGACTATCGCGCCGGCTTCGAGAAACGCGGTGGGCGATGGGTCATGACGAGCTTCGTCGCCGGCGACTAGGCTCTCCTGAGCAGGTCGAAGGATTGCCGCTTTCCGAAGCCCTGCCTATAGGCGGGCCGCTTCCAACTGATGAGAGAACGCCGTGGCGCGAACCGCCAAGAAAGCTGCTGTTCCTTCCGCCCAGCAGTCACCCCAGATTGAACGCCCACCGCAGCCCAAGCGCTGGAAGGCGTCGAAGGACGAGCTTCTGCAGATCTATCGCGAGATGCTGCTCATCCGACGTTTCGAGGAGCGCGCAGGGCAACTCTACGGGCTCGGCCTGATCGGCGGCTTCTGCCACCTCTACATCGGCCAGGAAGCGGTCGCGGTCGGGCTGCAGAGCGCGATGACGGTCGGCAAGGACAGCGTCATCACCGGTTACCGCGATCACGGCCACATGCTCGCTTACGGGATCGACCCCAAGGTCATCATGGCCGAGCTCACCGGCCGCGCAGCAGGAATTTCCAAGGGCAAGGGTGGCTCGATGCACATGTTCAGCGTCGACCACGGCTTTTACGGCGGGCACGGGATCGTCGGCGCCCAGGTGCCGCTCGGAACGGGCCTCGCATTCAAGCACAAATATGCCGAGGATGGCGGCGTCTGCCTGACCTACATGGGCGACGGCGCGGTCAACCAGGGCCAGGTCTACGAAGCCTTCAACATGGCCAAGCTGTGGGACCTGCCCGTCATCTACGTCGTCGAGAACAACAAATATGCGATGGGGACGTCGATCGCTCGCTCGTCGTCAGAGCCGTTGCTGTATCGCCGCGGCGAAGCGCACCGGATTGCCGGTCTGCAGGTCGATGGAATGGACGTTCTAGCGGTCCGGGGCGCGGCCGACGTCGCGCTGGAGTGGACCAGGAGCGGGAAGGGCCCGATCCTCATCGAGTTCCTGACCTATCGCTACCGCGGCCATTCGATGTCGGACCCGGCGCGCTACCGGACGCGCGAGGAGGTGCAGGGTGTGCGCGAGCATAACGACCCCATCGACCATGCCGCCAAGGAGCTCGAGAAACTCGGGGTCAAGGAGGACGAGCTGAAGGCGATCGACAAGGAAATCAAGGATATCGTCGTCGAAGCTGCGAAGTACGCTGAGGATGCGCCGGAACCCGAGGCGGCCGAGCTTTACACCGACGTGTTGGTGGGGAGCTACTGATGGCGACGGAGCTCAAGATGCCCGCGCTGTCCCCGACCATGGAGGAAGGCACGCTCGCCAAATGGCTGGTGAAGGAGGGCGACCAGGTGAAGTCGGGCGACATCCTCGCCGAGATCGAAACCGACAAAGCGACGATGGAGTTCGAAGCGGTAGACGAGGGCAAGATCGCCAAGATCCTGGTGCCCGAAGGAACTGACGGGGTGAAAGTCGGCCAGCCGATCGCGATCCTGGCCGGCGAAGGCGAGCAGGTGAGCGACACGCCTCCGGCACCAGCTACCGACACTAAACCGGAATCCAAGCAAGAGGCTGAAAAGAATCCCGCCGTACCTGCGCCCGAATCCGAACAGCCGACCCCGCACCTCATGGAAACCGCCGCGCGCGAGCTCGTCGCCGATGTCGCCGCGACCCGCGACGATCCGGAGATGCCCGAGGGCACCCCACTGGTCACCTTGACCGTCCGCGAGGCGCTCCGCGATGCCATGGCCGAGGAGATGCGGCGCGACGATCGCGTATTCGTAATGGGCGAAGAAGTCGCCGAGTATCAGGGCGCGTACAAGGTCACTCAAAACCTGCTGCAGGAATTCGGGGCCAGGCGCGTCGTCGATACTCCGATCACCGAATATGGCTTCGCGGGGCTGGGCACCGGCGCGGCGATGGGCGGGCTGAGGCCGATCGTCGAGTTCATGACCTTCAACTTCGCGATGCAGGCCATTGACCACATCATCAATTCAGCGGCCAAGACCAATTACATGTCGGGCGGACAGATGCGCTGCCCGATCGTGTTCCGCGGCCCCAACGGCGCGGCAGCGCGGGTGGCGGCCCAGCACAGCCAGAATTACGGCAGCTGGTATGCTCACGTGCCCGGCTTGATCGTGATCTGCCCCTACAGCGCGGCCGACGCGAAGGGCCTGCTCAAGGCCGCGATCCGCAGCGACGATCCGGTCGTGTTCCTCGAAAACGAGCTGCTCTACGGCCAGCATTTCGACGTTCCGCAGCTGGACGATTATGTTCTTCCCATCGGCAAGGCGCGGATCGTTCGTCCGGGCAAGGACGTGACGATCGTCAGCTACTCGATCGGTGTCGGGGTGGCGCTCGAGGCCGCGCAGGAGTTGATGGGGCAGGGGATCAACGCCGAGGTCATCGACCTTCGCACCCTGCGGCCGCTCGACAAGGCGACGATGCTGGAGAGCCTGAAGCGCACCAACCGCATGGTCGTGGTGGAGGAAGGCTGGCCGGTCTGCTCGATCAGCTCGGAGATCATCGCCATCGCGATGACCGAGGGCTTTGACGACCTCGACGCTCCCGTGATGCGGGTGACAGATGTCGATGTGCCGCTGCCCTATGCCGCGAATCTCGAAAAGCTGGCGCTGATTAAGGCAGCCGATGTGGTCGAAGCGGTGAAGGCCGTCGCGTATCGCTGAGCGGCGGCTGGATTTCGATCGCGAAGTCGCGCTTCGACAGCTGCCGGTGCCGGTCCGCCCCGCTTTCAACGCGCTGTGGAATCTCGATTTCGCATTCGCTGATGTGGTCGCGACCAGCACCGACCCGAATCTTGGAGCGATCCGGCTCGCCTGGTGGCGCGAGCGGCTCGAGGATTTGGATTTGGGGAAAGACGCCCCGGCCGAGCCCCGGCTCCAGGCGGTCGCGAGCGAACTCCTGTCGCGCGGAATCACCGGTAGTGAGCTATCGAGGCTGGAGGACGCCTGGCTGCCGTTGCTGCAGCCGTTCCCGTGGGACCACGAGCAAGTCAGCGGCCTGAAACTGCGCGGGCGGATCCTGTTCGGGATCGGTGCACGGCTGCTTGGAGCGCGTCCATCAGATTCTGAAACTGCCGGCGAGCTTTGGTCGCTCGTCGACGCCGCCGTTCACTGCAGCGATTCCGATATTCGCAATATACTGTTGCGCGAAGCAGCGGCGTTGACTCCCTGCCGGGCGCCGGCTGCCGTTCGTCCGCTGACGTTGCTTGCGGCTCTTTCCGCTCACGACGTTCGTCCGCGGGGCAGCTTTCGTCGCGGACTGACCGCGCTTCGCCACCGCTATCTGGGCACCTTTCCCGGCAGTTGACAGATACGCCTCCGAAACGGAGGGTACGGGCGTGCCGAATCTCCCTTGAAGGAGATTTTCATGGCGCGTTTCCTCGCCGGCGCTGCGGCCTGTTTCCTGCTTCTGACGGGCGCCTTTTTCCTGTGGCAGTCCCATGCCGAGCAGGGCCCTCCTATTCCCTCCGCTCCCAGACCGCGGTCGGCAAGTGCGCTCCTGACTCCGGCGGGGCCGCTCCGCGCGCCCGAGGCGGATCCGAAGAGTCGCGAAGAAAGGCGCTTCAGCCGTACGGACAAGAATAAGGATGGGCGGATCGAGGCCGAAGAAGTGTTCGGTGCCAGGCGCAAGGCGTTCGCGAAGCTCGATTCGAACGGAAACGGTTCATTGTCTTTCGACGAATGGGCATCGAAGTCGATCGAGAAGTTCCGAGGCGCGGACAAAGACCGGTCGGGCTGGCTGACCCCGGCCGAATATGCGCTCACCGCCCCGCCGCCGCCGAAGCATCCCGTTAAATGCGGGTGCTAGGCTAGCGCGGGTTCCCACATCCGCTCCAGCCACTCAGCAAGCGCAGTCCGCGCACGATCGGTATAGGCCTTCTTCCGATCGGCGCGTTTGAGGCGGCCGGCGAGCGGAGGCATCAGGCCGAAGTTGACGTTCATCGGCTGGAACGTCTCGGCATCGGCGCCGCCGGTGATGTGGGCGAGCAGTGCGCCGATCGCCGTTTCCGGCGGAGGTGGGACGAGGTCATCGCCGCGCAGCTCGGCCGCCGCGAAACGCGCTGCAAGAATCCCGACGGCGGCGCTTTCGACATATCCCTCGCAACCCGTGATCTGCCCGGCAAAGCGGATGTTGGGCTTCGACTTCAGGCGGAGCTCACTGTCCAGCAGGCGCGGGGAGTTGATGAAGCTGTTGCGGTGGATCCCGCCGAGGCGGGCAAACTCGGCATTCTCGAGCCCCGGAATGGTCCGAAATATCCGCACCTGCTCGCCGTGCTTCAGCTTGGTCTGGAAGCCGACCATGTTCCACAAAGTGCCGAGCTTGTTGTCCTGGCGCAGCTGGACGACGGCATAAGGCCAGCGGCCGGTTCGCGGATTGTCGAGGCCAATCGGTTTCATCGGCCCGTGGCGCAGAGTCTCGGGACCGCGCTCGACCATCACTTCGATCGGCATGCATCCTTCGAAGTAAGGGGTCTCCTTCTCCCAATCATGGAAGGGCATCTTCTCGCCGTCGATCAGCGCCTGGACGAAGGCTTCGTATTGCGCCTTGTCGAGCGGGCAATTGACGTAATCCTTGCCGCCCCCCTCACTCGAACCGCGATCCCATCTGGCCGCCATCCAGGCTACGTCCATGTCGATACTGTCGCGGTGGACGATCGGCGCAATGGCGTCGAAGAAGGCGAGGGCGCCCTGGCCGGTTTCGGCGGCGATGGCTTCGGCCAGCTTCGAGCCGGTCAGCGGACCGGTGGCGATGATTGTCGCGTGATTGGGAAGCGCGTCGATCCGCTCCCGCACGACGGTGACGTTCGGATGCTGTTCTATCGCGCGCGTAACCTCGGCGGCAAAGTTGTCGCGGTCGACGGCGAGAGCGGAGCCCGCGGGTACGCGGTGTTCGTCGCCGGCTCGAATGATCAGCGAACCCAGCTCGCGCATCTCCTGGTGGAGCAGGCCGACGGCATTGTGCTCGGCATCGTCCGAGCGGAAACTGTTGGAGCAGACCATCTCCGCGAGGCGATCGGTCTCGTGCGCCGGAGTCGTATCACCGCCACCGCGCATTTCGCTGAGACGCACGCGCAGGCCAGTCTCGGCGAGCTGCCACGCCGCTTCGCTTCCGGCGAGCCCGCCGCCGACGATGTGGATGTCGAAACTCATGCGGGGCTGTTAGTCTGGCTCGTCCGCGCTATCCAGCGCCCATGCGCATCTTCACCATCGGTTATGAGGGCGCGACGGTCGGCGAGTTTCTCGCCGCGCTTCAACAAGCCGGAGTGGAGCGGGTGATCGACGTGCGCGCGCTGCCGCTGTCGCGCCGCCCTGGGTTTTCCAAGTCGCCGCTCAAGGCTGCGCTTGAGGAAGCCGGGATCGAATATGTTCACCTGAAGGCGCTCGGTACTCCGTCCGAGGGAAGAACCGCCGCGCGGGCTGGTCGCCAGAAGGACCTGGAGCGAATTTACAGCGGCCAGCTCGAGCTGCCCGAGGCGATTGCGCAATCGGCACTGATGCTCGAACTTGCCCGCGAAAAGCCGAGCGCGCTTCTATGCATGGAGCGGGATCCGGGAAGATGTCACCGGACCCTATTGCTAGATGCGGTCTCGCCCGATGCAGACGTGCGCCATCTCTTCACTTGAACAGCAATTGATCAACTAGAGGAACCGCGCAGGCGCTAACCCAGTTACCCTGCCGCAACAAATGCATTGGGAAGGACGAAAAGCCATGACGAAAGTGGCAATCATGATTGCCGGCGCCGCGCTCCTCGCCGGTTGTCAAACCGCCGCGCCACCTCCGCCGCCGCCTCCACCGGCGGTTGACTTCAATAACCTTCTAATGGCGCCCGGCTTCCTGGCCCATGCCGCCAGCGGCGACCAGTTCGAAATCCAGTCGAGCCAGCTGGCCCTGCAGATGTCGCAGAACTCGGCTGTACGAAACTTCGCGAACATGATGATTTCCGACCACGCCCGGTTGAGCCAGGCCCTCGCCGGGGCAGCGACGGCCGCTGGGCTGACTCCGCCGGCTCCGGCCCTGCTTCCTGAGCAGCAAGCGGTGTTGGACCAGTTGCGGGCATCGGGGGGCGGTGCGAATTTCGACATGGCCTATAAGAGCGCACAGATCAGCGGCCACCAGCAGGCACTCGGACTGTTCCAGAACTATGCGGCCATGGGCGATGCACCGGCAGTCAGGGCCGCGGCGGGACAGGCCATTCCGACGATCCAGATGCACCTCAGCCAGGCGCAAATGCTCAACGTCACGCCCTTGCCTCCGCCTCCGCCGCCGCTACCCATGGGCCAGCGTGGGGAACGCGGCTGATTGCTAGGATTGGCCCGGCCGCGCAACGGCCGGGCCTGGTTTCCAGTTGCTCAGGGTCAGCCAGCGTCCCGTACCCGGAAGCTCACCACGCGGTCGCCTACGGTTGCTTCAACATATCCGCGCTTGTCGACCACGACCTCGTAGGGAACGCCGCGTGAGTCGATTCCACGCACGTGACTCGTTCCGCGGCGGTCGACGGTCTGGCTGTAGAGACCAATCGCCTTCGAATAATCGCCGCTGACTGTCTCAGAGGCCTGGCTTTCGTTGACTGGCGCAAGGCCTAGCGCGACCGCAACCACGGTTGCCATAATCATATTGAATTCTCCCTTTTACTCGCAGCGGGGGGTGCTGCGCGGGAGTCATCTCAAGAACCGTGCCAGATGAAAAAAGCGCGGAAACACAATTGTGTACGCGGAGTGTCGGAAAACCGACAATGGTCTAGTGTGCTATAGGTTAGTAATACACACCGGTCTCATCAAACGGCGGGAAGCTCCGCCGCCCGGGTGTGCCCGTTCAAAAGCTCTTCGATGTCCGGGATGGGCCGTCCGCTCATCTCTTTGTTCACCGTGCAGACAATGCGCTTCTCGACTTCCTTGTGCAGGCATTTCTTAAGGACGCCGAGCGCCTTGGGCGGGGCAACGATCGCCAGATCGTCGAAGTCGTTTCGCAACGCGCGGGTCTTCAGCTCGTCAGCAGCGTCCTTGATCCACCGGTCCTCTTCTTGCTGCTTGAAATCGGTTTCTTCGTAGGTTGAACGGCCGTAACCGAAGCTTTGCCTCGTTGCCCCCGGCGCGTCAGTCTTGATCTCCCGGTCCTTGGCGTCGAAGCGCGCATCATGGGCTTCGGTCCTGAGGTCGATTTGATCTTCGTCACCGTGATTGCGGAAAAACAGCATTTTTCGCCCATCGGCGACCAGTACCAACGCATTATGGGGAAGTGGCATAGACGAACCTCCTCGAGCCTGTGCTTTGGAGAACGCGAGCCGGGGCAGCCCGGTGCCGCTGTTCGTCGCAGACTAGTCCGCGCTGGACGTTCTATTCCTGCTCCGGATCGGCGGGCTTCTCACGCTCGCTTTCACCGATAACGGCCCCTTCCTCCGGGGCGATCTCGTCGCCGCCCTCGATGTCGATCTCTTCTTCGTCGCTCTCCTCGATCTTGGCGACGCTGACGA
>JBKPOR010000163.1:0-10081 GCA_046765675.1 Pseudomonadota bacterium
GCGCCGCGCCGCTCCCGCGCTTGGGATCTGTCTGCGACGACAAGGTGTGTCGGGTGCCGAAGCTCACCAATGTTTCGATCGTGTGGCGCAGCTGTACCTGGCTGACGGGCGCGATGATCGCGCGCAGCTTCGTCATACGATCGAAACGTTGGTGAGCTTCGGCACACGCCACACGCTCTCCTCGCAGACCGACCCGAAACGCGGGATCGGCGCGGCGCTCAACTGGGCGGAGTCGGAGTTCAACCGCTATTCGGCGGGGTGCGGCAATTGCCTGACTGTCGCTCGGACCAGCGAGACGTTCAGCGGCGACCGGCTGCCGGCGCCGACAAAGATCACCGACGTGTTCGCGATCCAGCGCGGCACCGAGCGGCCCAACGACGTGGTGATCATTCAGGGACATATCGACAGTCGGGTCACCGACCCCATGAACGCGACAGCTGACGCGCCTGGGGCCAACGACGACGGATCGGGCACTGCGGCGGTGATCGAGGCCGCGCGCGTGCTCAGCAAGCACAAGTTCCCGGGCACGATCGTCTACGCGACGCTGATGGGCGAGGAGCAGGGACTCTATGGCGGCAAGACGCTGGCCAATTACGCCAAGGCGCAGGGCTGGAACGTCGTCGCGGTGCTCAACAACGACATTATCGGCAACACATGCTCATCCGACGGCGTCTGCGATTCGACGCACGCGCGAGTGCTATCCGAAGGACCGCGCTCGCAGGGCCAGGATGAGCTCGCCGCGCAGACCCACAGCCTGGGCGGGGAGAATGACTCGCCGTCGCGCAACATCTCGCGCTTTCTCGACAGCCTCGCCGACCGGCTGAAGATCGGGCTCGACGTGCGGCAGATCTGGCGCACCGACCGCTTCAGCCGCGGCGGCGATCACATCCCATTCCTGCAGCTCGGCTTTCCCGCCGCGCGGATCAGCGTCGCGGTCGAGAATTACAACTGGCAGCACCAGGATCTGCGGACCGAGAAGGGCATCCGCTACGGCGACACGATCGACCATGTCGATTTCGCCTATCTCGCCAAGATGACGAAGCTGAACGTCGCCGCGCTCGCCGCCATCGCCAGCGCCCCGCCGCCGCCCGAGCCGAAGGTTGAGGGAGCGGTGAGTACGGATACGAAGGTCACTTGGGCGCCCGTGCGAGGAGCCTCGATTTATCTAATTTACAAGCGGAGGACCGACGCCGCTAACTGGGAGCGCCCAGGGGAAATCGTAATTCGTGCCTGTGAGCGAGGACCTTGCACTGATCCATATAGCGTTATTCTGGAGCACATCCGCGTCGACGATTGGGTGTTCGGCGTCTCGTCGGTGAGCAAGGACGGGTTCGAGAGCCCGGTCGCCTCGGCCGTGCCGGGGGGCGCGTTCAAGCCGTACGTCGCGCCGCCTAAGGACGAGAAGAAATAGGATTCACACGAAGGCACGAAGGACACGAAGGGACGCTAAGGCGGCGCACTCTTCATCGTGCTCTTCGTGATCTTCGTGCCTTCGTGTGAACCATTCTTTCCTGTCATCCTGAACTCGTTTCAGGATCCATTTTTGTTGAAGGTCGCCGCCAGTCTCCTAAATGGATGCTGAAACAAGTTCAGCATGACGAAGGTTAAAGGCTCATGGCCGGCGGATGGACGCGCGACGGTGCGGTCGAACAGCAGATTGAAGACACCGTGAAGGACGCGGTCGTCCGCGCTCGCGCGCTTACGCCGAAAGGCGAGAGCGCCGAGGAATGCGACGATTGCGGCGAGCCTATTCCCAAGAAGCGCCGCGAGGCGCTGCCCGGCGTGCGCACTTGCGTCGCCTGCCAGACCGAGCGCGACAAGTCCGTCGTCCATTCGACGATCAACCGCCGCGGCAGCAAGGATAGCCAGCTTCGCTAGGCGCGTTTAGGGCGTCGTCATGCCCCGCAAGCGCTCCGCCGGACTGCCCAGTCGCAAACAGATCCTCGACTTCATCGCCACGTCAGACCAGCCGGCGGGGAAGCGCGAGATCGCGCGTGCGTTCGGCCTGTCGGGACAGGCCAAGATCGACCTGAAGCGCCTGCTGAACGACATGGCGGACGAGGGGCTGATCGACCATTCGCGCGGCCGCGCCTTTCACCAGGCCGGCGGCGTACCGAGGGTGACGGTGCTTCGCGTGAGCCAGGTCGACGACAGCGGCAACGTCTTCGCCGTGCCCGAACAATGGCACGCCGAGACGCCCCCGCCGCGGCTGCGCCTGGTCGAGCGCGGCAGGAGCGCGCTGGGCATTGGCGACCGCGTCCTCTGCCGCACCGAGGAGAAGGGGCAGGGCTGGCTCGCCCATCCGCTCAAGAAGCTGGCGAAAGCCGCCGAGCTGGTTCTCGGTGTGGTGCGCCGCGAGGGCGACAAATATTGGCTGTCGCCCGTCGACAAGCGCGAGCGGCGCGAGTTCGCGATTCACGATTTGAAGGACGCCGAGCCCGGCGACCTTGTGCTGTGCGAAGTGACCGGCCGGCCCCCGCGGGTTTCAGCGCGCGTCGACGCGGTGCTCGGCGATCCGTTCGCTCCGCGCAGCTTCTCGCTGATCGCGATCCACAAGCATGGTCTTCGTGCCGAGTTTGCGCAGGAGGCGATCGACGAAGCGCATCGCGTGGCGAAGCTGCCGCTCGGCGAGCGCGAGGACCTGACCCACCTGCCGATCGTCGCGATCGACCCCGAGGACGCGCGCGACCATGACGATGCGATCTGGGCGGAACCTGACGGCGAAGGCGGCTGGAACGCGATCGTCGCGATCGCCGACGTCAGCTTCTACGTCCGCCCAGGCTCCGAGCTCGACCGCGAAGCGCGCGCGCGCGGCAACAGCGTCTATTTCCCCGACCGCGTCGTGCCGATGCTGCCGGAGGAGCTGTCCGCGGACATCTGCTCGCTGAAGGCCGGCGAGCCCAGGGCGGCAATGGCATGCCACTTGAAGATCGGCAAAGACGGCGCGCTCAAGGGTTGGCGATTCAGCCGCGCCAAGGTCCGGATTGCCGCCAACATCGCCTACGAGGACGCTCAGGGGGCGATGGACGCCTCCGGCGAGGAGCGGATCGAAGTTTCGTCGCCGACTTGCGCGATGCCGCCGGTGGAGGGACGAGTCCCGCGGGAGCTAATCGAGAAAGCTCTGAAGCCGCTCTGGGCCTGCTGGCGCGCTTTGTTCGCGGCCCGGCAAAAGCGCGACCCGCTCGAGCTCGACCTGCCCGAGCGGCGGGTGATGCTCGACGAGAAGGGGCGGATCATGTCGATCGCTCCGCGCGACCGGCTGGACGCGCACCGGTTGGTCGAGGATTTCATGATCGCTGCGAATGTGGCCGCGGCCCGAGCGCTCGAGACCAAGAAGGCGCCCGTGATGTATCGGGTCCACGAAGCGCCTAGCCGCGAGAAGCTCGTCGCGCTCAAGGATTATCTGAAGACGTTCGACGTCGAGTTCACGCTCGGCCAGGTGATCAAACCCGGCACCTTCAACCGGATCATCGAACGGTTGGGGGACGGCGACGGCCGCGTGGAGATCATGGAGCAGCTGCTCCGCACCCAGATGCAGGCGCGCTACGCGCCCGAGCGGCTCGGTCATTTCGGGCTCGCGCTCGCGACTTATGCGCACTTCACCTCGCCCATCCGGCGGTACGCCGACCTGCTCGTCCACCGGTCGCTCGTGGATGCCTACAAGCTCGGCGAAGGCGGGCTTCCGCGGGGTGAGGAGGAGAAGTTCGAGCAGATCGGCGAAGGCATCTCGATGCTCGAACGCCGAGCAATGGAGGCCGAGCGCGAGACCATCGACCGCTACGTTGCCGCCTATCTTTCCGACCAGGTCGGCCAGCTGGTCGAGTGCCGCATCACCGGCGTCCAGCCGTTCGGCTTCTTTGCCACGGTCGAGGATCTGGGCGGCGACGGATTGGTCCTCGCGCGCGATCTCGGAACCGAATATTTCCGCTACGATGAAGGCGCGAAGCTGCTCGTCGGCGAGACAACGGGCGAGACCTACCGCATCGGCCAGCGGCTGACGCTTCGGCTCGCGGAGGCGAACCCGGTCTCGGGGTCACTGCGCTTCGAGCTTCCCGAAGGCAGTTACGGCGGACCTGCCCAGCCGCGCCGCGACCGGCAGCGGCCCACCGGCCGCCGCGGCCGACCGGCCAATATTCGACACTCTAACCGGCGGCGCTAAGACAGCTGAGGAGGAGTCAGAATGGCCACAGCCGCAGCCGCTGCAGTCGCCAAGGCACGCCGCGACATCCAGCATCATTTTTTCCGCAACGACGCGGTTCGGCCCGACCGCGCAGTGGCCTTCGAGCCACGCAGGATGATCGAGGAGCGACAGTTCGAGCGGATGCGCGCGCGGGGCATCATCCGCGAGGCTGAACCGGGACTCTATTGGCTCGACGTGGTCGCTTACGATATCGACCTGCGGCAGCGTTTCACGCGTATGCGGATATTGCTTCTCGTCATGGTCGTCGCGCTTCTGGTTGGACTGACCATTTCCCTGGCGGTTCGCTGACCCTCGCAACCTTTCCTGGCCGCACTCATTTGCTGAGGCGAAGGGAACTCGCCATGGCCTACAAGATCGCGATCATCGTCGGCAGCCTCAGGAAGGACAGCATCAACCGAAGGGTCGCGCGATCGATCTGCGGCCTGCGCGACAATCTCGACTGCTCGATGATCGAGATCGGCGGCCTGCCGCTCTACAACCAGGACCTCGATTCGAACCCGCCCGAACAATGGACGCGATTTCGGCAACAGATTGCGGCGTCGGACGGCGTCCTGTTTTGCAGCCCTGAATATAATCGAGGGATCCCCGGAGTGCTTAAGAATGCGATCGACGTCGGCTCACGCCCCTACGGGCAAAGCGTCTTCGACAAGAAGCCGGCGGCGATCGTCACCGCTTCGCCTGGCTCGATCGGAGGCTTCGGATCGAACCACCAGATCCGGCAGGCGGCGGTGTTCCTCAACATGCCAGTGATGCAGCAGCCAGAGGCCTATCTCGGACATGTCAGCGACGACAGTTTCGATGAGAATGGGTGTCTTAAGGAAGGGCCACTGAAGGATCTGGTCGGCGTGCTGGCGCATGCCTTCCACGATTGGGTCGACATGATTCATCGGTCGCGCGCGGCGCTCGCGGAAGATTCGGCCCATGCGGCACAGCGTGACAAGCAGCCGGCCTGACATGGTGTTTCACGTCACCTTCTTGCGCTCAATGAAGCGCGGCTCGTCCCAGGCCCGCGACGAGAGGATGTCGCTCAGGATTTCGGCAGCCAACCAAGCGTCCTCGAAGCGGGTGTAAAGCGGCGTAAAGCCGAAACGCATCAAGTCGGGTGCGCGAAAGTCGCCGATGACTGCGCGGTCGATCAGCGCCTGCACGACGGCATAGCCTTGGGGGTGCGCGAAAACGACATGGCTCCCGCGTTGTGCCGAGTCACGCGGGCTTTCGAGCCGAACCGCGTCGCCGCAGCGTGCTTCGACCTCGTCCACGAATGAATGAGACAGAGCGCGCGCTTTGGCTTCGACGTCGCGCATCGCAATGCCGTCGAACGTGTCGAGCCCTGCTTCGAGCGCGGCGAGGGCGATGATCGACGGCGTGCCTGTGAGGAACTTCTGTATGCCGCTCGAAGGCCGGTAATCGTCGTCGAACGCGAACGGCTCGGCATGACCCATCCAGCCCTGGAGCGGTGATCGAAGCTCGCCCTGGAGCCGCTCGGCGACGTAGACGAAAGCCGGAGCGCCCGGCCCGCCGTTCAGATATTTGTAGCCGCAGCCGACCGCGAGGTCGCAATTCGTTCCGTCCAAATCCAGTTCGATCGCCCCAGCGCTGTGCGACAGGTCCCAGACGGTGAGAGCGCCCGCCGAATGGGCGGCGGAGTTGACCGCCGTCATGTGGTGGAAAGCGGCCGATCGGTAATCGACGTGAGTCAGGGTGACGACGGCAGTGTTCTCGTCGATCGCTCCCATCACTTCCTCGGCGGAAACAGCCATAAGCTCCAAGCCGAGTAGATCGGCAAGACCTTGGGCGACATAGAGGTCCGTCGGGAAGTTCCGCTGCTGCGTCAGGATCCTCTTTCGGCCGGGCCGCGCCTTCACCGCCGCCGCGAGCAGCTTGAACAGGCAGACGCTCGTCGAATCAGCGATCAGCAGCTCGTTCGGCCTGGCTCCGACGATCGGCGCTAGCTTGGCCGCGATCCGCGTCGGCCAGTCGATCCAGCCATGCGCGTTCCAGCTGGCGATGAGGTCCGCGCCCCATTGGCGTTCCGTCACGTTGCGGAGCCGCTCAGCGGTCGCGACCGGTAGCGCACCCAATGAATTGCCGTCGAGGTAAATGCCATCGGGAAGTTCGAACCGCGCCCTCGCAAAGGCGAGCGGGTCGATGGAATCGAGTTGCCGTGCTTCGTCGAGTGTCATCCAGCTACCGTCATTGCGAGCGTCAGCGAAGCAATCCAGTCTGGATTGCCGCTTCGCCTTCGGCTCCTCGCAATGACGGCGCTAACTGTCAAAGCTTCGGCAGAGTCACGCCCTTCTGCCCCATATATTTGCCCGCGCGGTCGGCGTAGCTCACCTCGCACGGTTCGTTGCCCTGCAGGAACAGGAACTGGCAGGCGCCTTCGTTGGCATAGACTTTGGCGGGCAACGGCGTGGTGTTCGAGAATTCCAGGGTCACATGCCCCTCCCACCCCGGCTCGAGCGGGGTGACGTTCACGATGATCCCGCAGCGCGCGTAGGTGGACTTGCCGAGGCAGATCACGAGTATGTCGCGCGGAACCCGGAAATATTCGACCGTTCGCGCCAAGGCGAAGCTGTTGGGCGGGATGATGCAGACGTCCGTCTTGCGGTCGACGAAGCTGTTGGCGGCAAAATCCTTGGGGTCGACGGTCGCCGAATCGACGTTGGTGAATATCTTGAACTCGTCGGCGACCCGCGCATCATAGCCGTAGGATGATAGGCCGTAGCTGATGCAGCCCTCGCGCCGCTGGGCCTCGACGAACGGCTCGATCATGCCGTTCGCCTGCGCCTGCTCGCGAATCCACCGGTCGGACAAAATCGCCATTCGGAAGGCCTAACGAGCCAGTCCGAACCCTTCAATTTGGGCAGGATTATTTCTGTGGATGAGGCGTTCGCCAAATTCCGGAGTTCTGGCGGGCCCCTCTCTGATTCGTGCACATCCCATCCACAGATGTGCTACATTCGTTCTCATTGGACGTGTGGGGCCACGCACGCCAAGGATAGGTCATGGCTGAAATCGTCCGAATCGCCGAGTCTGCGTCTGAACCCGCAACCCAAACACTGCCGCAAAACATCGAGGCTGAGGCTGCTCTCCTCGGCGCTCTGATGATCGACAACCGGCTGGTCGAGGACGTCCAGCTGAAGCTCCGTCCGGACCATTTCTTCGAGCCGCTGCATGGCCGGATCTATGAATCGATCCTTCGGATGACCGACTCCAACCGGGTCGCCAATCCGGTGACCTTAAAGCCGATGTTCGACGGCGACGAGGCGATGAAGGAAGTCGGCGGGCCGGCTTATCTTGCCCAGCTGACCGGCTCCGGCGCCGCGATCATCGGCGCGCGCGATTTTGCGGCGCAGATTTACGACCTCGCTTTGCTGCGCGCCCTCGTGGGAGTTGGGAGGGACCTGGTCGAGGGCGCGCTCGATACGAGCGAGGAGATCGCTCCGCTCGACCAGATCGAACGGGCCGAGACGGACCTTTACAAGGTCGCCGAAGAAGGCGGCGCGGAAGGCAAGGCGAAGAGCTTCGCCGAAGCGACGAAGGAGGCGCTCCAGATGGCGGAGCGCGCTCTCAACAGCGGCGGCCATTTGTCGGGACTGACCACAGGCCTCGAAGCGATGAACTCCAAAATCGGCGGCCTCCACCGGTCCGACCTGATCATCGTCGCGGGCCGCCCAGGCATGGGCAAATCGTCGCTTGCGACCAACATGGCGTTCGCTGCCGCGCAGCGTTTCCTGCGCGACCAGGAGGACGGCATCGCACCGGAAAAAGGCGCTGGGGCGCCGGTGGCCTTGTTCAGCCTCGAAATGTCGGCTGATCAGCTCGCGACCCGTATCCTCGCCGAGCAGTCAGGGATCACCGCCGAGAACCTGCGCATGGGCCGGATCACCCAGCACGAGTTTCGCGAACTCGCCCGCGCCGCGGCCGAGCTTCAGAGCCTGCCGCTGTACATTGACGACACGCCGGGCCTCACCATTGCCGCGCTGCGCACCCGCGCACGGCGTCTCAAGCGGCAGAAGGGCATCGGCATGGTGATCGTCGACTATCTCCAGCTCCTCCAGGGCACCGGCCGCAACAATAACGACAATCGCGTCAACGAGATTTCGGAGATCAGCCGCGGACTGAAAACGCTCGCCAAGGAGCTGGACGTTCCGGTGGTCGGCCTGTCCCAGCTCTCCCGCGCGGTCGAGCAGCGCGAGGACAAGCGTCCGCAGCTCTCGGATCTGCGTGAATCCGGCTCGATCGAGCAAGACGCCGATATCGTGCTCTTCATCTACCGCGAGGATTATTATTTGAAGGCGGTCGAGCCGGACTTCCCGCTGCCCGAGGAGGTCGAGAAGCAGGCCAAGTACGAAGCGTGGAAAGAGAAATACGATCCGGTCGCAGGTCGCGCGGAGATCATCGTCGCCAAACAGCGCCACGGCTCGACCGGGATCGTTCGGGTCCGCTTCGACGGCCGCACGACAAAATTCAGCGACGCGGTCGACGAAGGTTATCTGCCGGAAATGCGGTCATGACGCCCGTCATTGCGAGGAGCCGAAGGCGACGCGGCAATCCAGCGGCGCAAGGCTGGATTGCTTCGCTACGCTCGCAATGACGGAGTGTTTCCTGGGGGTGGGGCGAGGGCGCCGGCGCGGTCCGGCGCCCTCTGCATTCAGCCTATTTCCCGCGCTCCGTACGGGAGGGCTGCGCCGTAGGCTGCTGCGGCTCGCCGCCCATCCACCGCCGCATCCAGCCAAACACCTCGTCGTACCACTGAATCGAATTCTTCGGCTTCAGGACCCAGTGATTTTCGTCCGGGAAGATCAGCAGCCGCGACGGAATGTTGCGGCGCTGAAGCGCGGTGAACGCTGCAATCCCCTGCGTATAGGGGATTCGGAAGTCGTTCTCGCTAGTGATCACCAGCTGCGGGGTCTTCCAGTTCTGGACATAGTTGACCGGATTCCAACGCTCATATTCGGCCGGCGCTTCGTAATAAGGATGGCCGCCGTGCTCCCACTCGTCGAACCACAGCTCCTCGGTCTCGTAGGCCATGGCGCGGGCGTCGAACACGCCGTCGTGCTGGACGATGCACCGGAACTGGTCGGGCCACCGGCCTTCTATCCAGTTCATCATATAGCCGCCGTAAGAGCCGCCCGCGGCGCAGGCGCGGTTAGCGTCGAGCTGCGGGTCGTTGGCGGTGGCAAAGGAGAGGCCCTTCTGCAGATCCTCGAGCGGCCAGCCGCCCCAATTCCTGTTGATCGCGTCGGTGAAGCCCTGGCCGTAGCCGGTGCTCCCATGGAAATCGACGGTCACTGCGGCATAGCCCGGGCCGGTGAACACGCGCGGATTCCAGCGATACGACCAGCTGTTGCTGAACGTGCCCTGCGGCCCGCCGTGGACCAGGAAGACGATCGGAAGCGGGCCTGCCGCGCTGGCTGGCTTCAGGGTCCAGCCCCAGACGCTGTCGTTGTTGGCGCCCTTGAAGCTGAACTTTGTGAATGTCACCGGGTCCATCTGGCTCAAAAGCGCACCGTTGACGTTGGTCACTTGGGCCAATTGGGCGCCGTCGATGCGATACAGCTCGTCCGGCGCCATGATGCTGTTCATCGTTGCAATCAGGGCGCCATTCGGCAGCGCGCGAACGTTGCCGAAATGCCCATCGCGGGTCAGGCGCGTGACCGCTCCGCTCGCGGTGTCGACCCGGAACACAGGCAGCTCGAGCGTATCCTCGGCGGTGACCAGCAAGCTTTTGCCATCCTTCGCCCACTCGATCGAACCGACCGAGCGGTCGAAACTCTGCGTGAGCGGGCGCACCGCGCCGGTGGCGAGGTCGCGCAGCATGAGCACCTGGCGGTCCGATTCGTATTCCGGCCGAGCCATGGCGACGAAAGCGAG
>JBKPOR010000164.1:0-44375 GCA_046765675.1 Pseudomonadota bacterium
GAGCACCGTTGAAAGGCCGGCTGGAGTGGTCAGGCCAAGCGTCAGGCCCGGAAGCCCGAAATGGCGGATATGCTCTTCGCCGTGAGCGCGGATCGCTGCGATGGCCGCATCGAGCGCGGGCGAACCGCCTTGTGCGAAGGCAGGCGTGGCAAAGCGCACGGAAACCGCCGCGCTCAGCGCTCCGGCAGTGAATGCCCGCCTCGAAATATGCATGAATTGCTGCCCTCCCGCGACCTTGTTTGAAGGCCGCGGAAGCGGAGTCAAGGTAGAGCCGGTTCTAGGCCTTGCAGGTCTGGCCGTTGTACGTGATCGAGCCGGCGTGGGCGTTGCCCTTCAGCTCGGGCGCATTGGCGGCAACGGCTACTCCGACGTCGTCGCGCGACTTCTTCACGTGCGCGCTGCCGTCGGACAGCCAATCGACGTAGATCAGCTTGTTATCGCCGCAGCGGTAGATCTTGCTGCTCATGATCGACGGCGGAAGCTGGACGCCGGCATTGGCAGCGGCATTTGTGGGTTCATCGGCCGGCTCCCCGCCGGCGACGATCGTGTGATCTTCCTTGTTGCAGCCGGCTAGCGCAGCGGCCGCCACAAGCGTGAGTAGGAAAGAGGCGCGAGTCATGGCCGCGCCCTTGCTCACGACGTGAAGCAGCCGTCAAGAGCGCACGCTTGCATGTTATCGAAGTGGGACATAGCTTTGTCCATTGATGCCATACCAAGCCGGTAGCAGCGCGCAGCGGATCCGCATCGGGCTGACTGGGCTCGCCTTCGCCTTTCTTATTGTCCTCCTCGGCTCAATCGTGATGCGCTCGAGCCAGGACAGTAGCGTGAATGCCGCCAAGGCTAACGCGAACGAGGCGAGCGAGCCGCTCGCCGAGCTGGGGGTGACCCCCGGAGGCGAAAGCTCGAACACCGCCAATAATAGCAGCAACAAGCAATGACTGGGGCGCGGGTCCGCGCCCTCGCGATCATCCTGGCGTTGCTGATCGGGGCCGCGATCGCGGTCGCCGTGCTCGGCCGCGAACGTCGCGGCTTCCCGCCGCGGATCCCGAGCGAGCGGCCGACATTGCTCCTCCTCACCAGCCTGCCGCTCATCTTCGGCGAGCAATTCTCGATCCAGGGTGGCGGTTCCCCCGCGCTAACCGCGCTCCAGTCCCGCTATCGCGTCGTTCCGATCAGCGTCACCGACCCTACGGATTTGGGCAAGGGTCGGCTGCTGCTGATGGCTCATCCAGCGGCCCAGCCTCCCGAAGATCTCGTTGAGCTTGACGAGTGGGTGAGGCGTGGCGGGCACGTGCTTTTGCTCGCCGATCCGATGCTGGAGTGGCCGAGCAAGCGCCCGCTTGGCGACCCGCTTCGGCCGCCGCCAATGTTTACGGATACCGGCCTGCTTGCCCATTGGGGCCTAAGGCTCGACGCTCCGGATCAGCGCGGCCCGGCGCTCCGCAGGCTTGACGGCTACGATGTCGAAACGATTTCGCCGGGACGGCTTGCTGGCCGTTGCGAGATTGGTTCGGATGCTGCGGTCGCGCGCTGCCGAATCGGCAAGGGTCGCGCGATCGTCGTCGCGGATGCGGATTTTCTCGACACAGCGCGCCTCGGTAATCGGGCGCAGCGCAACCTCGATGCTTTGCTGGCCGCGCTTGCCGAGCTCGAAGACTGATTCGGCCCGAGTCGGATAGTCACAGACTTATCCACAGTCTCCAAACCCAAGAACGGAAGTGGAACAGGCCACCCAAGACGCCAGAAAAATCCTAGGAAATCCGGGATTTCCCATTAATTCCCATTAAAACCCATTAAATCCCATTGTATCCCGTAAGCAGTTGAGTTACCAACATCGGCTGTAGCGCGGGGGGCTTAACCCGTTGATTCGACGCTGACGTGGAGGCGCGTGACGACGCGTTTTCCGCGAACGCCGCCGCTCGCGCTGCGAAGGGGAGTGGTTGGCGTGGCGCTAGAGCATCTGTTTCAGGGCAGCGCTTTGAACGCGGTCGATGCGAAGGGCCGCGTGTCCATTCCCGCATTCCTTCGCGGGGTGATCGAACGTCGCGGCGACGCCCGAACCATCGTTCTCGCCAAGCACGAAGCCTTCCCCTGCCTCAGCGCTTATGATCCCGCCTACGCTGCGCTGAAGCACTCCAAGCTCGAACGCCTTCTCGAGAAAGAAGAGACCAACCCCGAGGCGCAGCTCGAATATCAGCAGCGCAATCTCATGGCCTTCGCCGCCACCGAGGAAGTTCCCTACGACAGCTCGGGCCGAATCCTCTTCCCTCCGATGATGCGCCGCAAGGGAGAGATCGAAGATCTCGCCCTGTTCCTGGGCACTGGCGAAACCTTCCAGATCTGGAATCCCGGGCTCCTCCTCAAGGACCCGCGCATCCCCGACGACCTCAAGGACATCGCTCGCTTCCGGCTCGAAGAGAGGCGGGCATCATGACCAGCGCCGGTACCAACCAGGCCCCACATGTGCCGGTGCTGGTCAACGAAATGATCGCCGCGCTTGCGGTCCATGAAGGCGAAACGGCGGTCGACGGCACCTTTGGAGCAGGGGGCTATACGCGCGCCCTGCTCGGGGCGGGGGCGGGACGAGTGATCGCCTTCGATCGCGACCCCGATGCGATCAAGGATGGCCGGTCGCTCGTCCCGGATCCTCGCCTCACACTCATCAACGAACGCTTCAGCCAGATGGACCGAGTGCTGGCTGAGCGAGGCATCGAGCACGTCGACGCAATTACGCTCGACATCGGAGTTTCCTCGATGCAGCTCGATCGGGCGGACCGCGGCTTTTCCTTCTCGGCCGACGGTCCGCTCGACATGCGAATGAGCCGCTCCGGACTGACCGCGGCGGAGTTCCTGAACTCCGCTGACGAGAGCGAGATCGCGCGAATCCTCAAGGATTATGGCGAGGAACCGCGAGCACGCGCAATTGCACGCGCAATCGTTGCTGCTCGCCCGGTGGAGCGCACCGGCGAGCTTGCGGCGATCGTCCGGCGGGCCGCGGGCTTCCGCCCGGGCCAGAAGACCGACCCGGCGACCCGCACCTTCCAAGCCATCCGGATCCATCTGAACGCCGAGCTCGATGAGCTCGAGCTGGGTCTCGAAGCAGCCGAGCGTGCGCTGAAGCCCGGCGGCCGCCTTGCCATCGTCACGTTTCACAGCCTCGAGGACCGGATCGTGAAGCGCTTCTTCCGCGAACGCAGCGGAGGAACGCCGGCCGGCTCGCGTCACCGTCCCGTGCAGACCGACCCGCGCGAACCGACATTCGAGCGGGTGGCGAAGCCGGTTTCCCCGACGGAGCGCGAGCTGGCCGCGAACCCCCGTGCGCGCTCGGCGCGGCTGCGCAGCGCCGTACGGACTTCAGCTCCCGCGTGGAAGGGAAGCCTGCAATGAGCGGAAGAAGCTTTCGGTCGGTGTTCATGGTCGCGAGCTGCGCCGGAGCGGCGCTCGGCTGCTACCTCGTCTCGCTCCGAGTCGCGTCCGAGCGGTCGGCCCTGGAGAACGTCGAGACCAGGATCGTGATGACCCAGCGGGACATCCGCCTGCTCCAAACTGAGATCGGGACTCGCGGCCGCTTGTCGCAGCTCGAGCGGTGGAACGCGGGGGCCTTCGCCCTGGCGGCCCCGTCCGCCGAGCAGATCCTCAATGGCAGCTTCGAGCTTGCCAAGCTCACGCAGCCGGAGCGCTCGATCGACTTCCAGGCTCCGGTCGTCCTTGCTGCGGCTCCTGCTCCTGAGCGCAAGACGGCTCCGATCGGTCAGCCCGAAGCCGACGATTCCGGAGTTTCCCGAACCATTCTTCTCCGCCAGGCAAGCCTAAAGACCGGGACGCGCGAGGTCCCGGCTACGCCGGTCGCTGTTTTATCTCTGCAGCCGACCAAAACGAAGTCCACGGATCGGCCGGTTGCGGCGGCAATACCGGTACCAAAGAAATCCGTGGATAAGCCGGGCCTCGCGGCCGCCAAACCGATGACAAAACAGGTCCATCTTGCGAAGACCGACCCGCTTGCTCCGCTTCCGGACAAGCCCGTCAGGAAACCTGCGAAGGACAACGTCTCCGGCCAATGAACGCCCCGTCGCCCGCTCTCGTCGCGCCACGGCCCGAGCGGCTCCGACTGGTCGGCCAGCGCCGCCAGATTCTCGCAGTCATGCACCAGCGCCTGATGTTCGGAATGCTGGTCTACGCCGGGATCGTCGCTCTCATTGCCCTGAGGCTCCTCTGGCTCGCGGCGTTCGGCGACCATGCCGGCCGCAAAGAGGGCCTGCTCGCGCTGATTCCCGAGCGCGGCGACATCGTCGATCGCGACGGCCAGCCGCTCGCCAGAACGATCGACGCCTGGACCATTGCCGTCCACCCGACCAGGATCATCGGCGACAAGCTCGCGCTCGCGCGCCAACTCGCTCAGCTTATGCCCGAGCACAGCGAGGCGCAATATTTCGCGCTTCTGCGCTCGAATAGGCCGTTTTTCTATCTCCGCAGGCGCGCGGCGCCGTCCTTGGTCGAGGCGGTCAACGCGATCGGCGAGCCGGGTCTCGCCATCGAGCGGGAGCCCGACCGGCTCTACCCCCAGACGACGCTCGCCGCCCATGTGATCGGCTATACCGATATCGACGGACATGGGGTCGCGGGCATGGAGCGCGCGTTCGATTCTCGCCTTGCCGACGCCCGGTCTCGCGGCGAGCCGCTAACGCTCTCCATCTCGAGCCAACTCCAGCAGGCTCTCGAACATGAGTTGTTGGATGCGATGACCCAGTTCCAGGCGATTGGCGCTGCCGGAGTCATCATGGACATGCGCACCGGCGAAGTGCTCGCCATGACCTCGCTTCCGCAACTCAATCCAAACGCCGCGGGGCAAGGCACGGACGAAGCACGGTTCAACCGCGCGACGCTCGGCGTTTACGAGCTGGGCTCGACCTTCAAGCCCTTCACCGTCGCAATGGCCATGGACAGCGGCATCATCAAATCCTTTGGGCAGATCTACAATTGCCCGCACGAGCTCATCGCTTACGGCCACGCGATTCACGATACCCATCCGTTCGGCCGCCAGTGCACGGTCGCCGAAATCATGAAGGAAAGCTCGAACATCGGCACGGCGCAGATCGCGGCGCAGGTCGGCGCGGGGCGGCAGAAGTTTTTCCTCGGCAAGATGGGCTTCATGGGTCCGGTCCAGATCGAGCTGAGGGAACGGGCTCGTGCCTTGACCCCGGGCGCCAACTGGGGTCCGCTCGAAGTCATGACCGTCGGCTACGGTCACGGCATCGCGGTGACTCCGCTGCATCTCGCGACCGGATATGCGACCCTGTTCAACGGCGGCGTCTACCGGCCGGCGACCTTGCTCAAAGTCGATCGCGATCATCCGATCGGACCAGGCCGCCGAGTCTTCAGCGAGGACACCAGTTACCGGATGCGGGCGCTGATTCGCGAGGTCGTGCTCGCCGGCACCGGCAAGAAGGCAGATGCGCCGGGCTATCGAGTCGGCGGCAAAACCGGAACCGCGGAAAAACTGCTCAACGGCCATTACACTTCGTCTGCGGTGGTCACGACCTTCGCCGGCGTTTTCCCGATGGACGAACCCCGTTATGTGGTCGTCGCGATGCTCGACGATCCCAAGCCGACCAAGGATACCTACGGCTTCCATACCGCGGGCTGGAACGTGGCGCCGGTCGTCAGCCGCACCATCAGCCGGATCGCGCCGATGCTCGGCGTTCGTCCGAATAAGAACCGTGAGCCGGACATGTCGGAGGTGTTGCCGTTCGTTCACAACACGCACGAGGAATAACCTTCAGTGCGCTTGCGCGAACTCGCCGACGTGGATTCGGATTCGGTGGTCACCGGCTTTGCGATCGATCATCGTAAGGTCGCTTCGGGCAGCATCTTTGGGGCGTTTCGCGGCGCGGTCTTCAACGGCGAGGAATTCATTGCGCAGGCGATCGAGCGCGGAGCCGTCGCCGTCGTCGCGCGGCCGAAGGCGGAAGTCGAAGGCGTACCGCTCATCGGTGACGACAATCCGCGCCGTCGTTTCGCCGAGCTCGCTGCCAGATATTACGCGCCTTACCCGGAGACGGTGGTCGCGGTCACCGGCACCAACGGCAAGACTTCGACGGTTGAAATGACCCGCCAGATCTGGCGCATGACGGGCCACCGGTCCGCGTCGATCGGGACCCTTGGGGTCACGACGTCCGACGATCAGGTGAAGACCGGCCTCACCACTCCCGACATCGTGACGTTCCTCAACAACATGGCCGGCCTGAAGCGCATGGGCATCAGCCATGTCGCCTATGAAGCTTCGTCGCATGGCCTCGACCAGCACCGCGCCGAGGGCATCGAGCTCGCGGCCGCGGCGTTCACCAATTTTTCGCGCGATCACCTCGACTATCACCCGTCGATGGAAGACTATTTCGAAGCCAAGATGCGGCTCTTCGAGGAGCTTCTGGCACCAGGCAAGCCGGCAATTGTCTGGACCGATGATCCCAAGTCCGGCGAAGTGATCGAACGCGCCGGGCGCGGCCACGAATTGCTCACGGTCGGCCGAAAAGGCGACACGATCCGCCTGGTCGACCAGTCGCCGACCGCGCTGGGCCAGGAGCTGAAGCTGGAACATGGCGGCAAGCCATACCGTCTCGCTTTGCCGCTTATCGGCGCATACCAGGCGTCAAATGTTCTGACGGCCGCGGCGCTCGTACTTGCGACTGGCGGCGAATGGGATCGCGTCTTCTCCGCGATGCAGCGTGTCGCACCTGTGCGTGGCCGGCTGGAGCGCGCGGTGATCAGCCCCGCGGGGGCGCCCGTCTATGTGGATTATGCGCACACGCCCGACGCGCTCGAGGCGGCGATCGCCGCTCTGAAGTCCCACGTCGAAAGGCGACTCATCACGGTGTTCGGTGCCGGCGGCGACCGCGACCAGGGCAAACGGCCGGAAATGGGAGCGGTCGCAACTCGGCTTTCGGACGTCGTCATCGTCACCGACGACAATCCACGCAGCGAGGATCCGGGATTGATCCGAGCGGCGATCATGGCTGCGGCTCCCGGAGCGATCGAGGTCGCGGGCCGGCGCGAGGCGATCGCCGAGGCCATCCGCATCGCCGCTGCCGGCGACATAGTGCTGATCGCCGGCAAGGGGCACGAAACCGGCCAGATCGTCGGCGACCGCGTTCTCCCGTTCGATGACGCGCTCGTTGCCCGCGAGTGCGCGGCATGAGCCCGCTCTGGACCTCGGACGAAATCGCCGCGGCCACCGGCGGCACGGCAAGCACGTCATTCGAAGTGACCGGCGTCACCTTCGACAGCCGCGAGGTCGAGGCGGGCTTCCTGTTCATCGCGATGCCGGGGACGGTCCACGACGGCCACAAATTCGTCGATGCGTCCTTTGCGAGCGGAGCAACGGCCGCGATCGTTTCGAATCCGGTCGATCATCCTCATATTCTCGTCGACGACACGTTCGAAGCGCTTCAGGCGCTCGGTCGTGCATCGCGCGAGCGTTCCAAAGCGACGATTTTCGGAGTCACGGGATCGGTCGGGAAAACCAGCACCAAGGAGGCACTCTACGCTGCGCTCGAGCGGATCGCCCCGGGTCGCGCGCATCGCTCCGTCAAAAGCTACAACAATCACACTGGCGTTCCGCTGTCACTCGCTCGGATGCCGCGCGAGACCGATTATGCGGTGTTCGAAATGGGCATGAACAACAAGGGCGAGATCGCGGCGCTCACCCGACAGGTCCGTCCGCATGTTGCGCTCGTCACCGCGGTCGCCCCGGCGCACATCGAAAACCTCGGCTCCGAGGAAGCGATTGCCGACGCGAAGGCCGAAATCTTCGAAGGCCTCGAACTCGACCGCGTTGCCATCGTCCCTAACGACACACCCCACCGCGACCGTCTCGTCAGGGCTGCGCGGCGACGTGCCGACCGGATCATCACTTTCGGCGGCGGGGACGCCGACGTCCACGCAATCCACGCCGTCGGATCGGAGGGCGGCGGCAGCCTCATCAGCGCCGCGCTTCTCGAGCGGGAACTGACCTTCACCATTTCACAGCCCGGCGAGCATTGGGTTTCGAACGCACTTGGGGTCCTTGCCGCGGTCGAGGCGGTCGGCGCCGACGTCGCCGTCGCCGCGCTGGCGCTCGCCGACATGGGTGGCTTGAAGGGCCGCGGCGCGCGTCACGTGATCGAACTCGATGGTGGCGAAGCACTCCTCATCGATGAGAGCTACAATGCCAATCCCGCCTCGATGGCCGCGACTTTGAAGAGCCTCGGCGCCGAGCGCGACGTCGCCCGCCGAATCGCCGTGCTGGGCCCGATGCGGGAGCTTGGAGCGCACAGCGTTGAGCTTCACGCCGGCCTCGCCCCGGCGGTGCTCGACGCCCATGTCGATGAGCTGATCCTGATCGGCGAGGAGATGCGCCCGCTCGCCGAATTGGTGGTCGGTAAGATTTCGCTCGACCTGGTCGGAAGCGTGGACGAGGCGATCGCGGGCCTGCTCGCAAAGCTGCACCCGGGCGACGCGGTGCTGGTCAAGGCCTCGAATTCGGTCGGACTCGCAAAATTGGTCGATCGCGTGGCAGGGGGCGTCGCATGCTCTACGTGATCGCCGAACAGCTCGGCTTCCCCGGCCTCCTGAACCTCATTCGTTACATCAGCTTCCGCGCCGGTGCGGCGAGCGCGACCGCGCTCCTCATCGGCCTGCTCCTCGGGCCGTGGTTCATCGGGTGGCTTAGGGTGCGGCAGGGCAAGGGCCAGCCGATCCGCGCGGACGGCCCCCAAAGCCATCTCGCCAAGCGCGGCACCCCGACGATGGGCGGCCTCCTTATCCTCATCGCGGTGATCGTCTCGGTGCTGCTCTGGATGAACCTTGCGAACCCCTACGTCTGGGCGTGCATGCTGGTGATTTCCGGCTTCGGTCTGATCGGCTGGCTGGACGACTACGACAAGGTCAAGAAAGCGCATCATGCGGGGCTGAGCGGCAAGACCCGCCTCGCACTCGAATTTCTGATTGCCGGCGTTGCCACCTGGATGATCGTGCGCAGCGGCACGACCAACCTCTATCTGCCGTTCGTCCAGGGTCCGGTGCTCAATCTCGGCTATTTTTACATCATCTTCGGCGCGTTCGTGATTGTCGCCTTCGGCAATGCGGTGAACCTGACCGACGGTCTCGACGGTCTCGCGACCATGCCGGTGATCATCGCCAGCCTCGCGTTCCTCTTGATCTCCTACCTTGTCGGCAATGTGAAGTTCGCGACCTATCTGGGAATTCCGCATATCCTAGGAGTCGGCGATTTGACGGTCGTGTGCCTCGCAATCGTCGGGGCGGGGCTAGCCTTCCTCTGGTTCAACGCCCCGCCCGCGGCGGTCTTCATGGGCGACACCGGAAGCCTTGCTTTGGGCGGGGCGCTTGGAGCGGTCTCCGTCGCGACCCACCACGAGTTCGTGCTGGTCATCGTCGGCGGCGTGTTCGTCGTCGAGGCCTTGAGCGTGATCATCCAGGTCGCGGTCTACAAACGCACCGGCAAGCGCGTCTTCCTGATGGCGCCGATCCACCACCATTTCGAACATCTCGGCTGGTCTGAGCCGACCGTCGTGATCCGCTTCTGGATCATCAGCTTCGTGCTCGCGCTCGCGGGCCTTTCGACACTCAAGCTGCGGTGATCACGGCCAAGGCCTTCGCGGGCAAGCATTATGCGGTCTACGGCCTCGCCCGGTCGGGGCTGGCGACGGTCGAGGCGCTGCTCGCTAGTGGAGCAAAGGTCACGGCGTGGGATGCGAAGGAGGAGGCACGGGCTCGACTTCGCTCCTCCCTGGCCGAAGGCCGGGGAGGGGGACCATCGAACGAAGATTCGATGGTGGAGGGGTCGGCGCCAAACCCCTCCACCATTCACTCTGCGGTGAATGGTCCCCCTCCCCACGCTCCGCATAGGGAGGAGCTAACCATCGCCAACCTCGAAGAGACCGACCTCACCCAGTTCGACAGCCTCATCGTCACTCCCGGCCTTCCGCTCAACCGCCACCCAATTGCCGAGCGTGCCCGCGAGGCCGGCGTCGAAATCATCGGCGACATCGAGCTTTTCGCCCGCGCCCGGCCCGAGCTTCCCTCGCACAAGGTGGTCGGGATCACCGGCACCAACGGCAAGTCGACCACAACCGCGCTCGTCCACCACATCCTCGAAACCGCGGGCGTGCCGACGACGATGGGCGGCAACATCGGCCTCCCGATACTTGCCCAGGACCCGCTGACCCCAAATGACCAAGGCGTCGGCGTCTATGTGCTTGAGCTGTCGAGCTACCAGCTCGACCTGACGCAGAGCCTCGATTGCGACGTCGCGGTGCTGCTCAACATCACGCCGGATCATCTCGACCGGTACGAGAGCTTCGAGGCTTATCGGGATTCCAAGATCCGCCTCTTTGAGATGCAATCGGAGCTTCACGCGGCGGTTATCGGAGAGACTCTGCCGGCCGAGCGTGGCGGGCTGCACGATCTGATCCCTAATCACATAATGCTGCTCGCCCTCGATTATTCCGATCGGCAGCCCAATTGGCCGGCCCTCCAGGGACCGCACAACGCAGAGAATGCAGCATGTGCGATAGCGGTGACCGAGGTGCTCGGGATAAATCAGGAGGTCGTCGAGCAGTCCCTCCGCACATACCCCGGCCTTCCCCACCGAATGGAGCGCATTCGCGAGAAGGACGGCGTCGCCTTCGTCAACGACAGCAAGGCGACCAACCCAACCGCGACCGCGCCTGCGCTCGCCGCCTTCGAAAAGATCCGCTGGATCTGCGGCGGCCAGGCCAAGACGGACAATCTGGACGAATGCGCGCCCTTCTTCGGTCACGTGCGCAAGGCCTATACCATTGGCGAAGCGAGCGAATTGTTCGCTTCGCTCTTGTGGCCGCACATCGAGGTGGCAGAGTGTGAAACGCTCGAGCGGGCGGTGGGAGAGGCTGCGGTGGAGGCGGAGGCGGGGGACACAGTGCTCCTGTCCCCGGCCTGCGCCAGCTTCGACCAGTTCCGCGATTTCGAAGACCGGGGGGACCAGTTCCGGGCGTTGGTGGAGGGGTTATGATCGGAAGCATCTCCGGCAAGATCAAAGAGAAAGCCGCGCTAATGGACCCCGGCCACTATGGCCGCTCGGACACTTCGGCAGTCGGCCGCTGGTTCTGGGAAATCGACAAAGTCCTCCTGCTCCTGCTCGCTCTGCTGATCGGCATCGGACTAATCGCCGTCGCCGCGGCATCGCCGGCCGCCGCCGAGCGCTATTCCGGCGGCAACGTCCGTTTCTCCGAGCTTTATTATTTCTGGCGGCAGCTCGCCTGGATCGCGATCGGCATCCCGGTCATGATCGCCATCTCGATGATGCAGCGGGAGCGCGCGCGCCGGCTCTCGCTGTTCGGCGCGGCCTTCTTTTTCGTCCTGCTCGTGTTCGTCCCGATCATCGGACCGGAACATAATGGAGCACGCAGGTGGATCGAGTTCGGTGTCGGCCAGGTCCAGCCATCGGAGTTTTTGAAGCCGTTCTTCGTCGTCGCAATGGCCTGGCTGCTCAGCCTCAAGGACAACGACAAGTCGCTTCCGGTCTTCCCGATTTCCGCCTTGATCGTGGGCGCAGTGGCATATCTGTTGATGAAGCAACCCGACTTCGGGTCGACGATCATCTTCGGCGCGGTCTGGATCGCGATGCTCGCGCTGGGCGGGGTCAAGCTGCGGACGCTCGCCGTCCTTGGCGCCGTCGCGGTGGTCGGGGTCGTCCTCGCTTATTTCTTCTATGACGTCGCCACCCAGCGCATCGACGAGTTCCTGTTCGGCACCGGCGACACTTTCCAGACCGACAATGCGATGCGGACCCTGACGGCCGGCGGCCTGTTCGGGATGGGCCCGGGCGGAGGCACCCGCAAGTTCGGCCTGCCCGAACCGCACACCGATTATATCTTCTCGGTGATCGGCGAGGAGTTCGGCCTCATCGCCTGTCTCGCTATCGCCTGCCTCTATCTCGGTATCGTGGCGCGCGTGCTGATCAAGCTTCTCGATGATGACAACAGCTTTGCAATCCTCGCGGCTGCCGGGCTCGTCATCCAGTTCGGGCTTCAGGCGCTCATAAATATGATGGTGAACGTCCAGCTCGCGCCCTCGAAGGGCATGACCTTGCCGTTCATCAGCTACGGCGGTTCATCGATGCTCGCGCTGTCCATCGGCATGGGTTTGCTGCTCGCCTTCACGCGCCGGAACCCGTATCTGACCCGCTCACCATATGTGGTGAAATGGAGCGGAGAGTCCCTAACCGCATGAAGTCGCCCGCATGAACTTCGTTCTCGCTGCCGGAGGCACCGGCGGTCATATGGTTCCGGCCCATGCGCTCGCGGCTGAGCTGAAGAGCCGCGGCCACGGCGTGCTGCTGATCACCGACGACCGCGGCGCACGCTTCCCGGGTCTGTTCGAGGGCGTGCCGGTTCACATCCTGCCTGCCGGGCGGCTCGGCGGCGGGCCGATCGGATGGGCGAAGGCCATCGGCTCGGTGGTGAGGGGCCGCGGCCAGGCCAAGCGGCTGTACCGTGAGCACAAGCCGGATGCGGTCGTCGGTTTCGGCGGCTATCCGGCGGTTCCGTCCCTGCTCGCCGCAAGTTCGATGCACATCCCGACAGTCATCCATGAGCAGAATGCGGTGCTCGGCCGAGCGAACCGATTGCTGGCCGGCGAGGCCGATGCGATCGGCACCGCCTACGACCAGGTCGACCGATTGAAGCCCAAACACCGAGCCAAGGCGGTCCTTATCGGCAACCCGGTTCGGGAGACCGTCGCCAAGCTAGGGGAGCTGCCATTCCCGCCGTTCGACGAATTCGCTCCGCTCAAGATCCTGATCACCGGTGGAAGCCAGGGCGCCACCGTGCTCAGCGAGGTCGTCCCTGCCGGGCTCGGCCAGCTTCAGCTCTCGCTCCGCCGTCGCCTACAGATCGTCCAGCAATGCCGTCCCGACGACATCGAGGCGGTGCGCAAGACCTATGCCGAGCTCGGAATTCCGGCCGAGCTGCTGACCTATGTCGAAGACATGCCGGAAAAGCTGGCCGACGCGCATTTGTTCATCGGCCGCGCCGGTGCCTCGACCATTGCCGAGCTTACAGTCGCGGGGAGGCCGGCGATCCTGGTTCCCTATCCGGCGGCGACGGATGACCACCAAACCGCCAATGCGCGCGAAATGTCGAAGGCTGGCGGAGCGCGCACGATCCAGCAGACCGGCTTCACGCCGGAGGTTCTCGCGCGGCAGATCGAAGCGCTCGCGATGGACCCCGTCGCGCTCAACAATGCCGCGGCTCGAGCATTGTCGGTCGGGCGTCCGCACGCGGCCCGCGATCTTGCCGACCTCGTCGAGCGGGTGGGCGGCGGCCTTTCGCCGCTTCCAGTGGGACCCGTCCTAACTCCGCGCGTGCAATCCAGCCCGGTCAATGGCGTACCCGCATGATGAAGGCCTTGGGAACCGACATCGGTACCATCCACTTCGTGGGGATCGGCGGGATCGGGATGTCGGGCATTGCCGAAGTGATGCACCAGCTCGGCTACAAGGTGCAGGGTTCGGACGTCGCCGACGGCTATGCTGTTGAAAAGCTGCGCAAGACGGGCATCCCCGTCAGCATCGGCCATTCGCCCGACAATCTTGGAGAGGCCGCGGTCGTCGTCTGCTCGTCGGCAATCAAGGACGGCAATCCGGAGATGGTAGCGGCGGCAGAGCGCCGCCTGCCGCGCGTCCGTCGGGCCGAGATGCTCGCTGAGCTGATGCGCATGCAAAAGACGGTCGCGGTTGCCGGCACTCACGGCAAGACCACGACCACGTCGATGGTCGCCGCTCTGCTTGATGGGGGCGGGCTCGACCCGACGGTGATCAACGGCGGGATCATCAATCGCTACGGATCGAACGCGCGGCTCGGCAAGAGCGACTGGTGGGTGATCGAGGCGGATGAAAGCGACGGCAGCTTCCTTCGCCTCGACGGCACAATCGCCGTCGTCACCAACATCGATCCCGAGCATCTCGAACATTATGGCAGCTTCGACCGGGTCAAGGACGCCTTCGTCGAGTTTATCGAGAACGTGCCTTTTTACGGCCTGGCAGCGCTGTGCGTGGACCATCCCGAAGTCCAAAACCTCATCGGCCGGATCCGCGATCGGCGAATCGTAACCTATGGCTTTTCAGCGCTCGCCGACGTCCGCGCGGACAATATCTCGGCGGTGCCGGGAGGAAGCCGGTTCGACGCGGTGATCCTCGGCAAGGACGGGGATCGCCGGGTGCTTGAGCGAATCCACGTTTCCATGCCTGGCCGGCACAATGTCCAGAACGCGCTGGCGGCAATCGCAGTCGCGCTGGAGCTCGGAATCTCGGACGAGGATATTGTTCGCGGGTTCGACAAGTTCGACGGGGTCAAGCGCCGCTTCACGAAAGTCGGCGAAGTCGATGGCGCGACCATCATCGATGACTATGCGCACCATCCCACCGAGATCCGGGCGGTCCTCGCCGCTGCTCGAGAAGGTGCCGACCAACGCGTGATCGCCGTCATGCAGCCGCACCGCTACAGCCGTCTGCAGGCGCTGATGGAGGACTTCCAGAACGCGTTCAACGACGCCGACGTCGTATTCGTGACCCCGGTCTATCCGGCTGGCGAGGAGCCGATCGAGGGCATCGATTCCAATGCTTTGGTCGACGGGCTTCGCGCTCACGGTCATCGAATGGTGAGCGCAGTCGCCGACCTCGACGATTTATGCCGCGCGCTTCGCGATCTCGCCGCTGACGGCGACATCATCATCTGCATGGGGGCGGGCGACATCACCAAATGGGCGGCATCGCTGGCGGATGGAATCTGCAAGTCGAGGGCGAGCAAGTGACCCCTGATCCACCCACAACCGTTCGCCCTGAGCCTGTCGAAGGGCTGCCTTTGTCTTCCTCGGCAAAGAAGGAAGGACAGTCCCTGGACAAGCTCGGGACGAAGGGATCAGGGATGCCCGTTACTAGGGGGAAGCTCACTCCCAACGCCCCGCTGGCTCCGCTGGTGTGGTTCAAAAGCGGCGGCGCTGCCGAATGGCTGTTCGAACCCAGGATCGAAGGCGACCTCATCGATTTCCTGAGGGAGCTCGACCCCGACGTGCCGGTGATGGCGCTCGGTTTGGGATCGAACATGATCGTCCGTGACGGCGGCGTTCCCGGGGTCGTCGTCCGGCTCGGCAAGGCTTTTTCCAAAATCGACAAGGTGGGTGACGTGACTCTGCGCTGCGGCGGCGGGGCGTCAGGAATCCTCGTTTCCTCGACCGCGCGCGACGCGGGCATCGCAGGCCTCGAATTCCTCCGCGGAATCCCGGGCACCGTCGGGGGATTCGTGCGAATGAACGGCGGGGCTTACGGCCGTGAGGTGAAGGACATTCTGGTGTCCACGCGGCTCGTACTTCGCGACGGGACGATGGTCGATTGGCCGCTCGAACAGCTCGGCTACACCTACCGTCACAGCGACGTTCCAGCGGGCGCCGTGGTCGTCGAAGCGACCTTTCGCGGAACTCCGGGAAGGCCCGACGCGATCGGCGCGGAAATGGACGCCATCGCTCGGGCCCGCGAGGAATCGCAGCCGCTTCGCAGCCGCACGGGCGGATCGACCTTCAAGAATCCGCCGGGGCATAAAGCGTGGGCGCTGATCGACGCGGCGGGCTGTCGCGGGCTGAAGTGCGGGGATGCCCAAGTCTCGGAAAAGCATTGCAATTTCCTGCTCAATCTCGGTAGCGCGACAAGTGCCGACATCGAGGCGCTGGGCGAGGAAGTCCGGCGGCGCGTGCAGGCCAAGACCAACATCACTCTCGAATGGGAAATCCAGCGGGTCGGCGCCGAATGAATCGAGATCTCCACGTCGTGGTGCTGATGGGCGGCTGGTCGTCGGAGCGCGAGGTGTCGCTGACCAGCGGCAAGGGCGTCGCGGCTGCGCTGCGCGAGCGCGGCTGGTCGAACGTAACCGAGCTTGACATGGACCGCGGCGTCGCCGCGCGGCTCGCCGAGCTGAAACCCGATGTCGTCTTCAACGCTCTCCATGGAACGCCTGGGGAGGATGGCTCGGTCCAGGGCATGATGGACCTGATGGGCCTCAAATATACCCATAGCGGCCTGGAAACGTCGGTGATCGCCATCGATAAGGAGCTGACCAAGATGGTCCTCGTCCCGCACGGCATCCGAATGCCGGCTGGTAAGGTCGTCTCGAGCGAAAGCCTGTTCCAGGAAGACCCGCTCATGCGGCCCTATGTCGTGAAGCCGGTCAACGAAGGCTCGTCGGTCGGGGTCGCGATCGTCACCGAGGAAGGCAATTACGGCAATCCGATTGGCAAGGACGTCGAGGGCCCGTGGCTTCATTTCGACGAGCTTCTCGCCGAGCCCTTCATCAAGGGGCGTGAGCTCACCGTTGCGGTCATGGGCGGCGAACCGCTCGCCGTCACCGAGCTCAAGCCCAAGGCCGGTTTTTACGATTATGATGCGAAATATACCGACGGGCTGACGCAGCACATTTGCCCGGCCGAAATTCCGTACGAGATCGCCTCAGCCATGATGGACATGGCGGCGAGGGCGCACCAGCTGCTCGGCTGCAAGGGCGCGTCGCGCTCCGACTTCCGCTGGGACGACGAACTGGGCGAAGCCGGGCTGTACCTGCTCGAGGTCAATACCCAGCCTGGCATGACTCCTCTGAGCCTCGTTCCCGAGCAGGCCAGGCTTAAAGACATCACCTACGGCGAGCTCGTCGAGCGGCTGATCGGGGAGGCTGTCCAATGAGCGCCGCGCACGTCCGCCGCGGCGGCGGGGCTCGGGTCAGCACGCGCAAACCGGCGCCCAAGGTCACGGTTCCGAAGAAGATCGCCAAGCGCCTCCCGGTCGACCAGGCGCGCGCGAACAAGATCGCCGGCCTTACCTTCGCCGCATTCCTGCTCGCGATCGGCGTCGTCGTCGTCATCGCCTTGGACATTCCGGCGAAGGCCGAGCGGACCGCCGGTGCGCTCGTCGGCCGCGCCGGCTTCACCGTCAGCGGCTACCAGATCGTCGGCCTGAAGCACATGGACCGGAGGCGCATCGACGAGGTCGTGACCGACGAGCTTCATCGCGCCGCCGAGCAGGCCGAAAGCGCCAAGGCGCCGCAGCCGCTGGTCGACGTCGCCCGGATCCGCGAACGGCTGTTGCAATTCGGGTGGATCAAGGACGCCCGAGTGTCGCGCCGTCTTCCCGACACGCTTGTGGTTGACGTGGTCGAGCGGAGGCCTGCAGCCTTATGGCAGGACAGCGACGGCCAGCTCGCCTTGATCGATTCGGACGGCGTGGTGCTGGATCGCGTTCCAGTCGACAAGATGCCCGACCTGCCGCTGCTGATCGGACCCGGCGCCAATGGCCAAGCGCGCGAGCTCAGCAGCCTGATGGACGACGTCCCATCTTTGAAGCCGCAGCTCGCCTCGGCAGCCTGGGTCGGAGGCCGTCGCTGGGACCTCAACTTCCAGTCGGGCGAAACGGTCGCGCTGCCCGAGGGCGACAAGGTTGCGCACGCGGCGCTTGCCAAGTTCGCGCAGAGGGACCGCACCGACGGATTGCTCGGTCGCGGGGTCCTTCGTTTCGATCTCAGGATTCCGGGCAAGATGATCGTCCGCCTTCCAAAGACCCCGGGCGACTCCTCGTCGTCCCAGCATCAGGAAGGCTAGTCCGAAGTGGCTCAGCCGTCCGAACGCCAACCGATCGCAGCGCTCGACATCGGATCGTCCAAGGTCAGCGCGCTTATCGTGATCCCCGACGACGACGGGCGCTTGACCGTGCTCGGAACGGGCCAGCGGGAAAGCCGGGGGGTCAAGCGCGGCTACATCACGGACATGTCGGCGAGCGAGTTCGCGGTTCGGGAGGCGGTGGAGCTCGCCGAGCGCATGTCGGGCGTGACGGTCGACGACGTCTGGGCGAGCTACTGCGCCGGCGGCCTCGTCAGCGACGTCGCCAATGTCGAGGTCGAGCTCGGCGGCCACCAGGTCGAGCAATCCGACATCGAGGAGCTTCTGGGTGCGGGGAAGCGTGCCATCGACCGCAACGGGCAGGTCGTGCTCCATGCCCATCCGGCCCTCTACACGATCGACCGCGCGCAAGGCGTTCAGCAGCCGATCGGCCTTCACGCCAATCGCCTCGGGGTCGACATCCACGTCATCGCGGCGGACCCGGCACCGCTCAGGAACATCGATACGGTGATCCGCTCGGCCCATCTCGGGGTCAAAGCCATCGTCGCCTCGCCGATCTCGGCGGCGCTCGCCTGTTTGAGCGAGGAGGAGCGGGAGCTCGGAGTGGCGCTGGTCGAGCTCGGGGCCGACGTCACCAACGTCTCGGTGCATTTCGGCGGGATGCTCGTCGGCCTGCGCTCGATCCCGCTCGGGGCTCACGATATCACCAACGACATCGCCTGTGCTTTCGGAGTCCAGCGCCGCGACGCCGAGCGGCTCAAATGCTTCTACGGATCGGCGATGACGAGCCCACGCGACAATCACGAGATGATCGAAGCGAGCCAGGTCGGCGCCGAGCCGGGAGCCGAGCCGCTGAAGATCACCCGGGCGCAATTGATGATGGTCATCCGACAGAAGGTCGAAGAGCTGACGAATGAAATCGAAGCGTCCTTGAAGGGCCTGGGGTTCACCGGCCCGGTCGGACGCCAGGTCGTGCTGACGGGCGGGGGCGCCGAACTGAAGAACATCGCGGATTATATGCAAGGAGTACTCGGGCGGGCGGTTCGAGTCGGTCGGCCCAGGCAGCTGACGGGGCTTCCCGACGCGCACAGTGGCCCGGCCTTTTCGACTCTCGTCGGCCTTGCACTGCTGGCCGGTTCGGGAAGCGGCGATATCCGCGATATCGCTTTGGGCCCGATCGCTCGCCAGACTCCTGCACGGGGGATGTTGGGCCGGTTGATGGCGGCGATGAAGGGCGGGTTCTAAGACTTCCTTCAGGGTGACGTGGAAGAGGGGGCGGCATGGCGACAGCGACGATTAGCAGAAGCGCAAGCAGCGCGCTGATCCTGCTTCTGGGAGCAGCGGTCTTTCTCAACTATGTCGATCGGGGCGCCATCAGCATCGCTGCACCGCTGATGAAATCGGAGCTCGGTCTCAGCGCTGCGGCGTACGGGACAGCCTTTTCGGCATTTTATTGGATTTACGCGCCCGTTCAGCTCGTCATCGGCTGGTTGTGCGACCGCTTTTCCGTTTACAGGCTGGTCGCGCTGGGCATCATCATCTGGGCGGTCAGCACGCTAATGATGGGCTTCGTTGGCGGCTTCCTGTCACTCACCGTGCTCCGCGTGATGCTCGGTGTGGGCGAAAGCATCATCTTCCCCGGTAGCAGCAAGATTATTGCTCGGCACGTTCCTGCGGAGGAGCGCGGGATGGCGAATGCCTGGTGCGCGGCCGGCCTATCAATCGGGCCAGCCGCAGGAACGCTAGTCGGCGGAATCATCCTCGCTAATTTCGGGTGGCGATGGATTTTCATCGTGTTCGGAATTGTGACCCTCACCTGGCTTTTGCCCTGGCATCGCGAGGTGAGAAACCTCCCGCGAGTTGACGGGAACGTAACAAGCAACGTGCCGGTCGGAAGGCTGCTCGGCCAATGGTCGCTATGGGCAATGGCGATCGGTCACGCGGCAAGCAATTTCGCCTTCTATTTCCTGCTCGCCTTCACTCCGCTTTACCTGGTCCAGCACGAAGGCATGTCGATTCGGCTGATGATCCTGCTGACCACACTTGGGTACGCGACGCAGGGCGCGACAGCCTTCGCAATAGGCATTTGGTCGGATCGTTGGACCCGCTCCGGAAGGTCGGAGGCGCGCATTCGCCGTGTCTTTCTGACTGTAGGTCAGGTTCTTACGGGGGCGGCGCTGGTGGCCATTACCATGACCCACGATGTCCTGATGATAGGCACGCTTCTTTGCGTGGCCGGTGTCGCCACGGCTTTCCTGCCGACAAATCTCTATGCTGTAGCGCAGATGTTCGCTGGACCTCGCGCTTCGGGAACCTGGGTGGGCGTACAGAACGGGTTTGGCAACATTTCCGGCGTCGTTGGACCGATCATTCAAGGCATATTGATCGACCAGAAGAGCTACGACGCTGCGTTCTATCTTGCGGCCGCAGTGGCTGTTTTCGGCGGGCTCTGGTGGTCTGTCGGCGTTCCAAAAATCGAACAGGTCGATCTCGGCTAAGTCATTTCGGAGAGGAAACAGCCGTTCGCTATTTTCCTGACCGATGTTAGAACGGTCGTCGGGCGGAAAGGGGGGGCCGGCAATGGACAATGACGCGGTACGAACCAGCGGCGACCGGACCATCGTCGACATGTGGATCGACGGCAAGTTTCGCAGCGTGTCGGTGACTCGAGCAGCGATCGAGGCGCACTTGCAGTTACCAGCCGAGCGCGCCGCCGAAATGACGGACGACGACCGCCGCGAATTCGTTCGGGCCAATCTGAAGCTATTGGCGTCGGTCGCCGCCGATCGGGTCCGTGAAACCGATCCCGATGCGACTATTGTCATGCTTGAGCGCATTAGCGGCCAGGCCCCGCAGCCCCGTACGGATCGTCGACAGAGCGACCGCCGAAAAGGTGGTGACCGGCGCCAGTCTAACCTCGGTCCGCCGCGCACTGGCGAGCGACGGCGGGGCGGAGATCCGCGCGGCTCCTAGGTCTGCTTCGCGGCCTTCCTGAACAGCAGTGCCGAGCCCAGAAAAAGGGCCGCGAACACGCTCGTGCCAATGAGTTCGCGAATATGCGGCACATTCGGCTCGTCGGTCGGAGCGCTCGCCGCGATCAAGAAGGCGATTCCAAGCGAAACGGCGGTCGCGCCCGCTGCAATCGTCATGCCGGGCGCCCGGAACTTTGCGATCACCGCGCCTGCGATCCCAATCAATAGTGCGCCGAAAAAGAGCAGGTTCGCCGGGTTGTCCTCGCTTCCCACGATCCCGACCGCGAGGTTCGCCCAGACGGTCAGGAATATTCCGAGGAGCGCCATCGCCGCCGCCGCGCGATACGACCAGTTGCGGCTTAGTCGGACGGCGAGTTCGAGGGGGACTCCAACCATCAGGAGCATCACTCCGAAAGCGATGAAGTCGCCCAGCGTCCAATACACGTCCTTGGTGAATTGCATTGCGACGAACGGCAGGACCAACAACGTCGCCGTCGTGCCCCACCCGACGGGCCGCCACGGCACCCGCGACAATGCGTTACTGACATCGCTTGCCATCAACTCGCCTCCATGCATCAATGGTCGCGAGCCTGCCAGACCGGCGGGTGAGCGGCATGAGCAACGGCTGAGGATATTCTGAAAACCTATCGCTTCGGTCCATTCACGCTCGATCCCGCGGACCGTCGCCTGACCTGCGACGGCGCTCCGGTGGAGCTCAGCGCCCGTTATCTCGACGCCCTGGCGCTGATGGCGAGCGAGCCCGGCCGCCTCGTCACCAAGGACCGCTTCATGAGCGAGGTCTGGCGCGGAATTCCCGTCACCGACGAAGCGTTGACCCAATGCATCCGAACGCTTCGCAAGCAGCTTGCCGACGATGCTGCGAGCCCGCGTTTCATTGAGACCGTGCCCAAGCACGGCTACCGCTTCATCGCCCCGGTTGACGTTATGGCCAGCGGTGCGCCGCCAACCGCCCTGCCGCAACGCGCCTGGCGCGACACATTGCTGCTCGCCGGCGCAGGTACGATCGGCGGCGGCATCGCCGGTTTCATCGGAGGCCTCATCTACGGTTTCGCCGGAGCCTCGCAGCCGCTGGCCCCCGGGATGGGGACTGTTTCGGTCCTGCTCGTCCTCTTGTGCATCACCATCCTCGTCGCATTGACGGGCGGCGCGGGCGTCGCCTTCGGCATTGCCGCGGCCACCCGCCAGGCCGGACGCTATTGGCCGATTCCAGGAGGAGCGCTCGGTGGCTTCGTGACCGGCGCGGTGGTGAAGTTTCTCGGGCTTGATGCATTCAACCTGCTGATCGGCCGGTCACCCGGCGACTTCACCGGCCCACTCGAGGGGCTCATAATCGGGGGAGCAGTCGGCATGGCCTATGTAGCCGCCGACTGGTTCGAATCCGGTCCTCGCTGGCGTCGGATCGCGGCGGTGATCCTGTTCGGAGCGGGAGGCGGCCTCTTGGTGGCGGGTCTCGGTCGGCACATGATGGGCGGCAGCCTCGACCTTCTCGCGCAACAGTTTCCGGATTCGCGCCTGCGCCTCGATCAGATCGGCGCCTGGTTCGGGGAAACCGGCTTCGGCCCGGTCAGCCAGACGGTGACCTCCGCCCTCGAAGGAGGGCTGTTTGCGGCCGGAGTCGTCACCGCGATGCGCCTCGCGAAACGCAACTTGGCAGGACAGGGGAAATCGGAATGATGCTTAGACCTTGGGCGATCGGCGCCGCCGCTTTTGTCACAACGATCGCCGCCGGCGCATTTTTCTATCCGAGCGCCAGGAGCGGCAGCGAACCGTCAGCGACCGGCGCTCAACCGGCAGCACAAACACAGGTTCCGGCGACCGAAAAAGTCGCCATTCCGACCCTCGGTCTAAGCGTTGAACGTCCCGAGAGCTGGTCAACCCTCACTGTCGAGGAAAACGTCCGCAATCTCCGCGGAGTGGAAATGGACGACCGCGAGCTTCAGGGACTGGCCGCGCGCTACGCGGCGACGCCGATCATCGCGTTTTCGAAGTACAAGGAGCCGTATGACGATCTCAATCCCACGTTCAAAATCAACGTTCGTCCGATCGGCGGCTTTGCGGGTCATCGGGCCGAGGAAATCCTGCTCGCGGCCTTGCCGACCATGCGCCGGATGTTCGGTGATCTGAAGGTTGATTATGCACCGACTGAGACGACCCTATCCGGAAAGCCCGCGGCTTACACGCGGCTGACCTACACACTTCGGGCGAGCGGCCGCGAGTTTCCCGCCGTCTCCGAGATCTGGGTCGTTCCAGCGGGCTCGATCTTCTTCATGATCGGCACCGGTACGCGCGCCGACGAAAAGACCGGGTCGCGGGGTGAGGTGCGGGCGATCGTTGACAGCGTCCATATCGAATAGTGCAGGAATCGAAGCGAATTCACGGAGGCGGAGTCCCTGAACGCGACAGGCGGGACCGATCGCGCTCGACAGGTGTTTTCGGAAGTGGCTGCGGCGCCTGTGGATAAGTGAGTCTTTCCAGCCACGTTTTCCCCAGTTTCGTCGCAAGTGTTAACTTTTTTCCTTGGCATGCGAGTCGCGATGATTCAAAGATTCACATTGAGCGTTCAACGCCTTGCTGCCCGAGGGGGGAATTGAATCATGAGCATTGATTTCATTCGGCCGGAAGTCGACGAGCTCCGCCCGCGCATCAGCGTGATCGGGGTCGGCGGCGCAGGCGGCAATGCCATCGCCAACATGATGCGGGCTGACGTCCAGGGCGTGGACTTCATCGTCGCGAATACCGACGCTCAGGCGCTCAACAATTCGACGGCGGACCGGCGGATCCAGCTCGGTCTCAAGATCACGCAGGGCCTCGGCGCCGGCTCGCGTCCCGAGATTGGCCGAGCCGCGGCCGAAGAGACGCTCGACGAGATCATCCAGGGTCTCGAGGGCGCGCACATGTGCTTCATCGCCGCAGGAATGGGCGGCGGCACGGGCACCGGCGCTGCCCCGGTCATCGCCAAGGCCGCTCGCGACAGGGGAATCCTGACGGTGGGAGTCGTCACCAAGCCCTTTGCGTTCGAAGGCGCGCGGCGCTCGCGGGCCGCCGACTCGGGAATTTCCGAGCTGCAGCAGCACGTCGACACTTTGATCGTAATCCCGAACCAGAACCTGTTCCGCCTCGCGAATTCGGAGACGACCTTCAAGGAAGCCTTCGAAATGGCCGACGAGGTGCTCCAGCAGGGCGTCCGCGGGATCACCGACCTGATGGTCATGCCCGGTCTCATCAATCTCGACTTTGCCGACGTCCGTTCGGTGATGAGCGAGATGGGCAAGGCGATGATGGGCACCGGCGAAGCCGACGGCGACAATCGCGCGATCGAGGCCGCTGAAAAGGCCATTTCCAACCCGCTTCTCGACGGCGTCAGCATGAAGGGCGCCAAGGGGGTGATCATTTCGATCACCGGTGGCGAGGACATGCGCCTGATGGAGGTCGACGAGGCCGCAAGCCACATCAAGGAGCTGGTCGACCCCGACGCCAACATTATCTGGGGCTCGGCGTTCAACAACGACCTCGGCGGCAAGATCCGGGTATCGGTAGTCGCCACCGGAATCGACGCGGAGGCGGTCGCTCAACCAACGCCGGGCAAGGTCTTCACATTCCCTGCGGCGCGCACCACGACGCCGGCGCCGAAGGCGGTCGAAGAAAGCGAAATCGAGGCCGGCGAAGAAGAGGAAACTCCGCTCCAGCTAACGGCTGGCGGCGAAGCCGAAACCGACGAGGCCGGCGAGACCAATGGCGACGAGCTGCTGCTCGGCGACGACGACATCCTGACGACGCCAGTCGGCAAGCCGCCGATCGCTCCGCCGACCGATGAAGACGCCGCGGCCGACGAGGCAGCACCGGCAGCGGCGAGCGGCGGTGGAACGCTCTTCGAGCGTATGTCCAACATCGCTCGTGGCGCTCCGAAGGCCCAGATCGGCGAGGAAGATGAGGAGACTCCGGAATCGGGCAAGCAGCCGATCGATATCCCGCGCTTCCTCAATCGGCAGAACAACCAGTAATATCCTCCCCGAAACGGGGAGGGAAACCATTCACCGGTGAGTGAATGGTGGAGGGGGCGTGGTGCAGGTTTCAGCACCATCCGACAGTCCTCCGACTGCCACCTTTCCCGTTCCGGGGAGGAAAAAGGCCATCTCGCCGCCCTTGCGGCACGGCCTGCCGTAAAGCCTCTAGGCAGAAACCTTCGAGCAAGATTCAGTCTGCAGGGGGAGGATGATGCGGGGAATCTTGGCACCACGATTCTTATTTTTGTGCGCTGGAGCGCTGGTCGCCGCCGTGCCGGCTGCCGCAGCCCAGACGGCTTACACCTACGGCTATCAACAGCCGGAGACGCCGTCGGCTGCGCTTGCCCGCCACGTCCGCACCTTGGCGTCGGATCCCAAGAACTTCGGAGCGTTGATCGGTGCCGGCAAGGCCGCGCTCGAGCTTGGCGACCCGCAAGCCGCGGCGGGCTTTTTCGCCCGGGCTGACGAGATCAACCCCAGGAGTCCGCTTCCGCAGGCCGGAATGGGCGCCGTGTCGGTCGCGGATGGTCAGGCCAACGCCGCCATGCCCTATTTCACTCGCGCCTTGCAGCTCGGAGCGCCGCTCTCGACCATCGCCTGCGACCGCGGGCTCGCTTACGACCTTCTCGGACAGCAGGCGAAGGCCCAGGCCGACTATCGTGTCGCTCTCGGCGGCCCCGATGCGGCCGAGGCTCGCCGGCGCCTTGCGCTCAGCCTCGCGATCAGCGGCGACAAGGCCGCCGCGATTCAGGCGCTTGCGCCCTTAGCGGCAAAGGGAGATTCGGCGGCGGGACGGGTCCGCGCCTTCGTCCTCGCTTTGACCGGCGATCCGCAGGGCGCGATGATCGCAACCGATGCAGCCATGCCGGGTAGCTGGTCACAGGTGTCGCCGTTCCTCCGGCGTCTGCCGACGCTTCGGCCAGGCCAGAAGGCCGCTGCGGTCAACCTCGGCATCTTCCCCGACTCGAACGACGTTCAGCTGGCGTCGTCCCGCATAACTTCGTCCTATTCGGTCCGGCCAACTGCACCGGCACCGGCGGATCGCCTCGCGAGCATCGAGGAGCAACTCCGGCAGTCTGAGCCAGCGACCGGGCCAGAGGTGATCCCGACCCAGGTCGCTTATGCCCCGTCGCCCGTTCGCCAGCAGGCCGCCGCCACACGAGCGGCGCAGCGCAAGGTCTGGCTGCAGCTCGCGAGCGGACCGAATCCGCAGGCGCTTCCCGACGAGTTCCGCCGCTTGAAGTCCCGCAATCGCGAGCTCTTCAACGGCATCAGCGGCTATGTCGCGCGAAGTTCTGACCGAGCGCGGCTGTTGATCGGGCCGTTCCGCGGTCCGTCCGACGCAGAGATCTTTGCCGAGGATCTTCAAACCGTCGGAATCGAATCTTTCAGCTGGACCAATTCCGAATCCGACCAGATTGTGCCAGTCGGCACGGAATGAGCCTCCTTTCAGGGCTGGCTGCGCGTCCTGAGCGGTCGCTCGGCCGCCTTCATTCGGAACCGGACGTCGCCCCGCGCGGACCTCGCGACGTCTTCCAGCGCGACCGCGACCGTATCGTCCATTCCGTCGCCTTCCGGCGCCTGAGGCACAAGACCCAGGTCTTCGTTGCGCCCGATGGCGACCATTTCCGGGTTCGCCTGACACATAGCCTTGAAGTCGCCCAGATCGGACGGACCGTCGCCAGGGCGCTTGGGCTCAACGAGGACCTGACCGAAGCGCTGTGCCTCGCCCACGACCTCGGGCATCCGCCGTTCGGCCACGCGGGCGAGACTGCGCTCAATTCCGCGCTCGCGGACGCCGGAGGCTTCGACCACAATGCCCATAGCATCCGGCTCGTGACGAAGCTCGAGGCGCCATATCCGGACTTCGACGGGCTCAACCTCAGCTGGGAAGCGCTCGAGGGCCTCGCAAAGCACAACGGACCGGTGCTCGAACCGACTTGGGCCATGGCGGAGGCCAATGCGGAGTGGGACCTAAAGCTCGGAGGCTGGCCTGGTCTCGAGGCGCAGGTCGCCGCGATCGCCGACGATATCGCCTACGACAATCACGACATCGACGACGGCCTCAGGGCCGGGATTCTCGACCAGGAGGAGCTGATCGCGCTTCCGATCATAGCCCGTAACTGGGCCGCGATCGGCGAACGCCATCCGGGCATCCAATCCGACAAGCACCAGCGGGCCCTGGTTCGCGATATGATCGGAAGCATGGTTGGCGACGTGCTGGCCGAGACCGAGCGGCGGGTCCGGGAGGCCGAAATAGCGACTGTAGACGAGGTTCGGGCCGCGGGTGGCGCGCTCGTCGGTTTCTCAACCGCGCTGGCTGAGGAAGAGCGGACGCTCAAACGCTTCCTCTATTCGAAACTCTATGAATCCCCGCAGCTCGAGCATGTTCGAGAGGAAGCGGAGCGCATCGTCGCCAATCTCGCCGCCGCCTACCGGGCCGATCCCGGCCTTCTCCCGGAACCATGGCAGCACGAAGGAGGCGAGATCGAGCAGCTGCGCACGATCGGCGACTTCATCGCCGGAATGACTGACCATTTCGCGATCGCAAGGCACGAAGAGCTGGCCGGGCCCGTGCACCTTCCCGATCGCTTCTAGCGAAGGAAGGAAAACTCAGCCCTCGGCACTCAGCCAGACTTGTGTATCCTAGGGCCGGTCTTGCCGTTAACTATTTATCCTATTGATATAAATGTTAATTCGGTGAAGCTTCTCTTTAGTTGAAGAGGGGCATCGCGAGTCGTCCGGAGCGGGCCGCGCCCGTTCCAGCGTCATTGCTGCCTCGGAGGAGGGCGTAATGGCGTACTCTGGCGTTTATGTATTCGGAGACAGCCTGGTCGACGCGGGCAACGCGCTGAAGCTTGCCGAATGGTACGACGGGCTTCCCCTGACCGACCTCCCGGAAGGCGCCCCGACCGCTGCAGAGGGCTATTTCCTGGGGCGGTTCAGCGACGGCTACGTCTTTACCGACCTCATTTCGAACAAGACGATCGGAGTCGTCACGAAGTCCGTATTCCCCTACGGGTTCGACGACCCGTGGCTCGGACTTCCTATCGATCCCTTCGCGTCGGATCCGAGCGGCAATAATCTCAATTTCGCCTACGGCGGCGCGCAAATCCGCCAAGGCAACGAGGTTGTTCCCGATCTCGACGGACAAACCGACGCGTTCAAGGATGCCGTCGACAATCACGCCGATGCCAATGCGCTTTACATGGTGACGATGGGCGGTAACGACGTTCGCAACCTGGCACCGAGCGGCAGCGATCCGGTCTCGCTGGCCAGCGCGCAATCCGCGCTTCAAGCCGCGGCGGATAAGATGCTCCACGAGCTCGAGCAGCTCGTCGACATCGGCGTCCACAATATCCTCATCACTGGTGTTCCCGACGTCGGGCTGATCCCGAAGTACGATATCAACGGCAACAACATACTCGACGGGGTGGAACTTCAGCGAAGCGCCGCGGCCACTCAATATTCGCAATATCTCGACATGCTGATTCGAACGAAGGTCGTCCCGGGGCTGCAGGCGATGGGTGCGAACGTGACCTACGTACCGCTCATGGATTACACCGACGCCCAGGGGAATCATGTCACCGGAGGGCTGAACGCAATCCTTCCCACACTGGCCGCCTTGCACGGCCTCACGACGACTGAGCTGTCGCAAAATCTCCTGAAGTACCAACAGCTTGTCTTCTTCGATGAAGTGCATCCAAATGCTCAAGTCGAAGGGCTGATCAGCGCCTACATGTATTCGCGATCGACCGGAGCGCCATGGATCGAAACGCTGCCGCTCAAAGGCGCGGACGTCGATTACAAGATGACCGCGACCATCGGCGCGGCGGGCGAGGTCGACACGCTCTCGATCTATTTGGTCGCCGGAACGACGTACACATTCGAGATGCTGGGAGTGAGCTCGCTCGGTACCGGTTATCTCGCCGATCCCTCGTTGCGCCTTCGAACTTCGGGCGGAACGATCGTCGCCACGGACGATGACAGGGGTGCGGGACTCGATGCGAATCTCACCTATCTCGCGAGCGCATCGGGAGTGTTCGCGCTCAACATGCTGGCCGTCGGCAGCCTGACGGGAACCTATTCGATCCAGGCAGCGGTCGTCAGCGGGGCGGCTATGCAGGCTGGCAACACTTATACGGTGAGCAGCGCATCGACGTTGGTGATCGAAGGCGCCGGCGGCGTCGGCCAGGACGTCGTCAAGGCGAGCGTTTCTTATGTGCTGGCCGCCGGCAGCGAGATCGAGACCCTCCGAACGACAAACGACCAGGGCAAAACCACCATCAATCTTACCGGCAACGACTTCGGCCAGATGATCGTCGGCAACTCGGCAGCTAATGTTCTCGAGGGGAAAGGGGGGTCGGATCAGCTGTGGGGCGGCTCGGGCAACGACCGCTTCGTCCTCAGCAATAGCGCACTGACCAAGCCCGACGGTTCGCAGGTCGACCACATCATGGATTATGCGAAGGGCGACGTGGTTGACGTAAGCCAGGTCCTGGCCGTGGCCGCCGGCGTCAATGTGATCTCGGGTGGCTATCTTCGGGTGACCACAAGCGGATTGATCCAGGTCGACTTGGATGGGGGGGCGAACAACTGGGTGACGCTGAGCACGATCAATGGCTCGGGATCGGTGTCGGTGCGCTATCTATCGGGAAGTTCGGCCGCGACGCTCACCGTTGCGAGGGTGGCCGATACATCGGCTCTCACGGCGCAATCCTTCCAGGATCATGGGCATCTGAGCATGGATCATTTGTCCATGTTCGATCATGACAGCGTGATGGAGGCGCCCCTCTTCCTGTAGCGATGAGCGCGAGGGTGACGTGCGCGCAGTGCTGCGCTAGAGGCGCCGCATTCCAGCATTGGTGAAGCGAATTGAGCCTTTACGCCCAATATGCCGCGCTCCTTGACGGGGTGCTCGACGATCTCGTTGCCGACGGTGCGCTGCCGGCTGAGCTCGATCGCGCGCAAGTGACGGTCGAGCCGCCGCGAGATACCGCTCACGGTGATCTCGCGACCAACGCCGCAATGGTTCTCGCTAAGGGCGCTGGGACCAACCCGCGAGCACTCGCCGAAACGATCAAGCCGAAGCTCGAGTCGCTGCCGCCCGTGACGTCGGTCGAGATTGCCGGCCCCGGGTTCATCAACATGCGGTTGACCCAGGACGCATGGCGCGACGAGCTTCGTACGATCCTCCGCGACGGCGAGAAATATGGGCTCTCCACGGTCGGCGCGAACGAGCGAGTGAATGTCGAATATGTCTCGGCCAATCCGACCGGGCCGTTGCACATGGGGCATTGCCGCGGGGCGGTCATCGGAGACAGTCTGGCGCGGCTGCTCGAGGCTGCTGGGTTTCGGGTCACGAAGGAATATTACGTCAACGACGCCGGGGCCCAGGTCGACACGCTCGCACGCTCGCTTCACCTTCGGTACCGTGAGAAGCTCGGCGAGGAGATCGGCGAGATTCCCGAAGGTCTCTATCCCGGCGACTACCTGCAGCCGGTCGGAACGCTCCTCGCCGCGGAATTCGGCGACAAATATGCGGCCGCGCCGGAAGCGGAATGGCTCGACCTGTTCCGCGAGCGGGCGATCAACGCGATGCTCGACCTCATCCGCCACGATCTCGCTCTGCTCGGCATCCATCAGGACCTGTTCTCATCCGAAGCTGAGCTTCAGCGCAGAGGCGCGGTCGAAGAGGCGATGCAGGTGCTGCGCGACAAGGGCCTGGTCTATGAGGGTGTGCTCGAGCGGCCGAAGAGCCTCGATCCGGACGACGAGTGGGAGCCGGTCGAGCTGACCTTGTTCCGGTCGAGCCAGTTCGGCGACGACCAGGACCGGCCGATGAAGAAATCGGACGGCAGCTGGACCTATTTCGGCTCCGACGCCGCTTATCACTGGCAGAAAGCGAAAGCGGCTGATCACCTCGTCAACATCTGGGGCGCGGACCACGCGGGGACCGTGAAACGCGTCCAGTCGGCCGTCAAAGCGCTGACCGACGGACGCGTCGATCTCGACGTTAAGCTGGTGCAGATGGTCCGACTGTTTCGCGGTGGCGAACCCGTGAAGATGAGCAAGCGCGCCGGTGACTTCGTCACCCTCGCCGACGTGGTCGGTGAAGTCGGCAAAGACGTTGTGCGCTTCATGATGCTGACTCGCCGCTCCGACGCTCCGCTCGACTTCGATTTCATGAAGGTGGTCGAGGCGTCGAAGGACAATCCCGTTTTCTACGTCCAATATGCGCACGCGCGGATCAGCTCGCTGAAGCGCAAGGCGGCCGACGCGGGCGTCGATTTGGCCGCGGCCGCAGATCTTTCGCTGCTGGACGAGGAAGAGCTCGCCTTGGTGAAGCGCGCCGCGCAATACCCTCGAGCGATCGAAAGCGCCGCTCTTGCTCACGAGCCGCACCGTATCGCGTTCTATCTCTACGACCTGGCTTCCGATTTCCACGCTTTGTGGAATCGCGGCAATGATGACCCTTCGCGGCGCTTCCTCGTTGAAAATAATCCACAACTTTCGCGTTCACGTCTGGAACTCGCGCTCGGAATCGCGCAGATCATCAGGAGCGGATTGGACCTGATGGGGGTGACCGCGACCGAGGAGATGCGCTGACGATGACCGACAGCCGGATGGCACTCGGAATGGACCGGTTGCCATGGCTTCCTGACGAACCGGTGCGCCCGGCCAAGCCGCCCAGGGAATCGGGCGGAGGCGGGCTGCTCGGCTGGGCGTTCGCGGCGATCTTGCTGGTCGCCGGCGTATCCTACTGGCTCGGGAGCCGGACGGGCACGGAAGGGATTCGCACGCCGTCCAGGTCCAGCGCGCCGCCCAGCGCGACCTTGCCCCTTCCAGAAGCGACCCGAGTCGAGCCTGGCGAAATCGTCCAGCCCGTCGCTCCGCCCGAAGCGCGCCCAGTCCCCCAGCCGGAGGTCCGTCGAGTCGCCGAAAAGGCTCAAACCTGGCGGCCGTTGCCGCATACCGTGCCCAAAGAGGTCGCCGAACGAGTCAAGCGAACCGTCGCCACCGAGGAAAAGGATCGAGTGTCCGCAGCGCAGGAACGCGATTCAGTTGCCGTCGCTGTTTCGCCGGTCTTGAATACGAAAAATGTACGGCTCTGGCCGGCACGCGAGTCGGCAGGAGCCGTTGGCCGTGTCGTTCAGATCGGCGCCTTCGGCAGCCGTCTCCAGGCGAAGCTGGGGTGGAAGTACATGGCCCGCTCCTATCCGGCCGTGAAACGACTGCCGGCCGTCGTCGTCGAGTCTCGCAATTCGCGAGGGCGTACATTCTACCGCTTCCAGATCGGTACGACGTCGCAAGCTCATTCCGAAGTCCTGTGTCAGCGCATGGAGCGGATTCGCTTCAGCTGCGCGGTGGTTGGCCTGCCAGGAGCTCGCAAGGCGATCGAGCGGTGAGTGATCACAGTTCGCCTTATGAGCAGCTTCCGTGGCTTGCGGCGGTCGAGGATGAGGAAGAGCCGCGCGGAGTTTCAGGACGCAAGATGCTCGCCGCGCTGGTCGTGGTGCTTCTCGCGGCTGGGTTGGTCGCCGCCACATTCTTCTGGATGGGGCGGCGTGAGGCCCAGCTGGACGGTCCGCCTGAACTCATTCGCGCAGAGACGGGACCCTATAAGGTTAAACCGCCTAATCCGGGCGGACTCAATGTCGCCGGTGACAGCGAGACCGCTTTCGAAACGAGCGCCGGGGAGGACAAGGACGCGCAGCTCGATCTTAGCAAGGTCAAGGAAGCGGAAATCACCCCGCCACCCAAAGAGCAACCCAAGCGCATCCCGCCCAACGAGACGAAGGAGCCGGTGCCTGCTGAAACCCCGGCTCCGCCCAAGCCGGCGGGAGTTGCGGGCAGCGTTGTTCAGCTCGGCGCCTTCGCCAACAAGGCCCAGGCGGAGCGCGCATGGTCCGCACTTTCGGCCCGCTTCCCTTCGGTCGGAGCAATGGACAAGATGATCGTGCCCTTTCCCGGCGGGATCCGGCTGCGCGCAGCCGCTGGATCGCCCGCGGACGCGAGGCAGGTTTGCCAGACGCTGAAGGCCGCCGGCGAGAACTGTTTCGTGGCTCAATAAGGTCTGAACGCAGATGCAGGCGGCGATGTACGGCCTCGAAGGGCTTGAGCTGAACCCCGCGGAGCGTTCCTTTTTCCGTGGGGCCGACCCGGCCGGCTTTATCCTGTTCAAGCGCAACTGCGAGAGTCCCGACCAGCTTATGCGGCTGACCGATTCTTTTCGCGACCTGACCGGGCGTCCGGATGTGCCGATCCTGATCGACCAGGAAGGCGGGCGAGTGGCGCGGATGCGCCCTCCCGTCTGGCCGGCGTTTCCGGCGATGGAGCGGTTCGCCCAGCTCTATGCGCTGGCACCCTCGTCAGCGATCGAGGCGGCACGCGCGAACGCGCGCGCGATCGCACTCACGATCAGAAGCTGCGGGATCAACGTCAACGCACTTCCCTTGCTGGATGTGCGCCAGGAGGGCGCGAGCGACATCATCGGCGACCGCGCGCTGGGCTCCGAACCGATGCAGGTCGCCGCATTGGGCCGGGCCGTTCTGGACGGCATGGCCTCCGCCGGAGTGGTCGGGGTCGTCAAGCATATGCCGGGTCATGGCCGTGCGCTTGTCGATAGCCATAAGGAGCTTCCGGTCGTCCATGCCGACGCCGAGGAGCTCGAAACGGACCTTGAACCGTTCGAGCGCCTGTCTTCCGCACCGATGGGCATGACCGCGCACGTCGTCTACACGGCCTGGGATCCGGATCATCCCGCGACCCTGTCGCCGACGGTCATTGGCGATATCATCCGCGGGCGCATCGGCTTTGGCGGTTTCCTCATGAGCGATGACATCGGAATGGAGGCCCTCCGGGGCGATTTCGGAAGCCGCGCGGCCGGGGCCATCGCAGCGGGCTGCGACGTGGCACTGCATTGCTCCGGCAAGATCGAAGAAATGGAAGCCGTCGCGGCCGCCGTTCCTCCGATGAGCCCGGACGGCGAGGCACGGCTGGCACGCGCGCTGGCGACGGCTTTGGTCGGCGACGATGAAGGTCCGAGCTTTGAGGAGGCCGTTGCCAAGCGCGACGCCTTGCTCGCCCTGGTGTAGGCTGCGGCAATGGAAACCGACGCCGAATTCGATCTGCCACCGATCCGGCAATCGGATGAGCTGACGCTGAGCCTGGACGGCTGGGAAGGGCCGCTCGATCTGCTGCTCAGCCTCGCTCGGGCGCAAAAGGTCGACCTTGCGCAAATCTCGATCCTGCAGCTCGTCGAGCAATATCTTTCCTATCTGTCCGAGGCCCGGGCACTGAGGCTCGAAATCGCCGCCGATTATCTCGTGATGGCGGCGTGGCTGGCCTATCTCAAATCCTGCCTGCTGCTGCCGAAGGATCCCGAAGCCGAGCCAAGCCCCGACGAACTTGCCTGGCGCCTGCAGATGCGGCTCCAGCGGCTGGACGCAATGCGGGAGGCGGGCGCTCGGCTCCTCGGCCGCGACCGTGTCGGACGCGACGTCTTTGTCCGTGGCACACCGGAGGGCCTTCGACTCATCCGGAAGGCCGCGTGGCGGGTTCGCGATTTCGACTTGTTCGCCGCTTATGGTGCCGTGCGGGCCCGATCCGCGCCGGCCCTGCACGTGGTTCACGCCCGTTCGGTGATGACCTTGGAGGAGGCGATCGAGCGGGTCGCGAAGATGATTGGAACGGCGCTTGACTGGACTTTCCTCGAGGCCTTCCTGCCGGCAACCCAGGATCCGCAATTCCGGCGTTCGGCGCTGGCATCGAGCTTCCTTGCCGCACTTGAGCTTGCCCGCCGCGGAAGGCTCGACATCCAGCAGGACGAGCCCTTCGCCCCAATCAGGCTCAAGGTTGCTTAGGGTCTAAACCTGCTATCAACGAGGCCGTGATGGCGACGAAAAAGCGTTCTGGGAGTGAGCGAGTGAAGCGGAATAGCGGAGACTATTTGGCGAACGAGCGAGCGCGCCAGGGCGTTTTTGCGGCCCACCCGAAGGGCATGGCTCTGCCGGCGCCGGAACGTCGTCGAAGCGCTTGGACGGGGGCCTATTGGCCCGCCCTTCGCGCTTCTCCTAGTCCAACATCCGGCAGGAGCCATGTCACGGCGCTCGCTGATAGCAGGCTTAGGCCCTGAAGTGGACGAGTATAAACGCGCGGTCGAAGCCACCATCTTCGCATCGGCGATTCCCCTCAGCGCCGAGGAAATCGTCGAGCATGCCGGCGAAGGTCCGGTCGAACTCGTGCTCGGCGACCTTGCGGCGCAATATGAAGGACGCGGGATCGAGTTGGTCGAGCGAGGCGGGCGCTGGCATTTCCAGACCGCTCCGGACCTGGCCCATCTCCTTCGACGTACCCGCGAAGAGCCGCGCCGGCTCTCGCGCGCAGCGACGGAAACGCTTGCGATCATCGCCTATCACGAGCCCGTGAGCCGCGCCGAGATCGAGGCGATCCGGGGCGTACAAATTTCGAAGGGCACGCTCGACGTTTTGATGGATGCCGGCTGGGTTCGCCCCGCGGGCCGGAGGGAAGGGCCTGGCCGACCCTTACTTTATGCGACGACTCAGGAGTTCTTGACTCATTTCGGCCTTGGTTCCCGGCGCGACTTGCCGGGGATCGACGACCTCAAGGCGGCGGGACTTCTCGATCCGCTCGACGAGGGCGAGTTCCAGGTCCAGCTGGAAAGCGAGGAAGAGGCGGACTAGAAGCGCGCCTCAAAGGAGTTTCGTGATGGGCGGTTTCAGCATTTGGCATATTCTGATCTTTGCGATCATCCTGCTGCTGTTATTCGGCGGGAACCGCTTTTCCTCAATGATGGGCGATGTCGCCAAGGGCCTCAAAAGCTTTAAACAGGGCATGGCCGACGATGAGGATGAAAAGCGCAAACGCTACGAGGAGCAGCGCCGATCCGAACCGCCGCGGCTTCCTCGCGAGCAAGACCCGATCGACGTCACCCCACGCCGCGATGAGCAGGAACCATCCGCGACGCCGCCTAGAGACGACGAAGCCCATTAAGTTCTAGAAGGGCCGGCATGTTCGGCGTCGATTCTTCTGAGCTCGCGGTCGTCGCGATTCTCGCCCTGATTTTCATCGGGCCCAAGGACCTTCCCAACGTCATGCGCACGGTCGGCTATTGGGTTGGCCGAATGCGCGGAATGGCGCGGCACTTCACCTCGGGCATCGAAAATATGATGCGCGAGGCCGAGCTCGAGGAAATGGAGAAGAAGTGGCGCGAGGAAAATGAGCGCATCATGAAGCTCCATCCCACCAATGCCGACTATCCCGAGCCGGGGCAGCCGGACGAAATGCCTCCCGTCCAAGGTCATGAAAAGGCGGAGGATGAGCTTCCACAAGAGAAGCGACCGCTCCCGTGAAGGACATCGACGAAACCAAGCAGCCATTGCTTGAGCATTTGATCGAGCTGAGGCGCCGGCTTCTGTGGTGCCTGGCGACCCTGGTCCTTACCTTCTTCGTCTGCTTCTATTTCGCGCAGGACATCTTTGCGGTGCTGGTCCAGCCCTTGCTCAAGGCCGGCCAGGGAAAGCTCATCTACACCGATATTTTCGAGGCTTTCTTCACGCAGGTGAAGGTGTCGCTGTTCGCAGCGTTGATGGTCAGCTTTCCGGTGATTGCGACGCAGCTGTGGCGCTTCGTCGCGCCCGGCCTCTACGTGAAAGAGAAGAAGGCGTTCCTGCCCTTCCTGCTGATGACCCCCATCTTCTTCGCCGCCGGCGCCTCCTTCGCATATTTCGTTGCAATGCCGTGGGCGCTGCAATTCCTGCTCAGCTATCAAGGCGACGTTGGCGGGATCAACCAGGAAGCGCTGCCCGGTGTCGGCAATTATCTAAACTTCTGCACCCGCTTCATCTTCGGCTTCGGCGCAGCCTTCCTGCTGCCGATCCTGCTGATGATCCTGGAGCGTGCGGGACTCGTCACACGCGAGCAGCTCACGAAGTCGCGGCGCTATGCCGTCGTCGCCGCCGCGGCCGTGGCGGCCGTGCTCACGCCGCCCGACGTGGTCTCGATGCTGCTGCTTCTGGTGCCCCTCTACGGGCTCTACGAATTCGCGATTCTCGCCATCCGGATCACCCACTGGCGCGCTGCTCGGAAAGCCGCGCGATCAAATGCTGTGGTGGCGGAGCCCCAGACAGAAGAGGGCCCGGAAGCGCCACCGGGGGGGGGGAGGGTTGGCGGTTCCGGGCCCATTTAAGCGGATAGCGAGAGCGGGGGGGCAAAAGGTCACTATCCGAACTGCACAACGCGGCGTCTTTGCGAACAGTTCCGAGGCCGTGAATAATTTTTTCGCTATGACCGTAACAATTGCCCGCTTTTTTAGAGCGGAGGAAATACAGGTAAATCAACGCTATAGCGGCCAAGCTTGCGGTCCAGGGTGGAACGAAGTTGTTTCGCCAGCCCAGCGACGATCCGTTCGAATTGCGCTTTCTCCTGCTGTCCTCCTTCGTCGGGGACCAAGACCGGACTGCTCAACGTCAGTCTCGCCGTCAGCTCGCTGGTGCGGCGGAGCGAGATTTCCACGGCATCCTGTGGCTGGTTGAGCATCGCGAACTCGACGATCTCGGTAATCAGGAAGGCGACCGCGACGGCAACATCCTGAGTGGTATTGACCGTTTCCAGCTCGAGCTCGATCGCGAGCTTGCGGGCGTGCTCCGGAGCGCCGGCGCGCAGTTCCGCGGCCAGCTCGGCGAGCAGCGGCCGCAGCGCGATTCCGCGATTCTCCTCCATTTCCGCGAAATGATTGCGGTGGACGATCGAGAGCGCGCCGACTCGCCTTCCGATCCCCGCATAGGCGGCGCGCGCATCGAGGGTTTCGGCGCTTCGGCCGTGGATGTTGAGGAGCGATGCGACGACCTGCAGGTTGTTCTTGACGCGATGATGGACTTCGCGGACCAGACGGCGCTGGCCGTCGAGCGCCTCAGCCATCTCGCGCTCCGAATCTTCGACTCGTGTAACCGCCCTGCCGAATGCATCGCGCAGCCCTTGAATTTCGGTTGCTGGGCCGAGCTTGCGCGGCAGGTCGAGCCCCTTCTCGCCAGGCTGGTATTCCGTGACGGCCTCTTGCAGACGCTTGAGTGGCCGGATGAGCAGCCTGCTAACGAGGAACCACGACGAGAGGGCCGCGAGGACCCACATCAAAACCGGGAGCAGAAGCACCACCCGGTCCAAAGTCTTGATTCGGGAAACCGGAAAGCCGATTCGCGCGCTCAGCGCACCATTGGCGATCGGAAGGCTCAGGTAACTGAGGGGGTCCGAGCCGGGGTTGCCGGGCTCGATCGCCGCCACGGCGTTCTTGCCGTCGCTTAAAGTCAAGGAGCGGACGTCGCTTTCAACCGTGAGCGCAGCGGCTCGAATGTCGTCCTTGCTGAGACTTGCGGTCGCGAAACCGCCAACGACTCCCACTCGGATATTCACTTCCGTGAGATTGGGATCGACCCACGTCCGAATGTCACCCGGCGCCACCAGTGGCGTCGGGTCTTTTGGCTCGAAGCCGCCGGCGGTGCAGAGCAGGGTGCCGTCGACATCACGCAACGCAAATCGATTCGAAATTGCGGGTGCGGTCGCCAGCGATTGCGCCGCAACCGCGCATGGATCGGCACTGTTGTTGCGGATCGCTCCAGCCGCCGCCACCCTGAGGGCGAGGGCGTTTCGGGCAATCAGGCTTTCAATCGTGCTGGCGGTCGCCTTCGCCTGTTCTTCACTCTGACCGCGGAGCGCGTCATTCGCTTCTTGAATGCCCGATTCGCCGAGCCAGGTCAGCGCAATCCCTATCGGCAGAAGCGCGGCGGTGAGAATGAGAAGCAGCTTTGCCGCGGTCGGCAAACTCGCGAAGCGCCGGGCGGCTGAATTCAGCATCGCGCAGCGCTCAAGCGCAAATCAGCTGAGTCGCCCAAGCAAATCGATGAATTCGTCGGGAACGGATTCACGAAGCGTATCGTCATAAACCGACCGAAGCGCCCGACCGAGATCGCCGGATCGCTGCTTCTTGCCCTTCCTGTCATTGTTGCCAGGCTTTGCCGTCCGGCCGGTGTGCCGCGCGCCGTCCATCTTGCCTCGAACCTTTGCACTCAACCTATCGTCCCCCTCGCGCGGGTCCGCGCGCCTCATACAAGTCCCGTCTCCGCGCGCAACGGGCTAGCGAAACCAGCGGCGTATCGAAACGAGACGCAACCATGCGTCCAGGTGCCTGTTCCAAAGCCGCCTCCGCGACGTGGGAAACCAAATCGAATGTCCTTGGTTCCACCTTGTGCAATTACTTCGTGGGGAGGGCGCCGAGCAGGGGAGCGGTCCTTCCAGGGTTGAAACAAGTCGGACGCACGGCCAAAGACGCCGCATATTCGAACTCGAGGGAGAGCCTTCAAATATGTCTCTTGGACAGGAACTCGCTCCGCATCTGCCATTCCTGCGCCGCTATGCGCGCGCACTAACCGGCAGTCAGGCGCATGGCGACGCGTTTGTTCGAGCAACGCTCGAAGCAATCGTCGCAAAACCGGATGAATTCCCGCGGGACGTCGATCCGCGCCTCGGCCTTTACAAAACTTTTCATGCCATCTGGTCGACGGCGAACATCGAGGAAGGCGAAGAGCCATCTCGAGGACCGGGCGGAGCCGAATCGATCGCCCACGCGCGTTTGTCCCGAATCACGCCTTTGTCGCGCCAGGCGCTTCTGCTGACATCACTCGAAGGCTTTTCATCCGAAGATACGGCGTATCTCATCGGAGCGAGTCCCTCGGACGTCGACTCGCTCGTCGCCGAGGCGCTGGAGGAAATCGAACGACAAACGCTCGCCGACGTCCTCATCATCGAGGACGAACCGATTATCGCGATGGACATCGAAACCATCGTTCGCGACCTCGGCCATAATGTCACCGGCGTTGCGGTGACTCGCGACGAAGCCGTTTCGCAAGCCCGCCAGAATCCGCCCGGCCTCGTCCTTGCCGACATCCAGCTCGCGGACGATTCGAGCGGGATAGATGCGGTGAAGGACATCCTTGCGGAATTTTCCGTACCGGTGATCTTCATCACGGCCTTTCCCGAGCGGCTACTTACCGGAACGCGCCCCGAGCCGACGTTCCTCATCACCAAGCCGTTCCAGCGCTCGACGGTGAAGGCGGCGATCGCCCAGGCGCTGTTCTTCGACGCTGCGACGGTCCCGGCGGCCTGATCTCCGCCACCGTGCGGAACACCCGTGGTGAAGGCGCGTTGGCCTTGATGAACGTCGATTTGATGCGGAAGAGCAACGGTGCCCGAACCTGACCGAAGAAGTGCGTCAGTAACTGAGACCACGACCGAGGCGCGAGCCGGCTCGACTCCGCATATGACCCGCTACGTGCTCTCAGTCGGACTGATTCTGATCATCATAATTTTTGCGATCATCGTCTTGGTTGGCCGTTCCTGAGCACCTAGCTTCTGTCTCAATCGTCGTTCATCGTTGAGTCACCGGGCGGAGTGCTTTGCACTCTGCCTGAAACAGGGTGGGGTGAAGTTTGGCCCAGACGCGTGAAGAGAGTGATGTGGTGGACGTCCCGTCCGAACCGGTGCCGCTGTCGGATCCCGAGTTCAAGGACCAGCTGGCGACGGTAATTCCGCACTTGCGGGCGTTTGGCCGCTCCCTGTCCGGCAGCCGCGATGTCGCCGACGACCTGGTCCAGGAGACGCTGCTGAAGGCATGGGCCGCGCGCAAGCGCTTTCAGGCTGGGACCAACATGAGAGCCTGGACCTTCATCATCCTTCGCAACCTGTTCTTGAGCCAGATGCGGCGCGCTCGGTTCAAGGGCGAGTGGGACGACATCACCGCATCGAAAATCCTGGCCGCTCCGGCAAGCCAGGACCGGCATATCGAGCTCAGCGACATGCAGCGCGCCCTGATGCACCTTCCGCAGCCGCAGCGGGAAGCCTTGATCCTCGTCGGAGCCGGCGGTTTTGCCTACGAGGAAGCCGCCGATATTTGCGGCTGTGCCGTGGGAACGATCAAGAGTCGGGTCGCGCGGGGCCGGGTCGCGCTCGAACAATTGCTGTCGAGCGGCAAGCTGCCCTCAAGACGGCAACACAAGACCGATCCGGACAAGTCCGCTCTTCAGACCATCATGAGCGAGGTCGACGAGCTTAGCCGCGACCACAGCTAGTCATTCGGAGTGGGTCCCGGATCAGGTCCGTGATCACTCGCAGCGCGGTCAGTTCAATCGGCGCAGGAGATCGGCAAAATCGCGGTCGCCCGGCTCCGACGCCGCCGCTTCGAAAGCGCGGCGGAGGGCTGCCATGATTCCGGCATGCGCGGGCGGGAGTTCGACACGAATGATTCGGCTTTCCATGCTTGTCACGTGCGAGTCCGCTTCTAATTCATGTTCTACATTCATTCCCCTCGGAAACGACCGAACGTCCGGGGAAGTTTCGTGCCGGCCCGATTTGCTGCAAGCAATCCGCGATGAATGACGAATCCTCAGTGAGGCTGGATGCCATGCGGCGCGCCGAGGAATTTTCGCCCTTCCTCCGTGAGGCGATTCGCGCCCTTCCCGAAGTGGCCTCGGCCTTTGAGAAGAACGGCGCAAAGGCCTCGGTGGAGCTCGCTCTCCGTATGAACGGCGAGAGCCTGGAAGGGGAGCTTCGCAGGCAACGGCTCGGTCTCGCGCTCGCCGTCGCCCTCGGCGACCTTGCCGGTGAGCTGGCGCTTGAAACAGTCACGGAGCTGCTGAGCGAATTTGCCGACCGTGCCATCCACCGCGCGCTGACCGGCGCCATCCGCGAGCGCGTCCCCGACGCCGAAATCCAGGGGTTCGCGGTTATCGCGATGGGGAAGCTCGGCAGCCGAGAGCTGAATTACTCCTCGGACGTCGATCTGCTGTTGCTGTTCGATCCGGAGGCGCTTCCACGCCGTCCGCGCGACGACGCAGGCGAGGCGGCGGTTCGGATCGCCCGGCGAATGATCGAGCTTCTGCAGAAGCGCACGGCCGAGGGCTACGTCGCGCGAGTCGACCTCCGCCTGCGCCCATCGCCAGAGGTCACGCCCATCGCTCTACCGGTGAACGCGGCGATTTCGCACTACGAATCGAGCGCTCTGCCGTGGGAGCGCGCGGCATTTATCCGCGCCCAGGCATGCGCTGGAGACATCGCACTGGGCCAGCGGTTCCTCAGCGCAATCGAGCCCTTCGTCTGGCGCCGTTCGCTGGACTTTGGAGTCATCGACGAAGTGCGCCAGATTTCAGCGCGAATCCGCGACCATTTCGCCCAAAGCGCGAATTTCGGGGCAGGATTTGACCTTAAGCGCGGCCGGGGCGGGATTCGCGAGGTCGAGTTCTTCGTGCAAATCCAGCAGATGGTTCACGGGGGGCGCGATCCGAGCGTGCGCGCTCCGGCGACGCTCGATGCGATTGAAGCGCTGGTTGCCGCCGGGCGGCTTGATCGGCCCGCCGCGGACGACCTCGCCGGCACCTATCGGCTCTTGAGAACGATCGAGCACCGCGTTCAGATGGTTGAGGACGCGCAAACCCACCTTTTGCCTGCCGAACCGGGAGCCTTGGACAACGTCGGGCGGCTTCACGGGCTGGAAGATGGCGAGCAGCTGCTCGATTTACTGAGGCCCCGCGTCGAACGTGCGGGAGAAATTTTCGATAGCCTTTCGCCCGATGAGGCCGGCCGCCTTTCCAACGACCCCGAGATCCTGTGCGATGAGCTTAAAGGCTTTGGATTCCAGGACACCAAGGGCGCCGCTCGGCACGTGGCACAGTGGCGGTCTGGGAAAGCCCGTTCGCTCCGTTCTCCCCCGGCGCAAAATGCGTTTGAGGCCATGCTTCCCGGCCTGCTCCAGGCGATTGCCGCGGGGTCGGACCCGGAACGCGCTCTCAATCGGCTCAGCGACATTGTCGAGCGCCTTTCGAGCGGCGTGAATTTCTTCCGTTTGCTCGAAGCGCGACCCAATCTCGCCCAGCTGCTTGCGAAAATCCTGACCCACGCGCCGGTGCTCGCTGACCAGCTCGCTCGGCGGCCCGAGCTGTTCGATGGCCTGTTCGACGCTTCGAGCTTCGATCCCCCGCCTGCGGCCGAAGTGATCGCCGCCGATCTCGGCAAAGTCATGGGCGCGCATCCGTATGACGTGGCGCTGGACAAGGTTCGGCGTCAGGTGAACGAACGCCGATTCGCGCTCGGCGTGCAGCTGATCGACCGGCGTTCGGATCCGCTCCAAGTTGCTTCGGGATATTCTCGCGTAGCGGAGGGCACGATCCAGGCGCTTGCCCGAGCGGCTGTCTGGGAATTCGAGGACGTGCACGGCGGCTTCCCGGGCGGGGAGCTGGAAATCGTTGCGCTCGGCCGACTCGGCGGATGCGAGCTCACCCACGCGTCGGACCTCGACATCGTCTACCTGCACACGGCTTCGCCAGGCGGAACGTCCGACGGAAAAAAGCCGCTCGGCCCGAACGATTATTTCAACCGTCTGGCGAGTCGTGTGACGGCAGCGCTCAGTGTGGCCACCGCCGCGGGCCCACTCTACGACATCGACGTTCGGCTTCGGCCCGAAGGCGCCAAGGGCATGCTTGTCGTCTCGCTCGAGGCGTTCGAACGCTATCAGCGCGAGGAGGCGTGGACATGGGAACATATGGCGCTGTGCCGGGCGCGTCCCGTATTCGGGTCGCCTGAAGTCCGCGAGCGAACGGCGGAGCTGATCGAAAACATCTTGAAATCGCCGCGCGACCCGGCTTCGGTCGTCCGCGACGCCGTGAAGATGCGCGCTGATATGGAGCGTCACAAGCCATCACAGAGCGCGCTCGACGTTAAACTTGGACCCGGCGGATTGGTCGATCTCGAGTTCGCCGTCCATGTGCTCCAGCTCACTCGGGGAATCGGGCTCCATCCGCAGCTCGAGTTCGCGATTGCGGAGCTTCATGCCGACGGTTTGTTGAGCACAAAGATTGTAGGCGCACAAAAGTTACTGACGCGAATGCTGATCATGATTCGTCTCGTTGCACCGGGCGACGTCAAGCCGACCGCGGATACCTGGCACCTGGTTGCCCAAGCGTGCGGCGCGGGAAGCTGGGACGAACTTCTTGCCGAGCACGAGGCGGCGCGGCAGAGCATTTCCGAACTGTGGAACCGTATCAAGCAAGAGGGATGAGATGATCAGCGAAGGCGAGAACGCTCCGGCAATCACCGCGACGGCAAGCGACGGCAGCAATCTGAATCTTGCCTCGCTCGGTCAGCCCCTCGTTCTCTATTTCTACCCGAAGGATGACACTTCGGGATGCACCCGCGAGGCGCAGGATTTCACTGCTTTGGCGTCCGAATTCGCAAGGGCCGGAGTGAAGGTCGTGGGCGTATCCCGGGACCCAATGAAGAGCCATCACAAGTTCATCGGCAAATACGGCCTCGGCGTACCGCTAATCTCCGATGACGACGGAAGGATCTCCGAGGCGTTCGGGACTTGGGTCGAAAAGTCGATGTACGGCCGCAAATATATGGGGATGGAGCGCGCGACCTATTTGATCGGCGCCGACGGCCGAATCGCGAGGGCATGGCGCAAGGTCAAGGTTCCGGGGCACGCCGAGGAAGTGCTCAACGCCGCGCGGGAGGCTGCCGCGGCTTAGCTCCTCCCTGCCGCGTAGCGGTGGGAAGGGGGACCGCTGCCCAAGGTAGTGGTGGTGGGGTCGGCGCCAAACCCCTCCACCATCCCCAGCCTTTGGCC
>JBKPOR010000165.1:0-11416 GCA_046765675.1 Pseudomonadota bacterium
CGCTGAAGCACAAGCCCGACAACATGACGCTTAAGAAAAAAGCCCAATCTGCGCCGATCGATTACCCCAAGCCTGACGGCGTCCTGACGTTCGACCGGCTGTCGTCGGTGTTCATTTCGAACACCAATCACGAGGAGGACCAGCCGGTTCATCTGACGCTCAAGGACCCTGACATACCAACGGCGATCAATCTTCCCGTCTACGCGGGCCCCGAGCAGCGTTATTGCCCGGCGGGAGTTTATGAATTTGTCGAGGATGGGAATGGCAAGCCGCGGCTGCAGATCAATGCTCAGAACTGCGTCCACTGCAAGACATGCGACATCAAGGACCCGACCCAGAACATCAACTGGGTCACGCCCGAAGGGGGGGGAGGCCCCAATTACCCGAACATGTAAGTTGCTGGGCGCCGCGGCTGTCGTCGCGCTTCTGGCCAGTGCCACGCCGGCGTCAGCGAAATTGAAGCCGGCTCCGGGCGACCCTTCGCTCGTGTATTTGCAGGCGCGTGCCGCATCGATGACGGGCGACCATGCGCGTTCGGCCGCGCTGCTGTCCTTGCTCGCCGAAGCCCAGCCGAAAGAAGTCGACCTTGCGCGAAAGGCACTTAGCGAAGCCATAAGCGCCGGGCGCATGGACCTGGCGCTCCAGCTTGCTCGACAGGTGCCGAGCGCCAAGCTGACCGGCGACGCAAGGCTTTTGCTTGCGTCGGAAGAGCTGCGGCGCAACCGGCCCGAACGCGCTCTGCCCTGGTTTTCGGCCCCTGGAGAGACCGGGACGCTCGAATTCCTGACGCCGCTGGTGAGCGCCTGGGCAAAGGCCGATCGCGGCGACCTCAAGGGTGCGCTCGATCAAATCGACCAGGTTCCGCCGAACAGCCTGCTCGGGCCGCTTCGCGCGGAAGAGCATGCTTTGTTATTGCTGAAGTTCCGTCGCAGTGCCGAGGCGGAGCCGTTCGCGCGGCGAGCGCTCGCGACCGCCGGCGGACGGGAATCGCGGCTGAGGCTTGCCTTCTCGGACGCTTTCCTTGCCGCGGGCGACCAGGCGCGAGCGCTCGCCATCCTCGAAGGTCTCGGGACGGAATTTGGACCGGCGCGCCAGCGGGTTCAGTCACGCAAGCTCAGTGGCCAGGCCGTCGACACAGCCGCGAAGGCCTTAAGCGAGGCGTTGACGGCATTTGCGGCGGATCTCGCGCGGCTTGAGCGCGGCCCCCCGCCCGTCGGCCTTGTGCAGGTGGCTCGCTATGCGAACCCGCAGAACAGCAGTGCCGCGATTCTCCTTGCTCTGCTCCTCGATGGCGACGGGCAATCGGCCCAGGCGCTCGCTATCCTGCGGGACGTTGGGCAGAACGATGCGCTCATCGCGCAGGTTCGCGACATCCAGGTTCGGATCCTGACCGACGAGAAGCGGCTCAACGAGGCCTATGCAATTGCCGCTCCGCCGGCCCTTGGGCCGAATGCAACGGTCGGCGACTTGTCGCGGCTCGGCGACGTCTATCGCTCGATGAAGCGCTACGACGACTCCGCCAACATGTTCGGCAAATCGGTGACGCTCGCTCGGGCGCAGGGTCTCAAGGATGAAGTCTGGCCGTTGCTCCTTCTCCAGGCGAGCGCGCTCGAGGAAGGCAAACGTTGGCCGGAGGCGCGCGAGGCGCTTCAGCAGGGTCTGGCGATCGCCCCGAACCAGCCGCTGCTGCTCAATTTCCTCGGCTATGCCAAGCTCGAGCGCGGTGAGGACATGGACAACGCCGAAGCAATGATCAGAAAGGCGAGCGAGCTCGCGCCGGACGATGCGTCGATTACCGATTCGCTTGGCTGGGCTCAATTCAAGCGCGGCAAGGTCGCCGAAGCGATCGGCACGCTGCAGAGCGCGGCGGAGAGGGACCCCGACCAGGCCGAGATCCAGGAACATTTGGGCGACGCACTGTTCCGATCGGGCCGGAGGTTCGAGGCGCGCTTTGCCTGGGCGGCGTCGCTGGTGACTGCGGAGGACGACGTCGCCGCACGAGTGAAAGCCAAGCTCGCATCGGGCCTGACGCCCACGAACGCGGCGCCTTGACCCATCGGGACATTGCGGCAGCCAAGCTGAATTTGGCGCTCCACGTACGCGGGCGCCTCCCCGATGGCCGGCATTCGATTGAAACCACCTTCGCTTTCTGCACCGATGGCGACCGGCTGAGCGCCGACCCTTCCGATGGGCTCTTTCTGACCGTCTCGGGGCCGTTTGCCGGCGAACTGTTGGGCGTCGAAGATAATCTGGTGCTACGCGCTGCACGCGAGCTCCAGGCCGAATCCGGATGTGAGGAGGGCGCGTCGATCCAGCTCGACAAGCAGCTGCCGGTTGCGGCCGGGATCGGCGGGGGATCGGCCGATGCCGCTGCCGCGCTGCGCCTGCTGACGTCATTATGGACGATTGACCCTGCGCACGCGTCAGCGGTCGCGCCGAGGATCGGAAGTGACGTTCCCGCCTGCCTGCTCAGCCTACCCGTACGAGGCGAAGGCGCCGGCGACGAGCTGACGCAAATCGAGCTGCCGGAGGTCTCCGGCGCGCCAGTGCTGCTCATCAACCCGCGCGTGGCTTTGTCTACCGCGGAGGTATTCGCCGGCTGGGATGGCGTCGATCATGGTCCGCTCGAGGACTGGCGCACCGGGCGCAACGATCTCGAGGCATCCGCCAAAGCGCTCGTCCCGCAAATCGAGACGGTGCACGCCTGGCTGTCGGTCCAGCCCGAGGCCTGGTTCGTACGGATGTCGGGATCGGGCGCGACCTGTTTCGCGCTTTTTTCCAGCGAGGAGGCGCGAGATTCGGCCGCGGAACGAGTGCCGCGCGAATGGTGGCGCCTGGCAACCTGTTTGCGTTAGACGGACGGCGCCATGACCCAAGGGCGCCCAATCCTGACCGCCGAAGCAATGCGCTCCGCTGAGCAGGAGGCGATCGCCGGTGGCGCCGGCCTCGAACAATTGATGGAGCGCGCGGGAGCAGCGCTTGGAGAGGCGGCCTTTCGTTACGCGGGCCCGATGCCGACACTCATCCTATGCGGCCCTGGGAACAACGGCGGCGATGGCTATGTCGCGGCCCGCTACCTCGCCGAGCGAGGAGTCCAGGTTCGGGTGGCAGCGCTCGCCGAGCCGAAGAGCGATGGCGCCAAATGGGCGCGCTCCCAATGGAGCGGCAACGTCGAGCAGATATCGGGTGCAAGTGAATCCGCCCCGCTGGTCATCGATGCCTTGTTCGGGACCGGCCTCGCGCGCGGCCTGGACGACGCGATTGCCCGGCAATTGCGGATGCTATGCGAACAGGCGGTAGCCAAGGTCGCTTGCGACTTGCCGAGCGGCATCGAAACGGACAGCGGTGCCGAGCTCGGTGAGGTTCCGGCGTTCGACCTTACCGTTACGTTCGGGGCCTTGAAGCCCGCACACCGGCTGCATCCGGCAATGAGCAGATGCGGCCGGGTCGTCCTCGGCGACATCGGGATCGAGGCGGACACGCAATGGTTCGAGATTGGGGCGCCCATCCTTCCGCCGCTCGATCCAGGCGGGCACAAATATGATCGCGGCCTGGTCCACGCGCTGGCGGGCAAGATGCCCGGTGCGATCGCGCTGTCCGCAAAGGCCGCGGCGCGGGCCGGTGCGGGCTATGTGCGCGTCAGCACCTCTCGTATCATCGACGGCATTCCCGCCTCGGTCGTCCAGACCGACACGGCAATGGTCGACGATGAGCGCATCGGCTGCCTGCTCGTCGGTCCGGGAATGGGCGACATTCCGCAACTCCTGACCCTGGCGCTCACGTCCAAGGCGCCGAAGGTCCTGGACGCGGATGCGATCGCACACCTCGGCGATCCCGCGCGCCTTAAAGGGCAGGACGCGATCATCACCCCGCACGAAGGGGAATTCCGCAAATTGTTCGGCGAGATCAAGGGATCGAAGCCGGAGCGAGCGCTTGACGCCGCCCGGCGATCCGGCGGCGTCGTGGTCTACAAGGGTTCCGACACTTTGGTCGCGTCGCCTGACGGACGCCTCGGTTTTGCACCGCCCGCGCCGGCCTGGCTTGCAAGCGCCGGGACGGGCGACGTGCTTGCGGGAATGGTCGCGGCGATGAGGGCGAGGGGCCTGCCGGCGTTTGAAGCGGCCTGCGCCGGGGTCTGGCTTCACGGCCGCGCCGCGGAGATCGCCGGGCCGGAAATGATCGCCGACGACCTCGCGGACTCCATTCCCAAAGCCATTGCCGCCCTGTGAACGAGCTGGTCGTCCGAATCGCGGCGCGGGGCGACGGAGTGACTATCAGCGGACGTCACGTTCCGTTCGGAGTCCCGGGCGACGCGGTGCTCGACGATGGCGCGCTGGCGTTCGGCCCTCATCATCAGGAGCCGCCATGCCGCCATTTCCCCGAATGCGGAGGTTGCCAGCTCCAGCATGCCGACGATGAGGCCTATCGCGCTTATTTGATGTCGCGGGTCGAGATGGCGCTCAGGCAGCACGATCTCGCAACGCAAATCCTCGAGCCGCATCTGTCTCCGCCCAAGAGCCGCCGCCGCGCCACGTTGCGAGCGGTGAAGCCGGGGCAGGGCCTCCTGCTCGGCTTCAATGCCGAAAAGTCGCATCGCATTGTCGACATGCGCGAATGTCATATCCTGAGGCCTGAGCTGTTCGCGCTGGCCGAGCGCTTGCGAGAATTGCTCTCACTACTGGTTCAGCCGAAGCGAGGCGCGGAGGTCCAGCTGACCCTGACGGATCAGGGCGCCGACGTGCTGATCAAGGGCATAAGGGTCGAAGGACTCCAAGCGACGGAGCAACTGACCTCATTCGCCGCAGAGCGTCAGTTGGCCCGGCTGAGCATCGACCACGGGCTGGGCCCGGAGACCTTGTACGAGCCGCAACGGACGACGATCACAATGTCTGGTGTGCGCGTGGCATTTCCCGTGAGCGCCTTCCTGCAAGCGACCGAAGATGGTGAGATTGCGCTGGTCGAGGCGGCGCGGAACGCGATTGGCCAAGCGGACCGAGTCGGCGACTTGTTCGCGGGTCTCGGCACCTTCGCGCTGGCTGCGAAGGCGATCTATTCCGCCGAAGCTTCGCGCGACGCGGCAGCGGCACTGAAGCAATCCGCGCCGAACATGACCGTCGAGCATCGCGACCTGTACCGGCGGCCGCTCGACGCCGCGGAGCTGAAGCGCTTCGACGCCGTCATCCTCGATCCGCCACGCGCGGGTGCGGCCGAGCAGGTCGCCGAACTGGCGCGCTCAACTGTCCAGCGCATCGCTTATGTCAGCTGCAATCCCGCGACCTTCGCTCGGGATGCAAAAGCGCTTGTCGGCGGCGGCTACACGCTCGACTGGGTCAGGCCCATCGGCCAATTCCGCTGGTCGACCCACGTCGAGCTTGCCGCCAAGTTCAGCCGTTAGAAGTTCAGCACCCCGCAATCGTGGAGAATGCGCGCTCCGGCGTGGACGGTGAGTCCGAGCAGGCACAGCGACGCGAGGGAGAAGATGATGAACCGGTGGAGCACGCGATTATAGGTCGCCTGGATCAGGCTGTGGACGACGCGCAGGCCGACATAGGCCCAAGCGAGCCAATAGTTGACGCCATGGCCCATTCCCATCAGCGCCAGCGTCAAAGCGATGGCGTAGAAGAGCGTCGGCTGCTCGACGAGATGCATGTAATTGTGGGATTTCCACATGACTTCGTCGGGAATCGCGCCTTCCAGGTTCGCTCCGCGGCCGCCAACCCGTGAATTCAGGTCGATCCCGGCGCGCTTCATCGCTGGAATGCGCGTCGCGACCATCCACAGCATGACGACCAAGGTCCAAGCGACAAGCGCCACGACGGGCACGAGAATCGGGCTGTATTCCATTACCCCCTCCGTCACCCCGGACTTGATCCGGGGTCCACCTTCTTAGCGAATTTCAAGAAAAATTGGATTCCGGTGGGACTGACGAGATTAGGGCTGCCTCATTCGAACAGCTTTGCGTAGCGCCGCCTTTCGCGGTTGCGCCAGGCGCCGCGATGGTAAGCATCGCTCGCCAGCAACGGCAGCACGCTGGTCGCCTCGGCGAAAACCATCTGCTCCATGGCGGTTGAAACCTTGCCCCAGCTCGCGGCCTCCTGGAGAGTAGAGGATGAGCAGGCTCCGTCGCGGACGTCGGCGACAGTGATCTGGACCGCATATTTGTGCACTTCGACGTCGTCGTGGCCCAGGATCTCCGCGCACACGACCGTGTCCTGGGTGAAATTCTTCGGCACTCCGCCGCCGATCATCAGCAGGCCGGTCGTTCCCGCCTTGATCTTGATGTCGGTGAGCTCGCGGAAGTCGGCGATGCTGTCGAGCGTCATATAGTGACCGCCGCGCTTCATCGCGTCGACCTGGTGCTTGACCAGACCGAAGCCGGCCGAGCTGTCGGTGAAGGCCGGGCAGAAAATCGGAACGTCATGCTCAAAAGCGAGCTGGACGAGGCTTCCGGGCTTCTTCGCGTTGCCCTCGCTCAGCCATTTCCCCATGTGCCGGATGAACTCGCGGCTCGAATAGGGGCGGGGTTCGAGCGAGTCCGCGATGGCCCCGATCCTATGGTCGCAATCCTGCAGGGCCTCTTCGTCGATATAGGTGTCGTAGATGCGATCGATGTAGAGAGAGCGCAGCGTATCATCGTCAGGGATTTCATTGGCTTGGTAATGCTTGTGACCAAGCGCTTCGAAGAAATCCATGTCGACGATTGCAGCGCCCGTGGCAACGACCGCATCGACCATGTTCGACCGTACGAGCTCGGAATAGACCTGCATGCAGCCGCCGGCCGAGGTCGAGCCGGCAATGACCAGGATGATCGAACAGGCCGGGTCCTCGATCATCATGTTGTAGATCTTGGCGGCGCGCGAGAGGTCGCGGCTGGTGAAGCTCATCTTGCCCATCGCATCGATGATTGGACGGGCATCGAAAGTGGTGATGTCGATATGCTCGACCGGGGTCGAGAGCAGGTCCTTCTTGCGCGTGTCGTTGACCTTGCTGTCGATCAGTTCTTCGGTGGTCATGGTGTAACAAACTCCGTTCGGGCTGACCCCGGACTGGATCCGGCCCCCCCTTATTGTTTTGGCGAGAGGAAGGACAGCCCTTCGGGCTCAGGGCGAACGGTAGCGGGAAAGTCCTCTACAGCTTCGCGACGTTCGAGCGCGCGATCTTGCCAGGGCCCATATAGAGGCTGGCCATCGGCTCATCCTCGACGATTTCCGTGCCGGTCACTCCAAATCCGTTGAAGCCGGTGCGCATCGCACAGCCGTACGCTCCGAGCATTCCGATCTCGACATAATCACCGGGGCGAACGTCGGCGGGGAGCTCGAACGGGCCGGTCATTCGGTCGAGATCGTCGCAGGTGGGGCCGTAGAAGCTAAAGCCCATCGGCCGCGACCGGGATTGTTGCTCGCGAACGAGCCGGACCGGATAGCGCCAACCGATATGCGCCGCATCGAACAGCGCGCCATAGGCGCCGTCGTTGATGTACAATTCGGAGCCCCGTCGCTTTTCCACACGCACAAGCACGCTCGCATATTCGGCGCAAAGAGCGCGGCCCGGCTCGCACCACAATTCGGCCGAATAGCTGATCGGCAAATCTTCGAAGCCGGCGTGGATGACGGAGAGATAGTTTTCGAGCGCGGGCGGCTCCATTCCTGGATAGACCGACGGGAAGCCGCCTCCGACATCGACAATGTCGACGGTCACCGCGGCCTCGACAATCGCGTTGCGAACACGGCCGAGGGCTTCCGCATAGGCGGCGGGGCTCATCGCCTGGCTGCCGACGTGGAAGCAAATTCCAAGCGCGTCAGACGCTTGCCTGGTCGCCATCAAAAGCTGCTTCATCTCAGCAGGTTCAGCACCGAACTTAGCCCCCAGGCTGAGCTTGGCATGGCCATTGTCGACGCTGATTCGAACGAGCAGGTTGAGGTCCGTCGCCGGAACTCCGTCCGTGGCGGTCGCGCGAACGATCTTGTCGAGTTCGTCGAGCGTGTCGAGCGCGAAGGTCCTCACGCCATGCTCGAAATAAGCCTCGGCGATGACCTCTTCGGCCTTCAGTGGATGCATGAAGCACTGCACGGCTCCGGGAAGCGTCTCAGCGACCAGCCGGACCTCGCCGAGCGACGCCACGTCGTAATGCGTGATTCCGGCGTCCCAAAGGATCTTGAGAAGCTCGACGGACGGGTTTGCCTTCACCGCATAGAGCGAGCGGCCTTGGAACCTTTCGACGAAGAATCGGGCGGCGCGCCGCGCGGCATGCGGGCGCAGCAATGTGACCGGCTCAACCGGACGCTGCTTGGCGATAGCGACAGCCCCCCGGCTGCCGGTCGGGGCGGCGGCTAGCCCCAGCGCGCGATGGTGATTGTGCAACTCAAGGGACCTCCAACTGGTAGTTCGAGACGAGAGCTGCCTTGCGGTTGGAAGTCCCATGGGGCAGCGGGGGCGCGATATATGTGCGGGTGATACCGCTGTAAAGATTATTTGGTCCTTAATTCGACAAACGCCGACCATATGTCGCTGATCTGCAACGGCTAATCGAAAGGGTGAAATATCAACCAGTTAGCGGAAACAGTGGTCGTCGGACGAAATGACGTGGTGGAAGCCGCCCAGCGGATCGCGGCGTCGGTCGAGCGCACTCCGCTGATCGAAAGCGAGATCCGGGGCGTCAAAGTCTGGCTGAAATGCGAGTGCCTTCAGACCGGTAATTCCTTCAAATTGCGCGGCGCCACCAACCGCCTTTTGCAGCTCTCGCGAGACGAGCGGGCGAGGGGCGTGGTCGCGTTTTCCTCGGGCAACCATGCGCGCGGGGTCGCGATCGCTGCCAAGCGCCTCGGAATCCGAGCGGTCATCGTCATGCCGTCCGACGCTCCACAGGTAAAGGTGGACGGCACCGCTGCCGAAGGAGCCGAGATCGTCTCCTACGACCGCTTGACGGAGAGCCGTGAACAGATCGCGCAGAGGATCGCGGGGGAAACCGGAGCGACGGTAGTGCCGAGCTTCGACGACCCCGACATTGTCGCCGGGCAGGGCACTGCCGGTCTCGAAATCGTCGAGCAGCTCGGCCGTCCCCCGGCGCGGATCGTGATTCCGTGCGGCGGGGGCGGGTTGGCATCGGGAATCGCGCTCGCTGTGCCCGAGGCCGAGATCGTCCTCGTCGAACCGGAGGGTTGGGACGATATGGCCCGCTCTTTGGAATGCGACGAGATCGTTTCCGTCGGGCCTGACGCACCCCCGACACTCTGTGACGCAATTCAGACTCTTCGGGTGTCACCCCTGACGTTCGGGATCCTGCGCGATCGCGGCGCCAGCGCGGTTTCCGTTAGCGACTCGGAAGTTGAGGAGGCGGTCCGATTCGCCTGGAAACGCCACAATCTGATCGTGGAGCCGGGCGGGGCGGCGGCACTCGCTGCGCTGCTTTGCGGCAAGACCCAGCCGGCGGACGAAACCGTTGCACTGGTGTCGGGTGGAAATATCGACCCGGGACTTCATGCCCGGATTGTCGGCGGCTAGGCGGCGGCGCCGCGGGCCTTGTATTCGCCAGGCTCGACGTGCGACGGGCTGGACAGCTCGATGGCTCGAGTCAGCTCCTCGAGCTCCGCCGCGAGTGTCTTCAGTTCGCCAATCAGGAAGCGGCGCTCACCTTCGGCGGCATGCTCCGACGCCTCGATCAGTGTCTCGAGCATCATGGCGATGCACGGCAGGATCGTTTCCTCGATCCGCTCGAACGCCTCTTCGAGGCGCGACTGTTGTTCTGCCGTCAGCATGCCGTCCAATTTGGATGCATTAAGGTTAAACCTTGGTGAAAATGGGGGCGGAAAATGGAAGTATTTACGTCAGGAGCGATGGCGCTCGCCATGCTCGCGGCGCTGCTGCTGGTTGTTGGCGGGGCAAAGCTTGCCCTCGATCGCGCGACCCGAGTTCGCGGCATCCTGATGATCGTTGCCGCCGTCGTCCTCGTTACGAACGTGATGATCTGGACAATGTAGGCGGCTTGATCGGATCGGTCGCGAGCCTCATGTCGAGATATTCGTCCACCGATTTCATCAATAAATCCAGCTCGTTAGCGAAGAAATGATTGGCACCCGGGATGAGGTCGTGATGAATTGTGATGTGCCGCTGCGTGCGCAGCTTGTCGACCAGCTTCTGGACGGCGCTCGGGGTCACCACTTCATCCGCCTCGCCCTGGACAATGATTCCGGACGAGGGGCACGGGGCGAGGAAGCTGAAGTCGTACATGTTCGCCGGCGGAGCGATCGAAATGAAGCCGCGAATTTCGGGCCTGCGCATGAGGAGCTGCATTCCGATCCACGCGCCGAAGCTCACACCCGCGACCCAGGTCGTCTCCGCTTCGGGGTGAATTTGCTGGACCCAGTCGAGCGCGCTCGCGGCATCGCTGAGCTCGCCGATGCCATTGTCAAACACACCCTGGCTTTTGCCGACTCCGCGGAAATTGAAGCGTAGAGTCGCGAAGCCCCGGCGCACGAACGTCTGATAGAGCAGCTGTACGATCTTGTTGTTCATCGTGCCGCCTGCCTGCGGGTGCGAGTGCAGGACCAGGGCAACCGGCGCGCGCTGGCGCGTGCCCGGATGGAATCGGCCTTCAAGACGGCCCTCGGGGCCGGGAAAAATGACTTCGGGCATTGAAGCTCGCTAAAGGGTGTGGCGCGGACGGGCTGCGCCTATATAGGCGGCAGCCGAACAAGCGCAATCATCCGCGGCAAACAGGCAAATTCGGGACCCATGACGACACGCATATACCTCGACCATGCAGCGACCACGCCGGTTCTGCCGGAAGCGCGGGCCGCCGTGGCGCGCGGGTTCGAAGCCTGGGCCAACCCCAATTCGCCGCACGCCGACGGCCGAGCGGCTCGGGCCTTGCTCGAGGAAGCGCGCAAGACCGTCGCCGACGTTCTCGACTGGCGTCATGACGTCATTTTCACCAGCGGCGCCAGCGAGGCCGTGGAGATTGCGGCGGCGAGGGCGAAGGTGGCCGGCAGGGCGCACGGCGCGACCGAACATGCGATCGTCCCTTATGCGATGGGCGCTGCTTCCAAGATTATCGCGGTTCAGTCGAACGGGCTGATCGACGAGGCTGCCCTGGACGCCGTGCTCGCCGAAGGACCAACGCTGGTGGCGATCCAGCACGTGAACAATGAAACGGGAGTGATCCAGCCCCTCGATCGGATCGCCGGAAAGATCCGCGCGGGCGGGTCACTGCTGCTCGCGGATTGCGCACAGAGCGCGGGGAAGATGCCGCTGCCCGACGCCGACTTCATCGCCGCCTGCGGACATAAGCTCGGCGGCCCGCCTGGAATCGGAGTGCTGCTGGCCAAGGACCTCGGAACGCTCGAAGCCGCGGGCGGAGGCCAGGAAAAGGGCTATCGGCGAGGCACCCAGGACATGCCTGCGGCGCTCGGCTTCGCCG
>JBKPOR010000166.1:0-3756 GCA_046765675.1 Pseudomonadota bacterium
CCCTTGCCGGGGGCAGGGCTTTCTCTCCCAAGGGCCGACTGTTGTCGCCCGACCACACCGTCGAGGATTTGGCGAGACAGCGGAACCTGGGCGAACAAACGCCCGTTGCCTGACTGTCGCGCAAGCCACGTCGAGCTTCAAACCGCGCGGCCGGCTGAGGGGCTATCATGCGTAGGCGGTTTCTTTCGGATGCGGCGAAATGCCGCGCTCAAGCCAAACGATATGCGGGCCGGCCTGAGGAGGCTTTCCTCCTTCGGTTAGCCGAGGAGTTCGAAGTACTCGGCACCTAGCGCTTATCGTCGCGATGCGTCTGGAGAGGACAATGGAGCTTAGTGCGACCGGAAGGTTGGGGCGCTAAGCGTCCAATGGGTGGAGAGCGTCCTACAACCTACCGAGACTCAAGCACGACACTACGCAGATTAGAGATCGTCCTCTGAGCACGGGGTGTTGCGTTCAAATCGGGGACGGTGACGCAGCTGCCGTACATTGCTCGCCCCTCGGCAACTAACTCGCGTTGCATACTGGGCGGCACTTGGGCGTCCAATGTCCCGATCCTCTTCAGCAGCAGCTCAGAAGTCACCGCGAAACGACGATTCAGAAGTCGAAGCTGAGCGACGGTCCTCCTTAAAGACTGCTCATCAGAAGCCGAGGGCGACGACGGCGGCACGGCCTCGCGCATGTCGATCACGAGTTGCGCCTCTCGTTCATTAGCGGCGGAGAGATACGGCATCATGCGATAGGGCGAGGACCAGGCGACCAACCGCTCAGGACCCATGTAGCTTCCGATGTCCGAGGCCGAGACCACGCGCCAAGCCTCGCTGTCCCAGGTACGAAAAGGGGGTGTGTAATCTGCTGCCCACTTCCGTAGCTGCTCCGGCGGGACTTTGCCTGTCTGATCAGCAATCCGCTTGAGCTGCTGATCGAGGCAGTTGGCTATGATCACCCGTGCGTAAGCCTGAGGACCGTCGTTCTCAGCCAGCTCGAGCCTCATGGCTGCCTCAGCATGGCGCTGCCGGACGTTCGATTGAATATCCTCGACCAACTGCTGGGCGCCCAGGGCGATCAACACGCCGAGCACAATGATTCCGACTTCCCCGACGAAGTGACGCCAGCCGTGCAGCGGCTTAGGGAGCTGAAATCGCATGGCGGACCCGCGCTGGGAGCCTATCAGAACACCTTATGTCTGCAATGGGTCGAAAGCAGACATTAGCGCAGCACCAAGAGTTTGCGCCTTTACGTCGGAGCAGCGGCGCACAAAAGGAAACCGGCGCTTTCGAAAGGCTGATCAGCGCCGCGGAGCGACCGCCGGAACCGCCTGGTATCCGCCCAATTGGGTCACGAGTTTCTTGTAGGCGTCGAGATAGGCAAGGACGATGACCTGGCCGATCTCGGTGTTCTGGTAGCCCGTAGCGCCCGCGGCTCCGAAGCCGCCCCACCAGCCGGCCGCGCCGCCCGCGCCCCAGCTGATGTCGCGCTTGCGGAAATAGCCCTGGGTGAGCGCTTCTTCCTCGGTCGTGCGGGCGTTGACGAGGGAAAGGGTGACCGTCGCCTCGCCCTTCTTGACGTTGATTCCGCCGGCGACCGCTCCCACCGTCGAGGCCCACCCGCCGAAGTGGCCGAGCACTCCGCCGAGTACTGCTCCGGCTCCGCCGCCGCCGCTGTTCTTGTTGGTCGAGACGATGTCGGGCTGGAGGAAATAGTCGGCCGCCTTGACCTGGCCCGCACCCATGTTCGACCCGCGCTGGAGCTCGCCCTGCTCGGCCATCGCGCGTTCCATCGCCCGGCTCTGCATCGCCCGGCCGCGGTTGACCATGCTGAAGCAGCCCGATTGCTGGACGAAGATCTTGATGATCGCCTCGGGGCTGCCGAGGTTCAGCTCGCGCCACCACTGGTTGTCGGGCTCGACGATCGCGAGCGTCCCGATACGGTGCGTGCATTGCGGGATCTGCTGCTGGCCCGCTTGCTGGTCCTGATAGCCGGAACTGGCCTTGGCGCTCTCGCCCGGCTTTGCTGCCGTGGCCGGAGTCGTGACGACGAGCGCGGCTGCCGCACCCGCGAGAAATGCGTATTTGGTCATCGATTTGCCCCCTGTTCGAAGCGCGGCTCTTAACAGCGATCACGGTGAGTCGCCATGGTCCGTTTGGGTGGGTTACGGGACCGGGCGTCGCGCCGCATGACAGCCCGCGCCCGCCCTGCTAGCGCGCCCCAAAGTTTCCTCAAAAAAAGTGCCCATGACCAAAATCGACCGCATCCGGAACTTCTCGATCATCGCGCATATCGACCACGGCAAGTCGACGCTCGCCGACCGGCTGATCCAGGCGACCGGCGGCCTCACCGACCGCGAGATGAGCGGCAACGCGCAGGTGCTCGACAATATGGATATCGAGCGGGAGCGCGGGATCACGATCAAGGCTCAGACCGTCCGCCTCGAATGGCCCAAGGACGGGATCACCTACGAGCTCAACCTGATGGACACTCCTGGCCACGTCGACTTCGCGTACGAGGTGTCGCGCTCGCTCTCCGCGTGCGAGGGCGCGCTGCTCGTCGTCGACGCGGCGCAGGGGGTCGAGGCGCAGACCCTCGCCAACGTCTACCAGTCGATCGAGCACGACCATGAGATCCTCCCCGTCATCAACAAGATCGACCTCCCGTCCGCGGACCCGGAGGGCGTCCGGCAGGAGATCGAGGAGATCATCGGCCTCGACGCCTCCCACGCGGTGCTCGCCAGCGCCAAGACCGGCGAGGGCATCGCCGAGGTGCTCGACGCGATCGTCGCCACCATCCCGCCCCCCACGGGCGACGCCGCCGCTCCCACCAAGGCGATGCTCGTCGACAGCTGGTACGACCCCTATCTCGGAGTCGTCATCCTCGTCCGGGTCATCGACGGGCGCTTGAGCAAGGGCCAGCAGGTCAAGTTCATGGCCGCCGGCACCACCCACCTTATCGACCGCGTCGGCTGCTTTCGCCCCAAGATCGAGCAGCTGACCGAGCTCGGCCCCGGCGAGATCGGCTTCATCACCGCGCAGATCAAGGAAGTCGCCGAGACCCGCGTCGGCGACACCATCACCGACGCCCGGCGCCCGGCCGCCGAGCCCCTCCCCGGCTTCAAGACCGTCCAGCCGGTCGTCTTCTGCGGCCTCTTCCCGGTCGATGCGAACGATTTCGAGAAGCTCCGCGACAGCCTCTACAAGCTCCGTCTCAACGACGCCTCGTTCAGCTTCGAGATGGAGACGTCGGCCGCGCTCGGCTTCGGCTTCCGCTGCGGCTTCCTGGGCCTCCTCCACCTCGAGATCATCCAGGAGCGGCTGATCCGCGAGTATGACCTCGACCTCATCACCACCGCGCCCTCGGTCGTCTACCAGGTCCGCCTGCGCGGCGGTGAAACCCGCGACATCCACAACCCCGCCGACTGGCCGGACCCGAGCCTCATCGAGGCGGTGGACGAGCCGTGGATCGACGCCACCATCTACGTCCCCGACGAATATTTGGGCTCCGTCCTCAAGCTCTGCCAGGACCGCCGCGGCATCCAGAAGGACCTGACCTATGTCGGCACCGGCAGCCACGCCCGTGCGATGCTCCGCTACGAACTGCCGCTGAACGAGGTCGTGTTCGACTTCTACGACCGCCTCAAATCGATCAGCCGCGGCTATGCGAGCTTCGACTATCACCAGATCGGCCACCGGGAAGGCGACCTCGTCCTGTCTCTTATACACATCTCCGAGCCCACGAGACATTGGCTTCTATCTCGTATGCCGT
>JBKPOR010000167.1:0-2123 GCA_046765675.1 Pseudomonadota bacterium
GCTCGGTATCGTCCTTGCTCTCGTCGTCCGCGATCGCCTTCAGCTTCGCGTACTTCGCAGCATGCTTCTGGACGAGCTTCCTGCGCCGCTCGTTCTTGTTGATCGAACTCAGTTTCGCCATGACTTAAGTTCTTCTCCTAACCGGCAAACCGCTTACGCGGCCTGCCGTTGCTCCTCGGCCGGGAAGGGGAAGTTGAACAGGCGCAGCAGCTCGCGCGCCTCCTCATCCGTCTTCGCGGTCGTAGTGATGATGACGTCCATTCCCCGGACCGTGTCGATCTGGTCGTAATTGATTTCGGGGAAGATGATCTGTTCCTTGAGCCCCAGCGCATAATTGCCGCGGCCGTCGAAAGACTTCGGGTTAAGCCCACGAAAATCGCGGACGCGCGGCAAAGCGACGGTCACGAGACGATCGAGGAACTCGAACATGCGGTCCCGGCGGAGCGTGACCTTGCAGCCGATCGGCATGCCTTCGCGCAGTTTGAACTGGGCGATCGACTTCTTCGCCTTGGTGATCACCGGCTTCTGGCCCGAGATCTGTTGCATTTCCGAAGCCGCGGTCTCGACGCGTTTCTTGTCCTGCGTCGCTTCGCCAACACCCATGTTGATGACGATCTTGTCCAGGCGCGGGACCTCGAGCCGGTTCTTGTAGCCGAACCGCTCCGTCATCGCCTTGACGATGCGCTCTTCATAGTCGCGCTTGAGGCGCGGCGTGTAATCCGCCGGCTTCTTCGACGGCTTGGAGTCCGTCTTCGCAGCCTGGGGCACCGAAGCCTCTTCGGCCTTGGGCAACGCTTCGATCGCCTCGGCTTCGGCCTTCTCCGCCTCGCCGACCAGCTCGACGGGTTCGGCCTGCTCGGTGACAGGCTCCTGCGCCTCTTCGACCTTCTTTTCCTTATCAGCCATGGATCAGCTCTCCAGACTTGACCGCTACGCGGACCTTCTTGCCTTCGCGCTCCTCAAAGCGGACCCGGGTCGGCTCTCCGCTCTTCGGGTCGGCGATCGCGACCTTCGACACGTGCAGCGGCGCTTCCTTGCGTTCGATTCCGCCCTGCGGGTTGATCTGCGACGGCTTGCGATGACGCGCGTGGACGTTGATGCCCGACACGATCACCTTGCCGTCCTTGGGCATTGCCCTCACGACCTCACCGGTGCGGCCTTTGTCCTTTCCGGACAGGATCACGACCTTGTCGCCCTTCTTGATCTTCTGGGCGGCCATCACAGCACCTCCGGAGCGAGCGAAATGATCTTCATATGCTTCCTGGCACGCAGCTCGCGCACGACCGGGCCGAAGATGCGGGTGCCGATCGGCTCCTCGTTCTTGTTGACGAGGACCGCGGCGTTGGAATCGAAACGGATCACCGAACCGTCGGGACGGCGGATGTCCTTGGCGGTTCGGACGATCACCGCGCGGTGAACGTCGCCCTTCTTCACCCGGCCACGGGGAGCGGCTTCCTTGACGCTGACGACGATGATGTCGCCGACGCCGGCAGTGCGGCGCTTCGAGCCGCCCAGCACCTTGATGCACTGAACGCGCTTTGCGCCGCTGTTGTCCGCAACGTCCAGGTTGGACTGCATCTGGATCATGGTTCGACCCTTATCCTCTCAAACTCTGCTCAGGCGTCCGCGTCGGCGACGTCTTCGGCCTTGGCCTTTTTCGTCGACTTCTTGGCGGGCTTCTTCTCGGTCTTTTGCTCGGCCGGCTTCTTGGCTTTTTCCTCGGCCTTTTCCTCGGCTTTTTCTTCGGCCTTTTCCTCGGCCTGTTTCTCGGACTCGGACTGCGGCGACGCGAGGAGTTCCGGCTCGTCGATTTCGACCGCGGCGGTCTTCGCAACGCCGATGCGATCAAGGACCGTCCACGTCTTAAGCTTCGACATTGGGGCGCATTCCTCGATGCGCACGATTTCGCCGACGTGGAATCCATTCGCCGCGTCGTGAGCGTGGTACTTCTTCGACAGCTTGATGATCTTGCCGTAGAGCGGGTGCTTAACCCGCCGCTCGACACGGACCACAACCGTCTTGTCGGCCTTGTCGGACACCACGGTGCCGGTGAGGACGCGCTTTGGCATTCTCTACTCTCCTCAGCCCTGCGCCGAAGCGTTGGCGCGGGCGCGCTGGTTCTG
>JBKPOR010000168.1:0-26812 GCA_046765675.1 Pseudomonadota bacterium
GCAGGTCATGGTGGGGAACATGGGCGGGTCTACTCTCGCCATGGCGCCCGGCTTCCTCCTTGGCCAGGTTTGCGATGTGGTCGATCTCGACGGGCCTTATGGGCTCGCCGACGATCCGCTGGCGGAACGCATCTATTCGAAGGGCAAGATCTTTGTGCCGGAGGCTCTGTGGGGAGCCGCCTCGGAAGAGGCGATCGGGTGAGCACGGCGGCGGCGAGCCGATTCACCCGCTGGGTGCTGCCCGGCTTGGGGGTCAAGGCGGTCGTAATCGGCGGCGGCTATGCAACTGGCCGCGAGCTTGCGGAATTCTTCCTTTCGCGGGGTCCGTGGGGCGGGCTTTACGCAATCCTTTTCGCGACGTTGCTGTTCGCCATATTCTGCTCGCTCACTTTCCTCGCTGCTCGACGCTTTCAGACGTTCGATTACCGAAGCTTCTTCAAACGCCTGCTTGGGCCCGCCTGGCCGCTGTTCGAGCTCGCTTATCTGCTGTTCGTGGTGCTGATCCTCGCAGTCTACGGCGCGGCTGCCGGGGCGATCGGCAATGCGGTGTTCGGAGTTCCGGAATGGGCTGGAACGATCGCCTTGATGGCCTGCATCGCGGGGGTCGTCGCCTTCGGCAATCGAGCGGTCGAACGATTGTTCCGCGACGTTTCCTACCTCCTCTACGGGGTCTACGCGCTCTTCATCGTGATCGCCCTCGGCAAGTTCGGAAGCCGGGTCCCGGCGGGCTTCGAGGCTTCTCCTCAGACGGCCGGCTGGGCGATCAGCGGAATCACCTATTTCGGCTACAACATCATCGGCGCGGTGGTCATCCTCCCCGTGCTCCGCCACCTGACAAGCGACCGCGACGCGGTCGTCGCGGGCGTGATCGCGGGGCCGCTGACGATGCTCCCCGCGCTTCTGTTCTTCATTCCGATGGTCGCATTTTATCCTGACGTGCAGAGCGCGACCCTACCGTCCGATTACCTGCTCCAGCGCATCGGCAGCCCCCTGTTTCACCTGCTGTTCCAGGCGATGATTTTCTCGGCGTTGCTCGAGAGCGGGACCAGCTCGGTCCACGCGATCAACGAACGCATCGACCATGCCTGGCAGGCGCGTCGCGGCCGCTCGCTGTCGCACCGCTCGAGGCTCGCCATAGCCCTCGTCCTGCTGGTCGGATGCATGTTCCTGGCGAGCCGGTTCGGTCTCGTTGCGCTCATCGCCAACGGTTATCGAGCGCTGTCGTACGTGATGCTCGCGACGTTCATCCTCCCGCTTCTTACGATCGGCGTTTGGCAGATCGCGCGCGGAACCAAGCCCGATCCGATCCAACGGCCCCATCCACAGGAGTAAGTTCATGTTGAGGCATGTCCTTCTAGCGTCGGTTGCTGCGGCAGTGATGCTCGCCTCGCTGCCCGCGCAGGCCGCGCCGCCCGCCGCGTTCGAACAGCGCGTCGAGCAGCTTCGGCGATCGTACGGCGCTCCGGGGGTGACGATCGCCATCGTCGAAAACGGGCGCACGACACTCGCGAAGGGCTGGGGCGTTCGGGACATCGGAACCAGCCAGCCCGTCGACGCCGACACGATCTTCGCCACGGGCTCGACCGGCAAGGCGTTCACGGTCGCCGCGCTCGCGACCCTCGTCGATCAGGGCAAGATCAAGTGGGACGACAAGGTGATCGACCACATGCCCGATTTTCGCATGTGGGATCCCTGGGTGACTCGCGAGATGACGATCCGTGACCTCTTGGTCCATCGAAGCGGCCTTGGCCTTGGCGAAGGCGACCTGCTGTTCGTTCCCAACAGCACGCTCTCGCGCAAGGAAACGGTGCGGCGAATCCGATATTTGAAGCCGGCGACGAGCTTTCGAAGCGCCTACGCCTACGACAATATTCTCTACATGGCGGCCGGCCAGCTGATCGAGGAGGTCAGCGGAGAAACGTGGGAACAGTATATCCATGGCCATATTTTCCAACCGCTTGGAATGAACCGCTCCACCGTTTCCGACGCAGAGTTCCAAGCGCAGCCGGACCGCGGACATCCGCACAGCCGATCCGGCGGCGCGATTGTCGGACTTGGGTCTCAGCAGCCCCTCGACGAGAATGCGACGCTGGCCGCCAATGCCGCGCCTGCCGGCGGGCTTTCGATCAGCGCCAACGACATGACGCGCTGGCTCCGCACACAGCTCGCGCACGGCAAGATTCCCGAATCCTCGGGCCGCCTTTTCTCGGAAGAACAGTCGAACGAGATGTGGGACCCGGTCACTCCGCAGCCCATCAGCCATTATCCAGCCGAGTTCGCCGTCACCGAGCCAAATTTCTCCCTCTACGGCCTCGGCTGGGACGTTCAGGATTATCGCGGCGCGAAGCTCATCTGGCACGGCGGAGCGGTGTTCGGCTCACTCGCCGCAGTTGCTTTGCTGCCCGAGAAGAACGTCGGCATCTATATCGCGGTGAACAGCGAAGAGGGGGAGATCGTCCGCGGCCTCCTTTATGAGCTGCTCGATCATTATCTCGGCCTTCCCGAGGGCCGCTGGCCCGAGAAGTTCCACGCGTTCAAGCTTGCCCGGCTCGATGCCGCCGCGAAGGAAGTGCAGAAGGCCGCATCGGCTCCGGCAAAGGCCGGCCGGTCGCTTCCGCTCGATCGGTACGCGGGCGATTATTCGGACCCTTGGTACGGGACCATCAACGTGCGCAAGGCCGGCAAGGGTCTCACCATCACCTTCCCGCACTCGACGGGGATGAGCGGCCCGCTGACGCATCATCAGTACGATACCTTCAAGACGAACCCGTCGCTGAAATGGATCGAACCCGCTTATGTGACCTTCTCGCTCGACGCCGACGGCAAGGTCGACCGGATAACGATGAAGCCCGTGTCGCCAGCGGCCGACTTCAGCTTCGATTATCAGGACCTGCTGTTCACCCGGGTCGCGGCACAGAACTGACTTCGGCGGAAGCTATGCCGACCCGCAGTGGCGGGACGAGGCTTCCCAACGCTTTGGGATGGCGGTCATCGAAGGAGCGACCTGCGAATCGGCTCGACCCAGCGTTGCTTCGTCATGTCCCAAACCACGAAATCGCCTTCGAATTGCCAATAGGCCCAGCCGAACGCGTGGCGCTCCGCTTCAGTGCGGACGGCACGCACATAAGCGGCGCGCAGACCGAGCGGCGTTCCGCTTTTGTCGTACGCCCCGAATTCGCCGAGCAGGATCGGACGGTGGTTCGCGTTCGACCAGGCCGCGACCTTGCCGAAATTGGCCCGCAACGCCGTGCGATCCGCTTTGCTGCCCCAGGTGATGCCGTGCAGGCCCTTGACCTCCTCGCCTGCCCAGGTCGCTCCCTGATGAGTGAAATGAAACGGCTCATAATAATGGAACGTCACGAGCAGGTTCGAGTCTGCCGGAAGCTTCAGCATCGGAAGGTCCGCGAGGCTGTTCCAGTGTGTCGGGCCGACCACCACGATCCGCGTCGGGTTCGTCTCGCGAACGATGGCGAGGAGCTCCGCGAGAAGGCCGTTCCACGCCTCGCCATTCAGCTTGTCATGAGGCTCGTTCAGAAGTTCGAAGGCGACCGCGCGCGGTGAATTCGCATAGCGCGGTGCGACCTGGCGCCAAAATGCCGACAATCGGATCCGACATGCCTCGACGTCCCGCGAACAGAAATCGAAATCATGTTCGTCGAGGATGACTTTGAGGCCCGCTCTCCGCGCTTCCCGAACGACGTCGTCGAGCTTGGCAAGCCACTGCGGTTCGAGCCGGTTTTGCGCGTCCATGTGCCTGAACGCCTGAAGATTGACTCGCACGAAATCGAAGCCCGCCTTGCGGATTGCGGTAAAGTGCCGCCATTCGAACCGGCGCTTGGCGGTGTCGGTCCAATAGGGGTCGTAGCCGAGCACATTGACCCCGCGGCGGAACGGTTGGTCGGCCTGGTGAAGAGCCGGTCCGGCCGGTTGCTTCGCGAACGCGGCGGCTCCGGGCAGAGCGGCAGCGACAGCCAGCAAAAGCAGCGCAACCCGGCGCTTCACGCGCATCGTCATCATCGGCCTCGCTCGCCGCGCTGCGGCGCCGCGGCCTGTCCCGGCCGCCAGTTCGACGGGAGTGTCAGTGCGGGAAGCGTGACCGTCGTCTCCTGGCGTATGTCACGCGAAGATTCGCCGATCAGGATACGGTAGTCGCCGGCCGCGATCCGCCACTGGTGAGCCCCTTCGTCGAACGTGGCGAGCAGTCGCGGATCGATCCCCATGATCAACGCGTGACTCTCGCCCGGCGCGAGCTCTTCGGTTTTGGCGAAGGCGCCCAACCGCTTCGGCGCTTCCCATCCGCCGCTCTTCGGCGAAACATAAACCTGCCCAACGGCCCTGCCGCGCCGCTTGCCCGTATTTCGGACGGTGAATTGGACGGTGACGAGTCCATCCGGAGACGATTTGGCCGTCACCGGCCCGTAGCCGAAGCTGGTGTAGGACATGCCGTGCCCGAACGGGAACAGCGGCTGCAGGTTGTTGCGGTCGACCCACTTGTAGCCAACGGCCGCGCCCTCGGAGTAAGGCAAAGGGAACTCGTCCATCTCCGAATTCGCGCCCGGCCGTATCGGACGTGGCAGCTGCGCTTCGGTGGCGTAGAATGTCACGGGCAGATGGCCCGACGGGTTCACCCGGCCCCTCAGCACATTGGCAATCGCCTTTCCGCCGGCGCGCCCGGGATACCAGGCTTCGACGATTGCTCGCACTCGACCGGCCCATGGCATCGCCACTCCTGCATTGGTCTCTAGAACCACGGCGGTGCGCGGGTTCGCCGCCGCGACGGCGTCGATCAGCGCATCCTGGTTGCCGTCGAGCTTCATTGCGACGTCGATCGATTCGCTCGACCATTGGGTGGCGAAGACGATTGCGACATCGGCGGCTTTCGCCGCGGCCGCGGCGGCGGCGGGATCCGCGCCGTCCACGAAAGACACGCTGGCATTCGGCGCGAGCCGCCGGATCGCGTCCAGCGGCGCATCCGGGAAGTACATGACCGGCCCCGGCCAGCCGGTCGGCTCGAGCCCCGGGACTGCGTTGCCGCCGCGCGGATAGACGAGCGAGGAGCCGCTGCCCGCAAGCACGCCCTTGTCCGAATGACCGCCGATTACGGCAATCCTCCGCACATTGGATCCCAGCGGAAGCAAATTCCCGTCGTTCTTCAAGAGCACGATCGCCTGCTCGGCATCGGCCTGGCTGACGGCCTCGTTGGCGGCGTAATCGATCGGTGAGCCGTCCGCGACGGGATCGTCGACGACGCCGTGCGCGAACATGGAGCGGAGCGTCCGACGCGCCATATCGTCGAGCCGCGTCTGCGGTACCTGGCCCGCGGCGACGGCGTCCTTCAAGAGCGAGCCGAAATAGGGTTTGTCGTCGAACGGCCAGCCCGACTGCTGGTCTTCGCCGCTGAGTGCCGCCTTGGCGGTGCTGTGCATCGCGCCCCAGTCGCTCATCACATAGCCGGGAAATGCGAAGTCGGTCTTGAGCACGCGGTTCAAGAGCCAGTCGTTTTCGCAAGCAAAGTCCCCGTTGACCTTGTTGTACGAGCACATGACGGAGCCCGGATCGCCGCGCTCTAGCGCGAGCTGGAAGGCGAGGAGGTCCGACATTCGCGCGGCAGCCGGATCGATGCGCACGTCATGTCCCTTGCGGCCGGTCTCCAAGTCGTTGAGTGCATAATGCTTGGTGGTCGAGATAATGCGGTTCGACTGGATTCCGGTGATCTCAGCACCGACGATCGTCCCGGCAAGCAACGGATCCTCGCCGCCATATTCGAAGTTGCGGCCGTTGCGTGGGTCGCGCGCGAGATTGACGCCGCCGGCGAGCATCACGTTGAACCCCGAGGCGCGGGCTTCCGATCCTATCATCCGCCCGCCCGTGAACGCGAGGTCTGGGTTCCAAGTGGCGGCAGTGGCGATTCCCGACGGCAAGGACGTGCGCTCGCGCTTGACCGCGGCGCCGCCCTGGGTGGCAACTCCAACTCCGGCGTCGGTCTCGAACTGAGGCGGAATCCCAAGGCGCGCGATTCCCGGGACATAGCCAGCGGATCCGTAGCGGACGCCCGCCGGCGGCTTCTTGCCCTGCCAGTCACTGCCGAAATAGCCGAACACGAGAGTGAGCTTCTCGTCCTGCGTCATTTGCTGGAGCGCGAGCTCCGCCCGCCGGTCGGGGCTCAGTGCTGGATTGAGCCAAGGCCGGTCCTGGGCGCCGGCCGGCGAAGTAACCATCAACGCGGCGCAGGCCAGCAATCCGGCACGCGTGTGCATTGTCATCCGCTCTCTCCCCGTTTCGATCGGCGTCTATCCGAAACGCTTGACAGTAACGCGGCCGAACGCCGATTGGTAGCGCTACCACAACACCTCGCAGCGAGTTCAATCCAGGGAATGCAATTCACTCGTGCAATGTTGCCGATCGACCTTGAGGAGGCGACGCTCGCGGGGCGACTTATGCTCGAGGACGGGCCCACGCCCGTGCTTTTGCGGCGCGGCGTCGTCGAGGATGTGTCGCGGGCGGCGCCGACCATCGCCGACCTGATGGACCTCCCCGATCCGGCAAGCGTCAAAGGCGAGCGGCTGTTTGAGGTGGGGTTGCTGGAAGGGATCGAACCCAGCCGGTTCCTCGCTCCGGTCGACCTGCAGGCGATCAAGGCTGCGGGAGTGACCTTCGCCGTCTCCGCCGTCGAGCGGGTGATCGAGGAAAGCGCTCGCGGCGACTATCGTCGAGCGGGTGAGATTCGCGAGAAGCTGGAGCAGCGTATCGGCGGCGCGATCCGCACGGTTGTGCCGGGGAGCGAAGACGCGGCGCGGCTCAAGGACGCGCTGATCGATGAAGGCCTCTGGTCACAATATCTCGAGGTGGCGATCGGACCCGATGCGGAGATTTTCACCAAGACGGCGCCGCTGGCGAGCGTCGGCTGGGGCGCCGAGATCGGCGTCCGCTCCGATTCGAGCTGGAACAACCCGGAACCCGAGGTGGTGCTGGTGGTGAACAGCCGCGGCGAAATCCGCGGCGCGACTCTCGGCAACGATGTGAACCTGCGCGATTTCGAGGGACGAAGCGCGCTTCTGCTCAGCAAGGCGAAGGACAATAATGCGTCCTGCGCGATCGGCCCGTTCGTGCGGCTCTTCGACGAGGGCTTCACCCTCGCCGATGTCGGCTCGGCAGTGATCGCGCTCGAGATCGCGGGCGAAGACGGTTTCAGGCTGCAGGGCGAGAGCCGGATGAGCGAGATCAGCCGTGAGCCCGCCGAGCTGGTCCGCCAGGCACTGAGCGAGCACCATTATCCCGACGGCTTCGTCCTCTTTCTCGGGACGCTGTTCGCCCCGATCGAGGATCGCGATGAGCCTGGCCGCGGATTCACCCACAAGATCGGCGATGAGGTGCGAATCTCCACGCCGAAGCTCGGCACCCTGGCGAATATCGTATCGACGTCGCGCGACGCTCCCGCGTGGGAATTCGGTACTCGGGCGCTGATGCGCAACCTTGCCGCGCGCGGCCTTCTGACGTGCTAACGGGGTTAGCGAAATGACCGACACCCTCTCTCATCTCATCAACGGTGTAACCGTTTACAGCGAGGCGATCGGCGAGAGTCTCAATCCGTCCAATCTCGACGAGGTCGTCGCTCGCTACCCGAAGGGCGGAGCCGCCGAGGTCGACGAGGCCGTGAAGTCCGCGCGAGCGGCGTTTCCCGGATGGTCCGAAGCCTCGCCAGAGGTGCGCTCGGACGTGCTCGACAAGGCCGGCTCGCTGATCATGAGCCGGGCCAAGGATCTCGGCACTCTCCTCTCCCGAGAGGAAGGCAAGACCCTTGCGGAGGGCACCGGCGAAGTCATGCGGGCTGGCCGGATCTTCAAATATTTCGCCGGCGAAGCGCTTCGCCGCCACGGGCAGACGCTTGAGTCGACGCGCCCTTCGATCGACGTCGAAACACACCGCGAAGCGATCGGCGTTTTCGGGCTGATCACGCCGTGGAACTTCCCGATCGCAATCCCGGCGTGGAAGTCCGCGCCCGCACTCGCCTTCGGCAACACGGTCGTGCTCAAGCCGGCGACTCCGACGCCCGCGATTGCGCACGCGCTCGGTCAAATTTTGATCGAAGCCGGGGCTCCGCCGGGCGTGTTCAACCTGGTGATCGGCGAAGGCGGAGTCGGCCGAGCGATCGTCAATCATCCTGATATCGACGGCATCTCCTTCACCGGCTCGCAGACCGTCGGCGCCAGCGTCGCGGAAGGCGCCGCCAAACGCCAGGCGCGGGTCCAGCTCGAGATGGGCGGAAAGAATCCGCTGGTCGTGCTCGACGACGCGGACCTCGAGCGGGCCGTCACCTGCGCGATCGACGGCGCCTTCTACGCTACCGGCCAGCGCTGCACGGCATCATCGCGGATCATTGTGACCGAGAATATCCACGACAGGTTCGTCGAGGCGCTCGCCGAGCGCGCCCGTTCACTTCGAGTCGGCGACGCCCTCGACCCGGAGACGCAGATTGGCCCGGCGGTCAGCGAGCAGCAGCTCGAACAGAACCTCAGCTACGTGAAGATCGCGCGCGATGAAGGCGGCAAGGTGCTGACCGGAGGCGAGCCGCTCTCGCTCGATAAGCGCGGCTATTATATGGCGCCGACCGTCATTTCCGACACGGAGCCGGATCAGCGGATCAATTGCGAGGAAGTGTTCGGGCCGGTCGCAAGCACGGTGAAGGTGCGCGACTATGAAGAAGCGCTGGAGATCGCGAACCGCGGCCAGTTCGGCCTGTCGGCGGGTATCGTCACCAATTCGCTAAGGGCCGCGCGCGATTTCCGCAGGCGCGTTCGCGCGGGCATGGTCATGGTCAACCTGCCGACCGCCGGGGTCGATTACCACGTCCCGTTCGGCGGCACCCGCAAGTCGAGCTACGGCGCGCGAGAGCAGGGCTTCGCGGCGGTCGAATTCTACACTCAAACCAAGACCGTCTACATCGGGGGGTAAGGGATTGGCCGATCCAGAAGATATCCGTGCCGTCTATCCAAGCCTTCGCGGCAAGCGCGTCCTCATTACCGGGGGCGGCTCGGGCATTGGCGCGGGCATCGTGGAGGCGTTCGCGCACCAAGGCTCACACGTCACTTTTTTCGACATCCTCAACGGCGAGTCGGACGAACTGGCGTCCCGAACGGGCGCCTCGTTCGAGCGCATCGACCTCACCGACACTCTTGCGACCACGCAGTTGATCGCTCGGCTCGCGGATCAGGACGGTCCGTTCGACGTCCTGGTCAACAATGCCGCTAGCGACGATCGGCACGGCATCGAGGACGTTACCGAGGCCTATTGGGACGATCGACTGAATGTGAACCTGAAGCACCAGTTCTTCTGCTCGCAGGCGGTCATTGCCGGAATGCGCGCGAAGGGCGGCGGAGCGATCGTCAATTTGGGCTCAATCAGCTGGCACCTCGCGCTTCCCGGGCTGATCCTTTACGAGACGTGCAAGGCCGCGATCGAAGGGCTGACGCGCGCTCTGGCGCGCGAGCTCGGCGGCGACAACATCCGCGTGACCTGCGTCGTTCCGGGCAACATTCGAACGCCGCGCCAGATGCAATGGTACACGCCGGAGGGCGAATCCGAGATCCTCGATGCGCAATGCATCAAAACTCGGCTCGAGCCGAGCGATGTTGCCGCCCTCGTGACGTTCCTCGCGTCCGACGACGCCCGCGGGATGACGGGGCACGAATATTTCGTGGATGCGGGCTGGCGCTGATGGCTTCGAGCGAACCGCGCGACGTCTGGGACATCGCCGCGGAGCTCGGCGAAGGCCCGGTCTGGGTGCACCGCGACCGGGCGTTATGGTTTGTGGACATCAAGAAGCGCCAGGTCCACCGCTACGATCCGGCGGACGAAAGCAAGCGCAGCTGGGAAGCGCCCGAGCAGGTCGGCTTCATTCTGCCGGCCGAACGCGGCGGCTTCATCGCGGGGCTGCAGTCGGGGCTCCATCACTTTGACGAGGTGACCGGCTCATTCGCCCCGTTGTTCGAGGTGGAACCGGAGTTTCCGGCCAACCGCCTCAACGACGGCGTCGTCGATCCGCAAGGCCGCCTGTGGTTCGGGACAATGGACAATGACGAACGCGCGAACACGGGCGCTTTCTATTGCTTTAGCGAAGGCCACCTGACGCGCACTCCAATCGAGGGAATCGCGATCACCAACGGCCCGGCGGTGTCGCCGGACGGGCGGCTGCTTTACGTTGTGGATACATTGAAAGGCACGATCCGGGTTGCCGACATTCGCGACGACGGCGGGCTCGGCGACCTCCGGCCGTTCGTGCGGATCGACCCTGCCGACGGTCATCCCGACGGCCCGACGATCGACAGCGAAGGCTGCATCTGGATCAGCCTCTACGCCGGGTGGGAGGCGCGGCGCTACTCGCCCGCCGGCGAGCTCGTCCAAACGGTCGGCTTCCCGGTCGCGAACATCACCAAGATCGCGTTCGGCGGCGATGATCTTCGAACGGCGTTCGCGACGACCGCGCGCCAGCTGTTGAGCGCCGAGGATATCGCAAAGCAGCCGCGTATCGGCGACCTGTTCGAGTTTCGAGTCGATGTTCCGGGGGTGCCATGTCCACTCGTTCGCTACTGATCCTTCTCGCCGCCGTCAGTTCCGCTGCTGCGACCGCGCCAGCAGTCGACCCGCAATTCGGGCCCCATGCCGTGATCCAGCGCGACCGGCCGATTATCATCAGCGGCGACGCGGCGCCAAGAGAACGCGTCGCGGTGAACTTCGCCGGAAAGCAGAAGACGGCAACCGCCGACGCAGCCGGCCGCTGGAGCACAAACTTTGCTCCACACGGCGCCGGCGGACCGTTTTCGATCATGCTCACCGCTCCCAGTGGGTCCGCAACGGCGGACGATGTGATGATCGGTGACGTCTGGCTCTGCTCGGGCCAGTCGAACATGGAATATCCGCTGCGCCGGGCGCTCAACGGCGAAGGCGAAGCGCAGGGTGCGGAAGATCCTGACCTGCGTCTCATGAAGGTACCTCAACAGGTCGCCGCCGCGCCGAGCGTGCGCTTCGCGAAACCGCCCTCCTGGAACCGCGCTACTCCGGACTCCGCCAAGGATTTCTCCGCCGCCTGCTATTTCCTGACGCGAGACGTTCGGCGGACCGAGAAAGTGCCGATTGGAGCGATCGACGACAGCTGGGGCGGAACGCCGATTCGGGCTTGGATGAACGAGGCTTCGGTACGCGCCAGTGGGGGCGGTGCAGCCGCCGACGTGGTCGATCTCTACCGCAAGAACCCGACCGCCGCCGTGCGCCAGTTCGGGACCGAATGGGGTGCATGGTGGCGTTCTAAGACCGGCGACAAGCCCGGGCATGAGCCTTGGGTCGCGAGCGACAGCCTCAGCTGGAAGCCGGTCCCATCGCTCCAATATTGGGATGCCTGGGGCCCGGAGTGGAAATCGTGGATCGGGTCGGCGTGGCTGCGCCGGCGGGTTACGCTGACCGCGGCCGAAGCTGCGCAGCCTGCAACGCTTGGGCTCAGCGTGATCGACGACGTCGATCAGACGTTCGTCAACGGCGTTTCCGTCGGCGGCCGGAACGACCCGGTGGCTGCGCGCGAATATCCGGTGCCCAAAGGGCTGCTGAAGCCCGGCGCCAATGAGATCCTCGTCTTCGCCCGCAACAATTGGGGTCCGGGCGGAGTGGCGGGGCCGGCGGACAAATTCTTCCTGGCGTTCGCCGACGGCCATACCAAGTCGCTCGCGACGGAATGGGAATATTCAAGGATCGCGGATGTCGTCGTCGACCCGCCCGTCGCGCCGTGGGACGGGCCGTCAGGAGTTTCGACGATCTACAATGCAATGGTGGCGCCGCTGGGCCCGATCAGGCTCAAAGGCGTGGCCTGGTACCAGGGTGAAGCCGACGTTGGGCAGCCTGGCTATGACCGGCGACTCGCCGCCTGGACCGCGAACTGGCGCGAGCAGTTCCGCGATCCTCAACTGCCATTCCTGATCGTCGGCCTCGCCGGGTGGCAAAAACCGGCGTCGCATCCAGTCGAGAGCGGCTGGGCCGCGCTGATCAACGAGCAGCGACTCGCCGTTCAGCGCGATCCCCGAATGGCGCTCGCCAGCGCGATCGACCTCGGCGAGATCGAGGACATCCACCCAGCGAACAAGCAGGATGTCGGCCGCCGGCTTGCCCTCGCCGCGCACGCGATCGTCTATCGCGACGGCGGCACGCTGGGGCCGCTGCCGGTCAGCGCCGCCCGGCAGGGGAACATGATCGTCGTCACGTTCACCAAGCCGCTGCAAGTGCTGAGCGGAGCGGAGCCGGCGGGCATCGAGCTATGCGGCCCGGCACAGGCGAGCTGCCGCTACGCCGCCGCGCGAGTGAAAGGGAACCGGGTCGAGATCGCCGACGACGGTCAGCCGGTGACTCGCGTCCGCCATGCCTGGGCGGATTTTCCAATCGTCAACCTCTATGACCTCGACCTGCTGCCGGCGCCTGTCTTCGAATTGCCCGTGAGCTAATGCGTGATCGGCCGATTGCGCGTCTCCGGAAGAAACAGCACGCCGACGACGATCGTCAGCGCTGCGATCAGAACCGGGTACCAGAGGCCTGAATAGACGTTGCCTGTCGCCGCTACGATCGCGAACGCGATAGTCGGCAGAAATCCCCCGAACCAGCCGTTGCCGATATGGTAAGGCAGCGACATCGAGCTGTAGCGGATGCGTGCCGGGAAGAGCTCGACCAGCAGGGCCGCGATGGGGCCGTAGACCATGGTCACGAACAGCACCAGGACGGTAAGAATCAGCACTGCCATCGGCCTATTCATCTGTGCCGGGTCGGCCTTCTCGGGATAGCCGGCGGATTTGAGGGCTGCGGTGGCGCTCGCCTGGAACGCCTTTATCTCATCGGCCTTCGCCGGGCCGGCCAGCGTGGCGGAATCGGGCGCCGGCAGCGATTGGCTGCCAATCACCAGCCGCGCCGGCGCGCCCGGCGGAGCTTCTTCATTGGCGTAATTCACGCCGGCTTTCGCGACGAACGCCTTCGCGACGTCGCACGAATGGCGGTCGAACTTGTTCTTTCCGATCGGGTCGAACTGGACAGAGCAGTCATTGGGCGCGGCGACGACCGTCACAGGCGCCCTTTCCTGCGCCGCGGCGAGAGCGGGATTCACCGCCCCGGCAAGCGCGTGAAACAGTGGAAAATAGGTCAATGCGGCGATCAGGCAGCCGGAGAGAATGATCTTTTTCCGGCCGATCCTGTCGGACAGCCAGCCGAAGAAGACGAAGAACGGCGTGCCGATCGCAAGCGCGGTCGCGATCATGATGTTCGCCGTCGATCCGTCGACCTTCATCGTCTTCTCGAGGAAGAAGAGCGCGTAGAACTGGCCGGTGTACCAGACCACCGCCTGGCCGGCGACGGCGCCGAACAAAGCGGCGAGCACCAGCTTGAGGTTCGGCCAGCGCGCGAACGACTCCGTTAGGGGCGCCTTGGACGTCGTACCCTCCGCCTTCATCTGCTGGTAGACTGGGCTTTCGTTGAGCTGGAGCCGGATCCACAAGGAGACGGCGAGCAGGACGATCGATGCGAGGAAGGGCACTCGCCAGGCCCAGTCGGCGAAAGCGGCCTCCCCGACCGCCGAGCGCGTACCGATGACCACGAGAAGCGCGGCGAAGAGCCCAAGCGTTGCGGTGGTCTGGATCCAGCTCGTGTACAAGCCTCGCTTCCCTTCGGGCGCATGCTCCGCGACGTAGGTCGCGGCCCCGCCATACTGGCCTCCGAGCGCGAGGCCCTGGAGCAGCCGCAAGGCCACGAGCAGCATCGGCGCCGCGATTCCGATCGCGGCGTAAGTCGGAAGCAGGCCGACCGCGCAGGTCGACAGGCCCATGATGCCCATGGTCACAAGAAAGGTATTCTTGCGGCCAACGAGGTCGCCGATTCGTCCGAACACCAGCGCACCGAACGGCCGCACGGCGAAGCCCGCCGCGAATGCCGCCAGCGCAAGGATGAACGCCGTCGTTTCGTTGACCCCGGAAAAGAATTTGGCGGACAGCGTGGTTGCGAGCAGTCCGTAGAGATAGAAATCGTACCATTCGAAAATGGTCCCCAGGGACGATGCGGCGATCACCAGCTTGGCGCTCTGCGGAGTGACCGCTCCAACGGCTTTTCTAGCCACGTTTCCCCCTAATGATTGTGCCGCGGCGTCTTCGACGAGGTGCCGCGATACTTCACCGCGAACTCCAGCGCGCCGCCGGTTGAAAGCTGCCCGGTCTTCTCGCGGTAGAGTTCTTCCCACGGCGTGTTGCTCGATGGAATGGGCGGCGGCGCCTCCTCTTTCCGCCGAACGATCTCTTCCTCGCTGACGAGCGCGTCGCATGTGCCGGCGTTGAGGTCGATACGGATGGTGTCGCCGGTGCGCAGCCACGCGAGGCCGCCGCCCGCCGCGCTTTCGGGCGAGGCGTTCAGGATCGACGGGCTGTCGGACGTGCCCGACTGCCGCCCGTCGCCGAGCGTCGGAAGGCTTTCGATCCCGCGCTGGAGCAGGGTGTCGGGCGGCTGCATGTTCACGACCTCCGCCGAGCCCGGCCAGCCGAGCGGGCCGGAGCCGCGGATGACGAGGATGCAATTCTCGTCGATTGCCAGCGACGGATCGTTGATTCGCTGGTGGTAGTCGTCGGATCCGTCGAACACGATGGCGCGGGCTTCGAACGTCCCCTCCCGCCCCGGCTGCGACAAATAGCGCGCCCGAAACTCGTCCGAGATCACGCTTGTCTTCATGATCGCGAAGTCGAACAGATTGCCGCTGAGTACGAGGAAGCCGGAGCGCTCTCTGAGCGGCTGCGCAAAGGGGTAGATCAGCTCGCGGTCGCTGGTCTCGCGGCCTTCGAGGTTTTCCGCCTGAGTGCGGCCGGTGCAGGTCAGCGCCGTCCCGTCGAGCTTGCCCGCCTGAAGCAACTCCCACATCACCGCCGGCACTCCGCCTGCCCGGTGGAATCGCTCGCTGAGATACTGTCCGGCGGGCTGCATGTTGACGAGCAGCGGCACGTCATAGCCATGCTCCATCCAGTCGGTCGCGCCGATCTCCACGCCCGCGTGGCGCGCCATGGCGACGATGTGGGGCTGCGCGTTGGTCGAGCCGCCGATCGCCGCATTGACCCGAATCGCGTTCAAAAACGCCTCGCGAGTCAGGATTTTCGACGGCCGCAAATCCTCGTACGCCATGTCGACGATGCGCCGCCCCGTCTCGTACGCCATCTGCGCCCGCTCGCGGTACGGCGCCGGGATCGCTGCATTCCCGGGGAGCGACATTCCGAGCGCCTCGGAGATGGCGTTCATCGTCGAAGCGGTGCCCATGGTGTTGCAGTGGCCCGCGGACGGGGCGGAATTGCACGCTCGGCGGACGAATTCCTCCTCGTCGATCTCGCCTGCGCCGAGCAGCCGCCGCGAGCGCCAGATGACCGTTCCCGACCCGACCAGCTCGCCCTCGTGCCAGCCGTCGAGCATCGGCCCGCCGTTCAATGTGATGGCGGGGATGTCGACCGTCGAGGCGGCCATGATCGCCGCCGGAGTGGTTTTGTCGCAGCCCGTCGTCAGAACCACCGCGTCGATCGGGTATCCGTTGAGAATCTCGACCAGCCCGAGATAGGCGAGGTTGCGGTCGAGCGCGGCGGTCGGACGGCGGCAATTCTCGAAGATCGGATGGGTCGGGAACTCCATCGGAATCCCGCCCGCCTCGCGGATTCCGGCCTTGATCCGGTGGACGAGCTCGAGGTGGATCCGGTTGCAGGGCGCGATGTCCGAGCCGGATTGCGAGATTCCGACGATCGGCTTGCCCGAGCGCAATTCGTCGCGCGTCAGGCCGTAGTTCATGAAGCGCTCGATGTAGAGCGCGGCCATGTCCGCGCGCTCCGGCGCCGCGAACCACTCGCGCGAACGGAATGGACGGGCCGGAGCGCGGGTCATGCCATGTTTGCGCAAGGATGCCGCAGCGGCCTAGCCTTGCATCTCCTCCAATTCCTTGCCCTTGGTTTCATGAATCAGCTTCTGGACCAGGAAAAAGCTGATCACTGCGCAGACCCCGTAGAAGACGTAGCTGCCGGTGAGGCTCCATGCAGCCATCGCCGGGAAGCTGAACGAAATCAGAAAATTCGCGAACCACTGCGCAAACCCGGCAACGGCCAGCGACGATCCGCGAATCTGGTTCGGGAACATCTCGCCAAGCATAACCCACATGACCGGGCCCCAGCTGAAGTTGAAGAAGATCACGTAGAGGTTGGCGGCGACAACGGCGATGAGCCCGAGGTCCTTCGACAACACGAGCTTGGTCGGATCCGCGGGGTCCAGCGAGCCGTGGCTGAACGCATAAACCATCACGAACAATGTCACCGCCATGCCCGCCGATCCAATGAGAAGCAGCGGCTTGCGGCCGATTTTGTCGATCACCGCGATCGTCACGAAACAGGCAGCAATCGAAACGGCACCGGAGACGATATTGATCAGGAGTGAATCATTTTCCGTGAAGCCGGCGAGCTGCCAAAGCGTCGCGCCGTAGTAAAAAATGACGTTGATGCCGACGAGCTGCTGGAAGACAGCGAGCATGATTCCGGCCCAAACGATCGGACGCATTCCGAGGAAGCTGCGCGATCCGGATGGAGCGAGAACGTCGCTCAGCCTCGGCCGGTGATCGGCACTGAACGTAGCCCGGATCTCGTTCAGTTTCGCTCCGGCGACGTCGGCGCCGAACAGGCTGGTCAGAACGGCGGTCGCCGTCGCATCGCGGCCTTTGGACACAAGATATCGGGGGCTCTCCGGGATGAAGAACAGCGCAACCAGGAAGATCGCGGCGGGGATGGCTTGCATCACATACATCCATCTCCACGCTTCGAGTCCGAGCCAGAATTTCTCGGTCGAAACGCCGGCCGACGCGGCAAGGAAATAATTGACTAGGAACGCGCCCGTCAGACCGGTGATGATCATGATCTGCTGGACCGTGGTCATCCGGCCGCGAATGCTCGCCGGTGCGACTTCCGAGATGTAGGCCGGCGACAGCACGCTCGCTGCGCCGACGGCCATGCCACCGACAATCCGGGCGAGGACGAACAACAAATGGTCGTGCGAGAAACCCTGCACGAGCGCGCCGACGAGGAAGAAGACGGCAGCTATGCGCATGACGTTCCGGCGCCCGAACAAGTCGGCCAGCCTCCCCGCGAAGAACGCTCCGATGAAGCAGCCGATGAGAAGGGATGCGACAGTGAAGCCAAGTCCGTTCGCGGGAGAAAAGCTCCCAGGGACGAGGTCGAATGCTGCGGTGAGCCCCGGTTGAGTCCCGTTCACCGCACCGCTGTCATAACCGAACAGGAACCCGCCGATCGTCGCCACCGCGACGATTGCGCCGATGAAACCCATGTTCGCCCGAGCCGGACTTGCTTCCACCATGATTAACTCCCTCTCCTCAGCGAACGATGTTAGCGTTAACGCAGCGGGTCAAGTATCCGTTTCCAGCGGCGCCGGACCGGACGACTCGCGAACAATCAACTCATGATCGAGAATGACTTCCTGGTTCCCGCTGCGCCCGCGGTGGCGGACCTTCAAATCCGAAAGAAGCAGCTGCAGAGCGGCCGCGGACATCGCCGAGACGGGCTGACGGATCGTCGTGAGTTCGGGCCAGACCGTCGTCGCCGGCGCGGTGTCGTCGAATCCGACCACGCTCAAGTCTTTCGGCACATCGAGACCGCGGCGGTGAGCGACGCTGACGACGGCAGCCGCCATGTCGTCGTTGCTTGCGAAAATCGCGGTCGGCCGCTCCTTGCGTTTCAGTAGCTTCTCGGCCGCCTCAAGCCCCGAGCGAAAGGTGAAATAGCCTTGCTGGACGGAAATATCGCGCTTGCGCAATCCAGCTTCGGTAACCGCGGCCATGAAGCCGCGTTCGCGCTCCGCGCTGGCGATCTGATCTGGATGTCCCCTGATCAGTCCGATGCGCTTGTGACCGAGGCCGATGAGGTAATCGGTCATTTCCTTCGCCGCCGCGAAATCGTCGATCCGGACGTTGAGCGCGTTGGGATATAGCTTGCCCATCGCGACCGTGACGACCGGCGTGCCGGCGGCTTCCAGCTCCATCAGGATCGGGACTGACTCCGAAAGCGGCGGCGGCAGGATCACGCCTTCGGCATCGGCTTGGGCGAACCGACGCGCAACGTCTCGCTGCTCGTCCTCACTCTCCGACTCGCAGGCCTCGATGACGAGGTGGCACCCCGCTTTGCGCGCGGCTTCGAGCGCTCCGACCAGGAACTGGCTGAGGTAGGCCGCGCTCGGATTTGCGTAGAGCAGTCCGATATGAGTCGCCTCGCCCGCAGCCAGGTTTCGGGCGGCCGTGTTCGGCGAATAGTTCATCCGGTCGATCGTCTCGAGCACAGTCTCCCGTGTCTCGTCCCGGACGTTGGGCTCCTTGTTGATTACCCGCGAAACCGTCATCGCCGACACCCCGGCGGCGCGCGCGACATCCTCGATCGTGACGCTTCCGCGGCTCCGGCGGCTTGCCTTGGGTGCTGCTCCCATCCCCCGCGCGTCTAACAGCCGGCAACAGCATTGCAACCAACGAACCCAAAGCTATGGTAGCGCTATCATAGAAGGCATGAGGAGCGGAATGACTCCAAAGCTGAGCATTATCGCCATGATCGCCCTTGGGGTCATGCTGGCCTCGACCACCGCCGCCCAGCCGGGCCCGGCCGTGCCGGCCTACAAAGACCCGCGACAACCCGTCGAACGCCGGGTCGAGGATTTGCTCGCGCGAATGACGCTCGACGAAAAGATCGCGCAACTGGAGACCATCTGGGAAAGCAAGGCGAAGCTGCAGACTCCCGACGGGGATTTCTCGCCGGAGTTGGCGTCGAAGAATTTCCCAAACGGCATCGGCGGCTTCGCGCGGCCATCCGACAAGCGCGGCGTCATAGCGTCGAACGCCGCGGCCGGCGCCAATCGCGCAGTCAACCGCGACGCGCGCGAGACAGCGGATTATATCAGCGCCGCCCAGCATTGGGCGGTGGAGCATACCCGGCTCGGCATTCCGATCCTGATGCACGAGGAAGCGCTGCACGGTTATGTGGCGCGCGGCGCGACCAGCTTTCCGCAGGCGATCGGCCTGGCTAGTAGCTGGGATCCGGACCTCGTGACTCGCACGTTCTCGGTGGCGGCGCGCGAGATGCGCGCGCGCGGTGCCTTCCTGGCGCTGGCGCCGGTGGTCGACGTCGCCAAGGACCCCCGCTGGGGGCGGATCGAGGAGACCTACGGCGAGGACCCGTACCTCGTCACCCAGATGAGCCTTGCCGCAGTGCGCGGATTCCAGGGCCCGGCGCTGCCGCTGCAGCCGGATAAGGTGCTTGTGACCCTCAAGCATTTCACGGGCCACGGATCACCCGAAAGCGGGACCAATGTCGGCCCCGCCCACGTGGGCGTTCGCGAGCTTCGGACCGATTTCTTCCCGCCGTTCGAACGCGTGATCCACTCCTATCCCGTCCAGTCGGTGATGGCCTCGTACAACGAAATCGACGGACTGCCGTCGCACGCCAACGGCTGGTTGCTGAACGGCGTGCTGCGCGGCGAGTGGGGTTATCAAGGTGCGGTCGTCAGCGATTATTACGGCATCCGCGAGCTGGTGAGCCGGCACAAGATGTTCAGCACCATCGCCGATGCCGCCGAGCGCTCGATCAAATCGGGCGTCGATGTCGAGACTCCCGACCCGGAAGGATTTGCCCAGCTGCCCGAACTCGTCCGCGCTGGCCGCGTGCCTCAGGCGCTTGTCGACACCGCGGTCCGCCGTGTTCTGCGTCTCAAGTTTCAGTCCGGGCTGTTCGACAATCCCTTCCCCGACCCAGCGACTGCGGAAGCGAAAACTGCGATGCCCGATGCGATAGCGCTCGCTCGCGAAGCCGCGGATCGCACGATCGTGCTCTTGAAGAACGAGAAGAAGCTTCTGCCGCTGAACGCAGCGAAGATCCGGAGGATGGCGGTGATCGGAACGCATGCGCGCGACACGCCGATCGGCGGCTATAGCGATGTTCCGAAGCATGTCGTCAGCGTGTTCGAAGGAATGCGGGAAGCGGCAAAGGGTCATTTCGTCGTCGACTATGCCGAAGGCGTCCGTCTTACCAAAGAGCGGTGCTGGTCATGTGACGAAGTCAACGTCGCCTCGCCCGCCGTGAACCGCAAGCTCATTGCCGAGGCGGTCGCGACCGCGCGCAAAGCGGATACGATTATCATGGTCCTCGGGGATAACGAGCAGACCAGCCGCGAGGCCTGGGCGGACACGCACCTTGGCGACCGGGCGTCGCTCGATCTCGTCGGCCAGCAGGAGGATCTCGCGCGGGCCATCCTCGCGTTGCACAAGCCGACGGTGGTCGTGCTTCTGAACGGCCGGCCTTTGTCGGTGAATTATCTCGCCGAACATGCACCGGCGCTCGTCGAAGGTTGGTACCTGGGACAGGAGACTGGCCATGCGGTCGCCGACGTGCTGTTCGGCAAGGTCAACCCGGGCGGCAAGCTCCCCGTCTCGATCGCCCGCTCGGTCGGCCAGCTTCCGGTCTATTACAACCACAAGCCGACCGCGCGTCGAGGCTATCTGTTCGATACGACCAAGCCGCTTTACCCGTTCGGCTTCGGCCTCAGCTACACGACGTTCGACATCTCCGCGCCGCGCGTCGTCACCCCGGTCATCGCTGCCGGGCAGCCGGCGCAGATCCAGGTCGATGTCGCCAACACGGGCAGTCGTGCCGGTGACGAAGTGGTCCAACTCTACGTCCGCGACGACCAGGCGTCGGTCACTCGTCCGGTGTTCGAGCTCAAGCGCTTCCAGCGGTTGACGCTTCAGCCCGGAGAGCGGCGGACGATCAACTTCGATCTTCAGCCGGACGATCTCGCCTTGTGGAATCCCGAGATGAGGCGTGTCGTCGAGCCGGGCACGTTCACCATCTCCGCCGGGCCGAACTCGATCGATCTCAAGAACGCGACGCTGACGGTCACGGGCTCGGCGCGCTAGGCCGAACCATCGGATCACCGAGCAGCGTCGGAATCGTGAGCGTAAAGCCCGAACACGGCGCCGACGAACCCTCCCGCGCGCTTGGTGCTGAGGAGTGTCCCGTCCGCATTGCGCACCAGGATGCGCCAGTGCCTTCCATCCATGCTCGAGCTGAAATCATAGGAGCCGCCGCGCGCGCTGATCCGCAGGTCGACGGCACCATTTCGCACCGGCGCGCTCGCGATCACGGTTCCGGCGGCCGGATCCTGCCCGCCATCGCGGCGACGCAGCCGAAGTACTCGCCTGCCCTTCTCGAGTCCGATTCCCAGGAAGTACCAGTGCTCGTCGTTCTGGAAGGCGACGATCCCCGCTTCCGCGGAGTCCGATGCCGGGGCGAAGCGCACTCGCGTGGTGGCGATTGCATTCTGATGCTGCTGACGCCGAACGAGCAGCGACGGATTGCCGAAATCGCCGAGTCCTGCGGCCCGAGCATCGAGCTGCAGCGCGCGCCCCGCGATCCGCCACCATTTCGCCTCCGGGTGGCGCAGCATCATCCAGTAAAGCGGTAACGTGGCGCTGTTGAACTCGTCGCGCAGGGTGAAAGTACCGCGCGTCGGAATCGCCGGTCTTAATCCGGACGGAAGGTTCGGCCGGCGAACGACCCATGGGACGGTCTCGCCCGGTTCGGTCACGATCGGCCATCCCTCTCGCCACTGAACGGGCATCAGGAAGGTCTCGCGGCCGGTGTTGAAGTTGTTCTTGGAATCGTAGGGGCGAACTCCGAGGAACATCGTCCACCACTCGCCACCTTGCGTCTTCACGAAGGACGCGTGACCGGTCGAGGTGATCGGCCCGTGAATATCGCGCTGAGTCAGGATCGGGTTGCCCGCGAACGGCACGTACGGCCCGGTCACCTTGTCGCTGCGGAAGACGACTTCTGAGTGGCCCTCTTCCGTGCCGCCCTCGGCCGCGATCAAATAATAAGCGCCGTCCTTCCTGAAGATGTGCGGACCCTCGATCCATATCGGGTGCTTTTCGGGATGGACTCCGGAATCGACCAGCACTCGGCGAGGCCCGAACAGCTTCAGCCGCTTCGGGTCGAACTGCTGGAGCCAGATCGCGCGATGGCCCTCGTAGCGCGGCGTCTCGGGCGGTGGACCGTTGTTGGAAATCCACGCCGTTCCCTCATCGTCGAAGAACAGGGACGTATCGATACCGTCGATCTCCGGCAGCCACGCCGGGTCGGACCAGGGGCCCGCCGGATTGCTCGCCGTGATCACGAAATTCCCGCCGCAACCCACGCACGTATTGAGGATGTAGAATTTGCCGTCATGCCAGCTGATGTCGGGGGCGTAGACGCCCTGCCACATCGTCATCTTGGTGAAGTTGAGCTGCGTCGGACGGTCGATCGCATTCCCAATCTGGGTCCAATTCACGAGATCGCGGCTGTGGAACACCGGAATTCCGGGAAACCATGCGAACGTCGAGTTGACGAGGTAGTAATCGGCGCCAACTCGGACGACGCTCGGATCCGGGTAAAAACCCTGCAGTATTGGATTGGCATATTCGCCCGGCGCCGGCCGCGGCAGGCGATCGTCGCCGCGATACTCGAACCAGTCGAAGCTCGCTTGAGCCGCGACTCCCGCGAGCAGCGCTAATGCAAATCCGCCCATCTATCCCGCGTGGTGCGACGCCGCTGAGCGGAACGCTGCGCCCATCGCTTCGCGCAGCGGCTTGGGCCGAAAGTTCACATCATAGGGCGTGCCACGCTTGATCGTCCTGTCGCGGCGCGGGTCGAAATTGGTGAGCCAGCTGTACCGATCGGTCATCCCCCAGGCGAGCATATCGCCGAGCTGCGGATAGCTGAGCATTAAATCCAGATAGGCACGTCCGTAATCGGCAACCATCCGATCACGAACAGCGGCCTTGGTCGGAGCGGCGTGGTCGTTCACGTCGAATTCGGTGATCACGAGCTTGTAGCCCATCCCCACCACCTCATCGAGGAAGCGGCGCCAGGGCGCCTCGGATTCGCGGACGATTTTCGCGACCGGCCAATCCTTCAGAATCCGGATGTGGGATTGGACTCCGAGCGCGTGAACGGGCGTGCCGCGCTTCTTGAAGCCCTCGAGCAGCTTCAGCACCCCCCTGATGTGCGTTTCATCGACCCTGTTGCGTTCCCAGCTCATGTAATCGTTGTAGACGAGCTCGGCATGAGGCGCCTCGGAGCGCGCAGTGTGGAACATCAGGTCGAGAAAGCCCTCACCGCCGAGCGCGCGCGTCACATTCGTGTCCCGGATCTCGCCGGTCTCGGGCTGCACCGCCTCGTTGACGACATCATACGAGTAAATGCGCTTTCCGTAGCGGCGGCAGACCGTCTGGACATGGGTGCGCAGCAGCCGTTCCGCCTCGGCCGCGGAGCCGAAGTGCGTGCCCGCAAGCCATCTCGGGTACCATTTGGTCGGCGTCCAGAAGAGCGTGTGGCCGCGCAAGGCAAAGCCATGGCGCCCCGCATAATCGGCGACCGCGTCGAACGCTCGGAAATCGAAGGTCGCGGGAGTGCGCCGGATCCACTGCCACTTGAGCTGATTCTCGGGCACCAGCAGCGAACACTCGCGCTCGAGGATCGCGGTGTAAGCGCGATTGGTGATGCTGCCCGAGTCGGTGCCCGGCGGGCTCCATGCGACGGCGGAACCGAAGCGCCTGCCGCTGCGCCTTGCAAGCTGGTTGAGCGAAGGTCGACCCGCCGGTGATGCGGCCATCAAGGCGAGGCTCGCGGCCGCCGTCAAACTCTCGCGCCGTGTCAGAAGCACACCGTCTCCCCTTACTATGATAGCGCTAACAGGATAGGCTGGAAGCGACAATGCAGGATTTGAAACGAGCTCCGGTCGCGGCGTTCATGGCGCTGATTCTGCTGAGCTTTGCGCCCCCCGCACATGCGGAAGACGGTAGTCGGCTGTGGCTTCGCTACGATCCTCTGCCCCGACCGGCGAGAGAGCGGTACAAGGCCGCGGCGACCGAGATCGTAATGCCATCGGACGGGCCGATGGCGCGATCCGCGACGAGCGAGCTTCGGCGCGGCCTGTCGGGCCTGCTCGCGAGGCCGGTGCCGTTGCGGGCGAGGGTCGATCGCGACGGGGCGATCGTCGGCCGGATCGAGAAAACGCAGGGCGTCGGCGACGAAGGGTTTGCCATCCGGACCGAGCGGGTCGCGGGGCGACGCGCAATCGTGATCTCCGCAAATAGCGGTCCCGGGCTGCTCTATGGGTCGTTCGCGCTGCTCCGGCTGATCCAGACACGCCGGCCGGTCGACCGGCTGGCCATGACCGATCGTCCGAAGCTCCAACTCCGGATGCTCGATCACTGGGACAATTTCGATCGCACCGTGGAGCGCGGATACGCAGGCCGGTCGTTGTGGGATTGGCCGAACCTGCCGGAAGTGAAGGACGCGCGTTACACGGATTACGCCCGCGCGAATGCCTCGATCGGGATCAATGGAGCGGTCCTCAACAACGTCAATGCCGCCTCGGCATTCCTGACGGAATCCTACCTGAAAAAGCTCAAGGTGCTGGCCGACGAGTTCCGCCCATGGGGCGTGCGCGTCTATCTCTCCGCGCGTTTCTCAGCGCCCATGGACCTTGGTGGGCTGAAGACCGCCGATCCATTCGATCCGGCGGTTCGCAAGTGGTGGAAAGCGAAAGCCGACGAGATCTACCGGCTGATCCCAGACTTCGGCGGCTTCCTCGTCAAGGCCAATTCCGAAGGCGCGCCGGGTCCGCAGGACTATCATCGTACACACGCCGACGGCGCCAACATGCTCGCCGAAGCGCTCGCGTCGCACCATGGCATCGTTCTGTGGCGTGCCTTCGTTTATTCCGCAGCCAAGGAAGACCGCGCCAGGCAGGCTTACGACGAGTTCAAGCCGCTTGACGGACAATTCGCCGACAACGTCGTCGTCCAGGTCAAAAACGGCCCCATCGACTTCCAGCCGCGTGAACCTTTTCACCCGCTCTTCGGACGAATGAGGCGGACCAATGTTGCGATGGAAGTTCAGCTCACACGCGAATATCTCGGCCAGCGCAGCGGGATCGCTTTCCTGGCGCCCATGTGGTCGGAAGTGCTTGACGCCGACACTTGCTCGCCCCGCTGCGGCACCCCCGTTCGCTCCACAATAAAAGCCATGGTCGGAGTCTCGAACGCCGGAAGTAATGCCAACTGGACCGGCAACCACTTCGACCAGGCGAACTGGTACGCCTTCGGTCGTCTCGCCTGGAAACCGGCGGCGGCACCGTCGAGCATCGCCGAAGAATGGACCCGAATGACCTGGAGCAACGACCGCCGTTTCGTGGAACGAGTCGTGCCAATGTTGGCGCGCTCACGGGAAGCCATGGTCGATTTCATGACGCCGCTCGGCCTCGCGCATCAAATGGCCACCGATCATCATTATGGCCCGGCGCCGTGGGTGTGCGACCTCGCTCAGCCGAGTTGGAACCCCTGCTATTACAGCCGCGCTGATGCGCGCGGGATCGGCTTCGACCGAACCGCGTCGGGAAGCGGTGCGGCCGAACAATATGCGCCGAAAATCGGCGGCTGCTTCGCTGACTTCAAATGCGTTTCCGACAAATATCTCCTCTGGTTCCACCATGTCCCATGGACATACCGGATGCGGTCCGGCCGAAGCCTCTGGGGCGAGCTCGTCGCGCATTATGATCGAGGCGTCGCGGATGTCGAAGCGGCTGAGCGGGAATGGGATCTGCTACGACCGTTCCTCGATGCGCCGCGCCACGCCGACGTCGCCGCCTCGCTCGACCGGGAACGTATCGAAGCGAAATGGTGGCGAGACGCGTCAATCGCTTATTGGCAAGACGTGTCGCAGCTGCCCCTGCCGAAGGGGCATATGCCACCGCCACACCCCCTTCGCTGGTATCAGGAAATTCGCTTCGACACGGTGCCGGGCTATCTCGCGCCCGGGACCGGGCATCAGCTCTCATGCGTTCCATCCCGAGGAGGCCCGCCATGCGCCCTTTGATTTTACTATCCGCGTTCGCTCTTGCAGCAACGAGTTGCACCCCACCCGCCGCACCGGGCGACCGCGCGGCCTTCGCGCAGGAGATTGCGGGCCGAGTCGCCGGATCGCCGCGAAGCTGCGTCAACACGAACCAGGCCACGAACCTCCGAGTGATCGACTCGCAGACCCTTGCCTATGACGACGGTCCGACGGTCTGGATTACTCACCTCGGCGCCAGGTGTCCCGGAATCGAGACCCTGAGCACGATCATCGTCGAGCCGAAGCTTGGTGGGCAATATTGCAGGGGCGACCATGTTCGCGGCCTCGAACAGGGCGCGATCATCCCTGGCGCGACCTGCTTCATCGGCGATTGGGTGCCGTACCGGCGGCAATGAATTCGGATCAGTGAATCGTCGCGGCCGCGGGTTCGTCGCGCAGGTGCGTGCGCGCTCGGCCTGACGCCAATGAGAAAAGGAACAGCACCGCGTAACAGAGCGCAGGGACGATCATCGCCGTTACGTAGCTCGTATGCTGGGACACGAGACCGGTGAGCGGCGGGATCGCGGCACCCCCAACGATGGAGAAGCATAGGAACCCGGACGTGGCTTCTTCCGATGCTGTCGAACGTTCGAGCGTGATCGTGAAGATGACCGGGAACATGATCGAGTTGAAGAGACCGATCGACAGCGCAGCATAGCCGCCCGGAACGCCGCCCACCACGAACACCAATAGGCACAAGGCGCACGCCGCCGCCGTGAAGACGGCGAGCAACCGTGGCGCCGGAACCCGTGTCAGCAGCGCGGAGCCTACGAGCCGACCCACCATCGCCCCGCCCCAAT
>JBKPOR010000169.1:0-9163 GCA_046765675.1 Pseudomonadota bacterium
GCCGTAGACGGCACGAAACTGCGCCTTGAGGAGGGCGGCGCAAAGCTGTTCCTCGGCGAGGAAAGCCAATCCGACGACGGACCGGGAGAATATCCCGACATTTATCGCCGTTTCGCCCAGCTGATCGACGAGCGCCGAAGCCACGTCGACGTTGCCCCTTTGCGGCTCGTTGCCGACTGCCTGCTCGCGGGGCGCCGGCAAACCGTCGAGCCGGTCAACATGTGAGCTATGCCCAGCGGCCGTTGGAACGGCTTCGCGGCGCAAGCGTAATGATTTCGCGATGGAAATTGAGACTGATGAACTGACGCGAGCCGACGAGGCGTTTGCGGGCAACCGTCTGCTCTCGACTCTTTCGACCGACGCCCGAGCGCTCATCGAGCCCTTCGGAACCATGATCGAGCTCCAGACAGGGGAGCTGGTGCTCAATCGCGGAAGCGACGTGACTTCAGCCCTTTTTCCAATCGGGCCAACGATGATCTCAATGGCCGTCGAGCTTTCGAACGGCCGGACGATCGAGGTCGCACTGATCGGCCTCAGGGGAGCGGTCGGAGGGATCATCAGCTGCGGCCATGCGCCCGCTTTCACGCGCGGCGAGGTCCTGGTCGGCGGCCCGGCCTTCCGCGTTCCGATGCAGGCGCTGGAGCAGGCGAAACACGGCTCTCCCTTCATCGCCAATCTTTTCTGCCGCTTCTCCGATTACCTGCTTTCGCAAGTGATGCAGTCGGTCGCCTGCAACGCCTTTCATTCGATCCCCGAACGCTCGGCGCGATGGCTTCTCCATGCGCAGGACCGTACGGGCGACCGAATCAACCTCACTCAGCAGGCTCTCGCGGGCCTCCTTGGAGTGCAGCGTACCACGGTCAACGCGGTTCTGCAGTCGCTTGAGCAGGACGGGTTGATCGCAACCGGGCGCGGTGTGATCCGGGTGATCGAGCGACCAGGCCTAATGCGTCGATCGTGCGAATGTTATCAGCGGCTTCAGGACCATTTCGACGCGGTGATCGGCGAGAGCGGCGCGGGACGGGCCTAGGGCGCAAACCTCCAGCGGAGCGTCTCGCCGGCGTGGAGCGGCACGAGGCCGTCGACTTCGTCCGGGACTTGCAGCTCCGCACGCTCAAGCGTGATGGTCTCATCGTTGACCGGCAAATCGTAGAAGCGCGGTCCGTTCAGGGAGGCAAACGCCTCGAATTTATCCAGTGCGCCTTCGTCCTCGAACACCTGGGCATAGCTTTCGAGCGCGAACGGCGCGTTGAAGATGCCCGCGCAGCCGCACGCCGATTCCTTCGCCTCGCGAGCGTGGGGAGCACTGTCGGTGCCGAGGAAGATATTGTCCCACCCGTAGGTTATTGCCTTCCTGAGCGCCCGGCGATGTATCTCGCGCTTGGCTACGGGCAGACAATATGCGTGGGGCCGAAGACCGCCGGAGAAGATCGCATTGCGGTTGATAATTAAATGCTGCGGAGTGATCGTCGCGCCGACCGTGTTGGAGTGGTCGCTGACGAAGCGGACCGCCTCGTCGGTGGTAATGTGCTCGAACACAATCTTCAGCGCTGGGAAATCGACGATCAGCTTCGAGAGAATGCGTTCGATGAACACCGCCTCGCGGTCAAACACGTCGACGTCCGCGTCGGTGACCTCACCGTGGACGCAAAGGACCATTCCGATCCGTTCCATCCGCGCCAGAGTCGGATAAATCTTGCGGATATCGGTCACTCCGCTCGCGCTGTTGGTAGTCGCGCCCGCCGGATAGAGCTTGGCCGCGATCCACGCCTTATTCTCGAAGCCGCGGGCGATTTCGTCAGGATCAGTGTCGTCCGTCAGATAACAGGTCATGAGCGGCGCGAAACCGGGGCCGGCGGCAGCGATGATGCGCTCGCGGTATGCGGCAGCCGCTTCGACGGTGCTGACCGGCGGCAAGAGATTGGGCATCACGATCGCGCGAGCGAATTGCCGGGCGGTATATGGCGCGACCCGCCGGAGCATGTCGCCGTCGCGCAGATGCACGTGCCAATCGTCGGGTCGGCGGATGGTCAGCGTTTGCGATGCCACGCCCGGCTCCCTAACTGATGATCATGGCCGCAACCACCCTCGCGGATCGCGCGCTCGTTCGCATCTCGGGCGAGGACGTGCGCGGCTTCCTCCAGGGGCTGGTCACCAATGACGTAGACGGCGAACTGCCGGTTTGGGCAGGGCTCCTGACGCCGCAAGGCAAGTGCCTCTTCGACTTCATGGTGTGGACCGACGGGGCCGACCTCCTCCTGGATTGTGAAGGCGATACCGCCGGGGATTTGATCAAGCGGCTGTCGCTCTACCGCCTGCGCCGCGCGATCCGCATCGAGCTCGATCCTTCTGTGGGCGTGCACTGGTCGATCGCCGGAGAACAAGGAGTGCCCGATCCGCGACTTCCGCAGCTCGGCCGCCGTTGGCTGGGCCGGCCGGATGAACCGGCGTCGGGCTGGCTCGAGCATCGCCTCCGTCTTGGAGTCACCGAAGGCCGCGCCGAGCTCGGCGATATCCTCTGGCTTGAATGCAATGCGATCGAACTGAACGGGGTCAGTTTCTCGAAGGGCTGCTTCGTCGGCCAGGAAAATACCGCGCGGATGAACTGGCGGCAGAAGGTCAATCGCCGGCTCGTCGTGGCGGAGTGTGAGGCGCCGGGTCCGCGCACTCGCGTCCATTACGCCGAGCTGGGCCTGGCGGTCGAACATCGCCGCACGGACGATCTCAGGCGTGTGATACTTCCGGATTGGCTGAAGACCGCCCTTGCTCAGCCGAGCACGGCGTAGGCGCGAACCGGAAACGTTCCCATTCCCTTCACTTTGGGCGGCACTGCCGAGAACCGGAATCCCTCGTCGGGCAAGCTGCCGAGAGCGGTCATATGCTCACAGATCGGAATGTTCGCGCCCAGCAGCTTCGTATGCACCGGCCGCGCCCGGACATGCATATTGTCGATGTTGCAGCTGTCGATGCCGACGATCGCCGCGCCCTGTTCGGCAAGCCAGTCCGCAGCCTCAGCCGACAAATATGGGTGATCGCCAAAATAGGCGTCCGTTCGCCAGTGGCGGTCCCAGCCGGTATGGACGAGGACGGCTTTGCCCGCCACATCGCGACCTTCGAGGTGCGACGGATCGAGCGCCAGGCTGTTTTCCCATGGCCGCCGGATGACGATTCCTGGCAAATCGGCAAGCGAGGGCAGCGGGAGTTCGGCAAGGTCAGCGCCCTCGGCGTAGCGGTGGAACGGGGAATCCACATAGGTCCCGGTGTTGGCAACCATGTCGATCCGCCCGATCTGGAACGTCGAACCGTCATCATAATTGGCCGCCGTCCCCTCGCGCTCCCAAAAGTCGCAAATGTGGGGCGGGGGCAACCCCTGGTAGGTCGTCATGCCATGCTCGATCACATGGCTGAGGTCGACGATCCTCTTTTCTTCAGTATCCGCCATGATGCGACTGCTCCAATGAGTAACCACAGGACGTTGAGCGAGGCAGAAGGCAGCGCACCATGCCACCAGCCGTTGATAACGAATCCGGCCGCTCCCACTACGTTCATTCCCTGATAGACGAGCGATTGGCCGGTCAACCTGCCGGCCGAAAGCAATAAATAAGCCAGCAGGATCAGGACTGCGCCTCCCCACCCCACGACTTCGATTGCGATCTCGAGCGCCGTCACCTTGCCCGGGTCATTGGGCAGCGAGCTTGCGAAGCACGTAGTGCAGGATGCCACCCGAGCGGAAATATTCGAGCTCGTTGAAGGTATCGATGCGGCAGCGGGCGGTGAAGGTCGTTGCCGAGCCGTCCGGTCGCGTAACCTCGACCTCAACGTTTTCGCGCGGATTGAGTTCGGCGATGCCGCGGATCGTGAATGTCTCGGTGCCCACGAGCCCGAGCGTCTCGGCATTCTCTCCCGGCAGGAAGTTGAGCGGCAGGACGCCCATTCCGACGAGGTTCGAGCGGTGGATGCGCTCGAAGCTGTCGGCGATGACCGCGCGGACTCCAAGCAGGATCGTGCCCTTGGCCGCCCAGTCGCGCGAGCTGCCGGTGCCATATTCCTTGCCGGCGAGGACGACGAGCGGGGTGCCGTCAGATTTATAGGCCATGGCCGCGTCGTAGATCGCCATCGTCTCGCCAGTTGGCGCGTAGCGAGTGAATCCGCCTTCGACATTGTCGAGCAGGCGGTTGCGGATCCGGATGTTGGCGAACGTGCCGCGCATCATCACTTCGTGATTGCCGCGGCGCGCGCCGTAGCTGTTGAATTCGCCGCGGGGGACGCCCTTTTCGAGGAGGTAGCGCCCGGCTGGACTGTCGGGCTTGATCGCTCCCGCCGGCGAGATGTGGTCGGTCGTGATCGAATCGCCGAATACTGCCAGCGCCCGAGCCTCCACGATGTCCCCCGGCGGATTCGCGGTCATCGTCATCCCGGTGAAATATGGCGGGTTCTGGATATAGGTGGAGAGCGGCGGCCAGTCGTAGGTCGCGCCGCCGGTCACCTCGATCGCGCGCCATCGTTCGTCGCCATGATAGACGTCGGCGTAACGCTTGCGAAACATGTCCGAATGGACATGCGCGTCGATGAGCTTGCGGATTTCCTCGTTCGTCGGCCAGATGTCTTTGAGATAGACGGGCTCGCCGCTGCTCGAGGTTCCGATCGGCTCGTTGACCATGTCGGATCGCACCGTGCCCTTGAGCGCGAACGCGACCACCAGCGGCGGCGACGTGAGGTAATTGGCCCGGCAATCCGGCGACACCCGGCCTTCGAAGTTGCGGTTCCCGGAAAGGATGCTCACCGCGACCAGGTCATTATCGTTGATCGCCTTGCTGATCGGCTCGGGCAGCGGCCCCGAATTGCCGATGCAGGTTGTGCATCCGTAGCCGACGAGGTCGAAGCCGAGCGCGTTCAAATCTTCGGTCAGGCCGCTTTCGTTGAGATAGTCCGTAACCACCTGGCTCCCGGGGGCGAGGCTGGTTTTGACCCACGGCTTGCTCGTCAGGCCCTTCGCGCGCGCCTTGCGGGCGAGCAGCCCGGCGCCGATCAGGACCGAAGGATTGGAAGTATTGGTGCAGCTCGTGATGGCGGCGATCGCGACGTCGCCGTTGCCGAAATCGAAATCGCTATCGGCGATCGGGACACGAGGGTCGTTATGCTTGGCGTAGGTGTGCTCGAGCTCGTCGTTGAACTGGTCGTCGACCTCCGACAGAAGCACCCGATCCTGCGGCCGCTTGGGCCCGGCGAGCGACGGCTCGATCGTGCTCATGTCGAGTTCTAGCGTGTCGGTGAACAGCGGCTCCGGGCTGGACTTGTCGCGCCACAGTCCCTGCGCCTGAGTATAGGCCCTGACCAAGGCGATCCGTTCCGGGTCGCGGCCCGTCAGCTCGAGATAATCGATGGTTCGCTCGTCGATCGGGAAGAAGCCGCAGGTGGCGCCATATTCCGGCGCCATGTTGGCGATCGTGGCCCGGTCGGCGAGCGTCAGGCTGTTGAGGCCGGGCCCGTAGAATTCGACGAAGCGGCCGACCACGCCTTTCTGGCGCAGCATCTGCGTGACGGTAAGCACGAGATCGGTTGCCGTAATGCCTTCGCGAAGCTCGCCATCGAGGCGGAATCCGACGACTTCCGGGATCAACATGCTGACCGGCTGGCCGAGCATTGCCGCCTCGGCTTCGATTCCGCCGACTCCCCAGCCGAGCACTCCGAGGCCGTTCACCATCGTCGTGTGGCTGTCCGTTCCGACCAGCGTATCGGGATAAGCGATTGCCGCGCCGTTCTGGTCTTCCCCCGCCCAAACGCATTGGGCGACATGTTCGAGGTTGACCTGGTGGCAAATGCCGGTGCCGGGCGGCACGACCTGGAAATTGTCGAATGCCGACGCGCCCCATTTGAGGAATTCGTAGCGCTCGCCGTTGCGCTGATATTCCAGTTCGACGTTCTTGCCGAAGGCTTTCGGGTTGCCGAACTCGTCGACCATGACGCTATGGTCGATGACCAGATGGACGGGAACGAGCGGGTTGATCTTCTGCGGGTCGCTGCCGAGCTCGGACATTGCATCGCGCATTGCGGCGAGGTCGACGACGGCTGGAACGCCGGTGAAATCCTGCATCAGGACTCGGGCCGGCCGATATTGGATCTCGCGTGCGATGCGCCGCTCTTTCTGCCAGTCGACCATCGCCTGGAGGTCGTCGCGGGTCACGGTCTTTCCGTCCTCGAACCGAAGGAGGTTTTCGAGCAGAACCTTCATCGAGAAGGGCAGGCGCGAAAGGTCGCCGAGCTGCTCCGCTGCTTTGGCGAGCGAATAATAAGCATAGGATCGATCACCGACCTGGAGCGTGGAGCGGGTCTTCAAGCTGTCCTGGCCGGTGGGGATCATCACTGCCTTTCTTAGGATTGCGTTCGAACGCAATGTGCCGCGCCCTTAGCAACCCGGTCGGGAGCCCGCAAACGCGTCAGCGGCGCTTGCTTCGTGCGGGTTTTCTTGCACGAGCGCGCGGCGCGGTTTTCCGCCCCTTCTTTTTCCTCTCGCTCTTCACTTTGTCCGCCGCGGCAGCGACGGCGCGCTTCGCCGTCTTGGCGACTTCGCGGCGATCCGCGGCGGGTATTTCCTCGATCTTCTCTTCGAGTTCCTGTTCCCGCTCTTTGAGGATCTCTTCCACCGTAGGTGCAGATGAGTCGGCTTTGCCGTCCGGCTGCAGCGCTTCCCGCTCAATGGCGGCTTTAAGCTCGACAACTTGCGCATCCGTCAGATTTTCAATGCCGACGAGTTCGGTTCGGGCCTTGCTGAACGCAATCAGGATTTCGTCGAGCTTCGCCTGGATCGCGATGCCATCGCGGTTTTGGCTGTTTTGGATCAAAAACACCGCGAGGAAGGTGAGGACGGTTGTGGCCGTGTTGATCACGAGCTGCCAGGTATCCGAATAATCGAATAAAGGGCCGGTCACGGCCCAGATGAGGCAAGTGACCGTCGCGATCAGGAACGCGGCCGGGTGGCCCATATAATATGAGCTTCGGGACGCTAGAGCAGTGAAGAAACGCCTCATTACAAGTCCTCGCCTGATTGGACAGGGCGGAATCGCCGAAGCCACAAACGGCCCACGCCGCCGTTCCGTTGCGCCGAACCGAATTGCCTCCGCGCCAAGGTGCCGCCGGCGGACTCCCAATTATGACGGCCGCGCAATAGGTAAGGAATGCCGGGATTCCCCGGAAAAATGAGAAGAACAGAGGGAAGCGGGCATGTCCCACGACAGCGAATATTTCCGCCGCCGCGCCGCAGAAGCGCGAGCCGCTGCTTTTTCCAAGCAGGACGGCGACGGAGCTGCTGTCGCCGGCGACCTGGCGCTCGCTTATGCCGCTCTCGCTCGGCGCCGCGCGGCCGCGGCCGAAGCCGAAGTGGCTCCGGTCGATGAAATCCCGCTCGTCGCTTTCGACTAAATCCAGCCGCGCCGCTTGAAATAGAAATACGGCAGCACTCCGCTGGCGAGCATGAACGTTAGCGCCATCGGGTAGCCCCAGGGCCAGCTGAGCTCGGGGAAATGATGGAAATTCATTCCATAGATCCCGGCGATCAGGGTTGGCGGAAGGAACACGACTGCCGCCCATGAAAAGAGCTTCATCGCGGCATTCTGCTCGATGCTGATCAATCCCAGCGAAGCATCGAGCAGGAAGGTCAGATTGTCCGTTAGGAAGCTCGCATGCTCGCTCAAGGAGGTGACGTCCGTGGTCAGGCTGCCGAGATGGTGCCGGGCGTCGGCGCTTTCGGGCTGGTGCATCCGTTTCGATCCGGCGAGGAAGCTCAACATCCGGCTGGTGCTGACCGCCGTGTAGCGGACCTTAGTCAGCAAGATCTGGGTGCGGCCGATGCTGGTCAGCAGCCTGGTCAGCTTTTCGGCCGGGATCCGCCGCTGCTCGACGTCCTTCCTGAAGATTTCCGACGACAGACGTTCCGTTTCCGCACCGATTTTCTCGAGCTCGTCCGCCATCCGATCGATGATTGAATCGAGCAGGCGCACCAGCACGGTTGGGGCATCGCGCGCCAAATCCGGTTCGCGCCGGACATGCTCTCCGAAAGCGCGGAGCGGCTTGGGGGTCGCATAGCGGATCGTGACCAGGCGAGTGTCGGTGAGAACGAATCCCATCGGAGTGCTGGCGGGAGTTCCGTCCTCCACTCCGCAAAGCACGCTTGCGGTCATGTAGAGCACGCCGTCGCGTTCATAGAGCCGGCTCGACGGCTCGATCTCAGCCATTTCCTCTTGGGTCGGAATGTTGAGCCCGACGCAACGCTCGACCAGCTGCTCCTCCGCGCGCGTAGGCTCCTCGAGGTCGATCCAGGTCGCCCCGTCAGGAATCTTTTCGGCCTTCGCCTCGACGATGCTTCCGTCGCAGCCTGGTCCGTACGTCCGCAGCATGGCCGCCTGCATCAAACGAACCGCCGATCTTTGCAAGCCGGTTGGCTCTGCTAAGCGTGGCCCGCGATGACCAGCACCCGCCGCGCCGCGCTTGCCGCCGCCCTCACCATTGTCGCCGCAGCGGCCATCCTGCTGGCGATGGGCCGCAATCCTATCTGTACCTGCGGAGCCGTCGACTTGTGGGTCGCCGGGCGCGACAGCCCGAAGACCAGTCAGATGCTCGCTGACTGGTACAGCTTCAGCCATATCGTCCACGGGCTGATATTTTATGCGGCGCTTTGGCTCCTCGCGAGACGATGGCCGCTAGAATGGCGCTTCATCACCGCGCTCATCATCGAGGCAGGGTGGGAAATCACCGAGAACACTCCGATGGTGATCGACCGGTACCGCCACGCGACCGCCGCACTGGGCTATACCGGCGACAGCGTCATCAATTCGGTATCCGACATATTGATGATGGTCGTGGGCTTCATTGCCGCGCGCAAGCTTCCGCTCTGGGCGTCGATCACGCTTCTCCTGCTGCTCGAGCTCGTGCCTCTGTACGTCATCCGCGACAATTTGACGCTCAACGTCTGGATGCTTTTGTGGCCGGACAAAGCGATCGCGGCGTGGCAGGCGGCAGGCTGAGAAGGCACCAAATCCGCCTGCGAGCATTGATGCGCCTATGAAAATCGCGTCGGCCCTGTGCCTGATCATCCTTTCGATGTCGTCGCCCGCGGCCGCCGGCGAGCTTTTCGGTGGTCTCTACGTCCATGACGTCGATACTCCGC
>JBKPOR010000170.1:0-18046 GCA_046765675.1 Pseudomonadota bacterium
CGATGACCTCGCGGCGTGCGTTGACGGCCATCAGAGCGAATGCCTGGTCACGCGTCGGAGTGCCGATCCCCCGGCTGCCCAGCAGTTGGGTGAACCCCGGGTCGGCGGTGAAGCGGCAATTTCCTGATGCTCGGTTGCCCCCGCCATTGCCGTTGCAATCGAGTCGCCCGGCTTCCCGGACTATGGCGAAATGGAGTGGCCGGGTCCCGGAGCCGCGAAACCCGGCAATGTCGAGTCCGATGAGCTCCGAGGGAAGAAATCCGTTCGACCAGTTGCTGTCGCCGCGGCGCCGACTGTCGTCATGGAAGTCGGCATGGATTCGACCGCCGTCCCGATCGGGCTGCAAAGTGAAGGTGACCCATTCGAACGGCGCTGCAACGCAGGCGGATGAAACGGTCACGGTTGCGCACATCACGGCTAATAGGAAGGCGAGATAGCGGTTCATGGTCGGTCTCCTTGAGGCAAGGCTCGCCCGTTCGCCCGGGGCCAGGCGTTTCGAAATCGGGATTGAGGAAGAGGTGGAGGCTTCCTTTGGTGCGGCAGGCCGTCAGCCGTCCGGGTCGGGCGTGGTCCAGTCAGGAGGCGAGGCCGCAGGTCGACCCGTTCGAGCCGGCGGTGGCTTATTTCCCCATCCACCAGGCGGCGAACGGTGCGAGGAAACCACGCGTCCAAGCGCCTTGAGCTCGACAAGGTCGTCCGCAGTGAGAACAGTGTAGCCGGCTCGACGAGCACGCTCGACGAAAGCCGGCTCGACTCCAACGGCGCGAAGCTGGACGAAATCCTCGAGGTTGCCACGCACGCCAGCAGATCGAAGCTGGCGCACATAGCCGCCCGTCAGGCCGACGGCCCGGGCCTCAACCACGTCGTCGGCGGTAATTCGAGGGAATCCGGCCCCAATCAGCTCGCGCGCGAATTCGGGTGTCACTCCGACGGCCTTCATGCTCGCGAAATCTTCCGTATCGAGCCGCGCAAACTGCGGCGCCGCCGAACGCATTGCTCCGATATATTCGGGCGTCATTCCGAGCGCCTGCTCGACGTTGCGGTGCGATTTCCGAAGCGCCTCGGCGACCTCTCTTCCGGTGTCGCCTGCTCTGTCAGCAGCGGCCTTGGCCTGGTCGATCGCCATGTCGCGGGCAGCGTCCCGCTGCGCCTCTGCTATCTCATCGGGATCGACGTCGACCTGAGCATCCTGCCGGACGACGGCCGCTGCCGCGGTCGACATGGACGTCGATACGCCCTGGGCGATGATATGCGGAAGATCGGACGGCGGTTCGGAAGGTGCGTAATAAGGCTTGGATCCAGCTGCCTTCCGAGCGGCGAGCGTCTCTTTGCTGGCCGCCGGCTGCTTCGGAGAGAGCGTCAGCGCGGCAAGCGGAGCAGCGACCAGCGCCGCACCGACGAACACTCCAAGTCCGAACGAACGTGCGACGGGTCCGCGCACCGATCTCACGTCCAGGACGCGGGCCACGCGGCGGGCGAGCGAGCTCTTCGACGGCGCCACCCCATGCGCACCGAGCAACAGGCCGGGGCATTCGTGCCGCGCCACTCCGACCAGGAGCTCGGCATAATCGGTGTCGGCGATGTCGGCCGCGAGGACCGAATCGTCGGCTGCTTCCTCGCGCAGCTGGTGCGCTTCGCGGGCGAGCATCCAGACCAACGGGTTGAACCAGAATAATGCCGTGGCGATCCGTGCAAGCAGCAGTTTCGCCCAGTCCATCCGCGCGACATGCGCCAGCTCATGCGCGATGATCGCCTCGGCCTCGTCGGCGGCTTCGACCGCGCGGCTGTTGAGCAAGATGACGGGGCGCATCAGGCCCCAGCTGATCGGCGAAGCGAGGTCGTCGCTGGTGAGGAGCGCCGTCCCATGCTTGAAGCCCATCCGGCGCTGGGCGCGGGCGAGCGCGCTCAGCCAGTGACCGTCGACCAGCACGTCGGCGCGGGCCCGAAGGGCGACAAGCCGCGCAAGCGCTACGAGAGTGAGGAACAGCAAAATGACCGCAGGAATCGCATAGAGCGCGGAAGTGGCTGCGACCGGGCTGATCGACGACAGTGCAGTCGCTGGCGCCGTGGTTGAAGGCGCGGGCGTCCCCTGGGGGACAGGCCTGACTGCCGTCGGCGGGAGGGCCGTCTGCGCCGGTGCGTCGACAACCGGAGCCTGGCCCAGCAGGGCAGGGACTTCGACGTTCCAGCTCGGCAGGACCAGTGGCGCGAAAGCCATGATGATGAGAGCCAGTAGGCCGATATGGGCAACCCACGAGCGCTCGGCGGCCGAACGGCTCTTCATCATTTCCAGCAGGCCGAGCGTCAGGCCGGCGATCAGCAGCGATTTGAGCGCGATCTCGATGAGGACATGCATTAGTTGGCCCCTTTGGCTTTCCGGGCACGGGCGATCATCGCCTCGAGCTCATCCAGCTCATTGTCCTTGAGCTTTTCCGACATTCCGAGAAGCGCGCTCGCAGCGTTCGCGGGCGAACCATCGAAGAACACCCGGACGATCTCGCTCAACGCCGATTTCTTGGCCGCGGTTTCGGAAACGGTCGGACTGTAAACAAAGCCGCGGTCGGATTCGCTGCGCTGGACGAAGCCCTTGTCTTCGAGTCGCTTCAACATCATGCGAACGGCGGATCCGCTGAGCTGGTCGGGCAGGGCATCGCAAATGTCGGAGACCGGCAAGGGGCCCTGCTGATAAAGGATGTCGACAATTTGGCGTTCGCGCGGCGGCAGCTTGCTCAGCATATTCATTCCTTCTCGGCGCGACTCGATTCGCCGCGCTACATTTGTAGTGGTGCTACATTTGTAGCGTGAACGCAAGCTGAATATTGTGAGGGGCTGATCAATCCTCGGAGCGGCCCGGCGACTCTCGATCATGGTCGTAATGTCGCGCGAGCGGGAAGGGCGGCAACCAGGATTCCCGACGAACGGTCCAGCTTTCGTAGGTAGGCATCAGCTGGTCAGGAGCGTCCAGCGAGCCGAGGCAGACCTCGATTTCATCGGCATAGCGGGCGAAGACCGAAGAGCCGCAGCGAGGACAAAAATGCCGCCCGGCATATTCGCTCGTTGCGCCTTCGATCGTCACCGCAGCTTCAGGGAAGATCGCGGCGGCGTAGAACAGTGTGCCATGATGCTTCCGGCAGTCGAGGCAGTGGCAAAGGCCGACCCGGTACGGTCGACCGGATGCGGCAATCCGGACGTCGCCGCACAGGCAACCACCGGTGAATCGGTCCATGCGGCGTCTCCTCAAGGCTGGCGGAGAGGGTGGGATTCGAACCCACGGTGGGCGTGAACCCACGGCGGTTTTCAAGACCGCTGCCTTAAACCACTCGGCCACCTCTCCGCATTATCGGCACCGAAACCGCTCGGCTTGGTATCCTGCCCCCCGCAGGACAGCCGCCTCGCGCCCGGCCACCTCTCCTTAATCGGTGCTGGCATATCGTCTGGAGCGCCGGGCTGTGCAAGGCGCGCGGTGAACCAAGCTGGTCTCGGGTGGGTTTTGCACATTAGCCTCGGCAGTGATGAGGAGCGTAAAGTTGCGGATGCTTGGGGGAATCGCACTGATTGCGGTGTCGGCGATCGCGCTCGCAACGCCTTCGGCCCAGGTTGATAAGGCGTCGGTCGTCGCTTCGCCCGAGCCGATTCAGGTTGCACAAACCTACGTCTATCAACAGCCGAGCTACCTTCCGCCCCAGGCGAGCCCCTGGGAGCAGTACAAGGTCCGGCTCACCGCGCTCGCGCGACAGCAGCGAGTCAGCGAAGCGACGATCCAGTCGGTCATTCCCGGTCTGGGCGTCAATCGCCGAGTGATCGAGCTCGATCATGCCGAGCCTCGGGCGTCGAGCTCGGGCGGTATTCCTTCCATGCAGCCCTACATTCGCAAGCACGTCACGCAATCGCTGATCCGCCGCGGGCAGAGCAATTATTCGAACCTGTACCAGGGCCTTCGCTGGATCGAATCGCGCTACGGAGTCGATGCCGGCATCCTGCTTGCCATCTACGGCCATGAGACGAGCTACGGCCTCGTCACCGGAAGCAACGACCTGCTCGAAGTGCTCGCAAGCATGGCCTACGGCGGCCGGCGGCGCAGCCTGTTCGAGAATGAGTTCATCGCCGCCTTGAAGCTGATCGACCAGGGCGTTCCACGCTACATGCTCAAGGGCAGCTGGGCCGGGGCTACGGGATTGCCCCAGTTCCTGCCCTCAGTGGCGCTGCGGCTTCGCGCGGACGGCGACGGCGATGGCTATGCGAATATTTGGCGCGACGAACTCGACGGCCTTGCCTCCATCGCCTCTTATTTGCGCGATGCCGGCTGGAAGCCATCGGTACGATGGGGGGTCGCGGCCAGCGTCCCGACCAATCTCAATCGCTACGCGCTCCGCTCCACGATCACCGCGCCCAAATGCCCGCAGGTCTACAAAAGGCACACGCGCTGGCTGACCATGCGCGAATGGCGGGCGCTTGGAGTCGTGCCATACCGCTCCGGCCTTCCCGACAGCGAGCTGGCGACCCTGTTCGAGCCCGAGGGGCAGAGCGGGTCGGGCTATTTGCTGACCAACAACTATCGCGCGATCCTCGATTACAATTGCTCGAATTTTTACGCGATGTCGGTGGGACTGCTGGCGGACGCGATTGCTCGGCGATAGACAGGGGTTCATCTCCTGAACCTTCAAGGATTTTGGTCGCCTCCATGCTCAAGCCTGTCTTGCTCACCACCGCCGCCGTTCTTCTTGCAACGAGCGCGGATGCGACCGCGCCGCAGTTCGATACTCCGGCGAGGGTCGCTTACCTCGTCGACGTGTCGTCCGGAGCGACGCTCTATGCCAAAAACTCCGATGTGCGGATGCCGCCGGCGTCGATGGCGAAGATGATGACCGTCGAGGTCGCCTTCGAGCTGATCGACAGGAAACAGCTGGCGATGAGCAAGATGTGCACGGTCCATCCCGAAACCTGGCAGAAGTGGCATGGGCCGGCGGCGGGCTCGACCATGTTCCTGTCGCCGAACGAGCAGGTCAGCGTTGAAAATCTTCTCCATGGCATCGTCACCCTTTCGGGTAATGACGCCTCGGTGGTCCTCGCCGAATGTATCGCGGGGACCGAGCAGGCCTTCACCGATCAGATGAATGCTTTGGGCAAGAGGATCGGCCTCACCAACAGTCATTTCGGAACGGCCAACGGCTGGCCCGATAATGGCGTCACCTATGTGTCGGCGCGGGACCTCGCGACTTTGGCCCGCTCGGAGATCGAGAACCACTACGCGCTCTATAAGAAATTCTATTCCCAGCCGAGCTTCACCTGGGGCAAGACTTTGGGCTCCGGGCAGGCGATCACCCAGGCCAACCGCAACCCGATCCTCGGCAAGATCACCGGCGCCGATGGCCTCAAGACAGGTCACACCGACGAGGCGGGCTACGGCTTTACCGGCTCGGCGGATCAGAATGGACGGCGCCTGATCGAGGTCGTCGCGGGCCTGGGCAGCTGGAACGCGCGGGTGCTGGAATCCAAGCGCCTGATCGAATGGGGTTTCAACGCCTGGACCGCCAAGCCCTTGTTCAAAGCGGGTACGAAGGTCGGGTCCGCCAAGGTCCAGCTGGGGAGCAGCAGCGAAGTCTCCCTGGTCGCGCCGCGCGATCTTGCCGTAACCGTGCCCGCAGGTCTTGCAAGCGGCGCGACGGGGATGAAGATCCGCTACGAGGGCCCGGTCGCGGCACCGATCGCCAAGGGCGACCATATCGCCGACCTGGTCGTCACGACCTCCGACACTCCGCCGCAAGTCGTCCCGCTGGTCGCTGGGGAGAATGTCGGGAAGGCCGGTTTCTTCGGGCGGATCTGGATCGGCTTCAAGCAGCTTATCGGATTGGCGTGACGTCACGCGGAAGGTTCATCAGCCTCGAAGGCGGGGAAGGGGTCGGCAAGTCGACGCAGGTCAAGGCGCTCGCCGCCGCGCTTCGGGAGCGTGGCCTTGACGTCATCGAAACCCGCGAGCCCGGCGGAAGCGAAGGCGCCGAGAAGATCCGGGAATTGCTGCTGGGTGGCGCTGAGGAGAGGTGGGAAGGCAAGGCCGAGGCCCTGCTGTTCGCCGCCGCGCGCGCCGATCATGTGCAAAAGACCATAAGGCCGGCTCTCGAAGCAGGCCGCTGGGTCCTGTCCGACCGGTTCGTCGACAGCTCGCTTGCCTATCAGGGCGGCGCCGGCGGGCTTGGGATCGAGTCGGTGCGCGAGATCAACGCCTTCGGACTAAGCGATTGCTTCCCCGACCGGACCCTGATCATTACGCTCGACGAGGGCGCCCAAAGGGCCCGCGAGCGAGATACCGAAGGAAGCGACCGGATCGGTGGCCGCGGCGGCGATTATCATCACAAAGTCGAGCTCGCCTTCCGACTGATAGCTGCGGAGGAATCGGAGCGGGTGAGGCTGATTGACGCGTCGGGCGAGCAGGATGCGGTCACACAGCGGCTGCTCGGCGCTATTGCGGACCTACTCCCGTGATCGTGGGCCAAGACAAGGCCGTCGAGCAATTCGCGAGCGCCTGGGCGACGCGCAAGCTTCACCACGCTTGGCTGCTCGCAGGCCCGAGAGGGGTAGGGAAGGCGACGTTCGCCCATTCCGCCGCCCGGCGGGTACTTGCGGACGCCGCTGGCCCTACCTCCGGCCTGCCTGGGGTCGAAACGAGCGACGAACATCCGATGGTGAGGCTGGTCGAAGCGGGGAGCCACCCCGACATGCGCCGCCTCGAGCGGCTGGTGAACGAGAAAACCGGCAATCTCGCGCGCAACATCAGTGTCGACCAGGTGCGATCTCTCGCCGACCTTTTCGACCTCAGCCCGGCCATGTCCGACTGGCGCGTGGTGGTGATCGATTCAGCCGACGAGCTCGAGCCGTCGGGGGCCAATGCCTTGCTGAAGATGCTCGAGGAACCGCCCGCGAACAGCATCTTCTTCCTCGTCAGCCATGCCCCGGGCCGGCTGCTCCCGACGATCCGCTCCCGATGCAGAAGGCTGGATTTTCAAATGCTTGACGATGACGTCATGGCGTCGATCCTGGAAGCAAGGGCGCCCGAACTGAGCGCGACCGAACGCAAAAAGATCGTTCCGATGGCATTCGGCTCGGCGGGCAGGGCGCTCGCTTTCGCCGAATTCGGCCTCGCCAAGCTCGAGGAGGCCGCGCTCCTCATTTTACGGCAGGGCGATCCCAACAACTCCCGCCGCTCGGAGCTCGCGATCGAGCTTGGAAAGCGGGGAGCCGGCGATCGCTATGCCGCATTCCTCGATCTCGCTCCGTCGCTGATCGCCCGCGAAGCCCGAACTCTCCAAGGCTTGCGGCGCGAACGCGCCCTCGATGCTTATGCGAGGGCGCGGGAACTGGCCCTCGTGGCACCTCGGGTCTCGCTCGATCCGGCGGCGACCGTCTTTCAGATTGGCGGGATCCTGGCATCGATTGCGGACGAGCCGGTTCCTTGAAGGACGGGCGAGCGCCGGTTAGGGCGGTCGGTGAATGCCTGAACCCTTCTACATCACGACCGCGATCAGCTATCCCAACGGCCCGCCGCATATCGGCCACGCCTATGAAGCGATCGCCGCCGACGCCATCGCTCGATTCCAGCGCAGCCAGGGGCGTGACGTGCGCTTCCAGACAGGGACTGACGAGCACGGGTTAAAGATGGCTCAAGCGGCGCGCGCGGAAGGCGCCGAGCCGCGGGCATTTGCGAACAAAATGTCACGTCTTTTCCAAGACATGTGCGATACTCTTAACGTGTCGTACGATCGCTTTATCCTGACATCCCAGCCCGATCACTATCATGCCAGTCAGGCGATCTGGAAAGCGATGGAGGAGAGGGGGGATCTCTACCTTGGCCGCTACGAAGGTTGGTATTCGGTTCGTGACGAGGCCTATTACGATGATAATGAGCTGACCGAAGGTGAAACTGGCGACAAACTCTCGCCCCAGGGAACGCCCGTCGAGTGGACCGTCGAGGAGAGCTGGTTCTTCCGCCTTTCCAGCTACCAGCAGTCCCTGCTCGATCATTATACAGCCAATCCCGGCTTTATCCGGCCGGAAAGCCGCCGCAACGAGGTTCTTCGCTTCGTGGAGAGCGGCCTCAAGGACCTCAGCATTTCACGCACGAGCTTCGATTGGGGCGTTCCGGTGCCGGGGGCCGACCATCACGTGATGTATGTGTGGCTCGACGCCCTGACCAACTACATCACCGGCCTCGGCTATCCTGACGATACCGACCTGTGGAAGCGTTACTGGCCCGCGGATATTCACCTGATCGGAAAGGATGTCGTGCGCTTCCACGCGATCTATTGGCCGGCCTTCCTAATGTCGGCCGGAATAGCTTTGCCGAAATGCGTCTACGGGCACGGCTTCCTTCTGAGCCGCGGCGAGAAAATGTCGAAAAGCGTCGGCAATGTTGTCGATCCGATGGTGCTGGCCGAGCGCTTCGGGGTCGACGCCCTGCGTTATTTCCTGCTTCGTGAAGTGCCGTTCGGCCAGGACGGAAGCTACACCGCGGAAGCAATCGTCAATCGCGCGAATGCCGAGCTGGCGAACAGTTTCGGCAATCTTGCACAGCGTACTTTATCGATGATCCACAAGAATTTGGGCGGCGTTCTTCCAGCACCGGGAGAGGCTGCGATGGACAAGGATCTGTTGGCCCTCGTTGAAACCACCACAAGGACGGACGTCCCCGCGGCCTTCGACAGGCTGGCTTTCTCGGTCGGGATCGAAGCCTGGCTTCGTGCCGTATTCGCCTGCAATGCTTATATCGATACCGAAGCTCCGTGGACACTTCGCAAGACCGATCCGGAGCGCATGGCGGCCGTGCTCGGCACGATCGTGGCGGCAGTTCGCAAGCTTGCTTCGGCAATCGCACCGATCATCCCGGCATCCGCTGACAAATTGCTGGCGCTTATGGATTCAGGCGCCGGCGGCAATCCGATTGCTCTGCCGACACCGTTGTTCCCCAAGCTTGTGCTTGAGGAAGAGGAAGAGCCGGCATGAGGCTGATCGACAGCCATTGTCACCTCAATTACGAAGGACTGGTCGAACGCCAGGATCAAGTCCTTGAAAATGCGCGCGAACGCGGCGTCCATGGATTCCTCAACATTTCGACCCGCCAGAGCGAGTGGAATGACGTTATCTCGGTCGCCGAGAGAAATGGCGACGTTTGGGCGACCGTCGGCGTTCACCCGCATGAGGCCGACGGGCATCCCGACCTCGGTGCGGGGGCTTTGGTCGACGCGACATCACATTCCAGTGTGATTGCAATCGGGGAATGCGGCCTGGATTATTATTACGACAAGTCCGGTCGCGCCGCTCAGCGCGAGCGCTTCCAGGCGCATATCGAGGCTGCGCGCGAGACCGGGTTGCCGCTCGTCGTCCATACCCGCGACGCCGAGGCCGACACGGCCGAAATCCTGGAGGCCGCGGTGAGGGAGGGAAGTGTGACGGGTGTGCTCCACTGCTTCACCGGCTCGGCCGAGCTCGCACGCAAGGGCCTCGATCTCGGCTTCTACGTCTCGCTGTCAGGGATCGTGACCTTCAAGAACGCGGCGGACCTGCAGGCGATCGCCAAATGGATTCCCTCCGATCGGATGCTGGTCGAGACCGACGCGCCCTTCCTTGCGCCGGTCCCGCACCGCGGCCAGAAATGTGAGCCGGCTTTCGTTGCCGACACCGCGGCATTCGTGGCTGAGTTGAGGGGCGAGGAACCCGAGGAACTGGGCGAGACAACGACCGCCAACTTTTTCAAATTGTTCAAAAAAGCCGCGTGAGAATTCGGATTCTCGGTTGCGGGACGTCGACCGGAGTCCCCAAGATCGGCAATCACTGGGGCCAGTGCGACCCCGCCGAGCCGCGCAACGCCCGGTTGCGCTCGTCGATCCTGGTTGAATCCGGCGGAGTGAATATCCTCGTCGACTGCGGCCCTGATCTCCGCCAGCAATTGCTCTCGGCGCAGGTTCAGCGGCTCGACGCGGTAATCGTCACCCACGACCATGGCGACCACGTCCATGGCATCGACGAGCTTCGTCCGCTTTCGCAGGCGCTCGACGCGCCGGTTCCGCTTTACGGATCGGAGGAGACCCTTCTGAGTCTCGAGCAGCGCTTCGGCTATGCGTTCGCCCAGAGCGAATTCTATCGCCCGATCGTCGAGGGGCGGGTTATCGCGGCCGAGGAGCGCTTCGGTCTCGCAGCCACGCGCTTCGTCGTGCAGCCCCATGGAACGACAACCTCGCTCGGCCTGCGCTTCGACGAAGGCGAGCAGTCCGTCGCCTATGCCATCGATTTCAGCAATTTAACCGACAATATGGCTGAACTGTATGAAGGCGTTGATGTGTGGATCGCCGATTGCCTGACACGAACGCCGCATCCGACGCATGCGCATCTCGACGGCGTGCTCGGCTGGGCTAAGGACCTCCGGGTCGGCCAGCTCTACCTGACCCACATGGGGAACGGCCTCGATTATCGAACGCTCGTCGCGGAGCTTCCCGATTGGGCAGCGCCGGCGCATGATGGGCTCGAGATCCACCTATGAGCGATAATAACGGCGCCTTTGCGCTCTATTATTTGGTGATCGTCGTCGCCGTCGCGAGCTCGCTCGTCGCCTTGCGAATGCCGGTGGGCAAGATGGTGAAGATGGTGGCCGCCTGGGTGGCGATCTTCGGAATAGGCTTCGCGGTCTTTTCCTTCCGAAGCGACTTCATCGCGTTGGGCCAGCGGCTCAAGGCCGAAGCCATGGGAAGTGCGACAACCGACGGGAAAACAGTGCGAATTCCTATGGCGGACGACGGGCATTTCTGGGTCGAAGCGAAGGTCAACGGTCATGCGCTTCGGTTCATGGTCGACAGCGGGGCCTCGGTGACTACAGTTTCCGTGGAGTCCGCCAAAGCGGCGGGCATGCCCATAGGAACCGAAACAACCGTCGTAAACACGGCCAATGGGCCCACGAGGGAGATCAAGGGTTGGGCGGATCGCCTCCAGGTCGGACCGATCGAGCGGACCGACTTTCCCATAGACATCAATCAACATGACGACACCAACCTCTTGGGAATGAACTTTCTTTCGTCGCTGAGCAGTTGGCGGGTCGAGGGCAATTATCTGGTGCTCCAACCGTGACCAACGACCTGATGCTTGGCGGAGTCTACATACTGATGGCCGTCATGCTGGTGCTCGGGACCTTGATGTCGCGCCGCGAGCCCTGGGCCAAGCTTGCGACCACGGCACTGACATGGAGCGCGCTGTTCGCCGCGGGCTTCGTTCTATTCACGTTTCGCGACAATTTCGGCTGGGTTGCGCAACGCTTGCGTGCCGAGGCGATCGGAACTCCAGTCATCCAGGGGCGCGAAACGCGCATTCCGATGGCGATCGACGGCCACTTCTGGGTCGAAGGCCGAGTCAACGGCGTAAAGGTGAAATTCCTGGTCGACAGCGGTGCAACCATGACCACGATCGACCGGGAGACGGCGATTCGCGCCGGCGTTGCCGTTTCGCCGAGACCGGATCAGTTCGTGCGCACCGGAAACGGGATCATCCGTGTATCGAGCGGCCGCGCAAGCAATCTTAAGGTCGGAGGGATCGCTCGCCGAAACGTGGGCCTTCAAATCGCCGAGAACGACAATCTCAACGTTCTCGGCATGAACTTTTTGTCTTCGCTGAGTCGGTGGGGAGTGGAAGGGCGTTGGCTGGTGCTGGTCCCCTGACCTCTATAGGTGTTTACATAATGTGTATTATCATACTTTCAGATTACAGCAAGCGGGGGGCCCTCAGCGCCCTCTCCACAGCCGTCGATGCCGCCTGAGATCTCGCTCGACCCCCTGGTTGAGATCATGCGCCGGCTGCGCGATCCGAAGACCGGTTGCGAATGGGACAGCGTCCAGACGTTTGAAACGATCGCGCCCTACACCATCGAGGAAGCTTATGAGGTCGCGGACGCGATCGCGGGCAACGACATGGACGCCCTGGCTGACGAACTCGGCGATCTGCAGCTCCAGGTCGTCTTCCATGCGCAAATGGCCGAGGATGCGGGCCATTTCACGCTGGCTGACGTCCTAAACCGCATTTGCGACAAGATGGAGCGCCGCCATCCGCACATTTTCGGCGATGCCGAGCACGGCGGCCACCATTTGTGGGAAATCATCAAGGCCGAAGAACGGGCCGCCGATCCCGACCGAAGCGCGCTCGCCGGTGTCGCTTTGGCCCTGCCGGCGCTTGAACGAGCCGCCAAGCTTCAGCGTAGAGCAGCACGCGCCGGTTTCGACTGGCCAGACGTGTCGGGCCCGCGGGCCAAGATCGATGAAGAACTGGCCGAGCTCGAGGCCGAGACCGATCACCATCGCAAATTGGACGAGCTCGGCGACCTGTTATTCGCGGTTGTGAACCTCGCACGGCATCTTAACATAGAGCCGGAAGCAGCGCTTCGTGAAGCGAATCGCAAGTTCGAGCAGCGCTTTCGCACGATCGAGCAGACCCCGGGGTTCGCCGACATGTCGCTCGAGGAAATGGAAGCTCTCTGGGTCGAAGCGAAAAAGTCTCAACTCACCCCAAGCGACTGAAACCGAGCCCAATTTTCGGGAGATAGACGCACGGACAGCCGGACTTCGTCACGGTCGAGCCGCTGGTCGAGCACCTCTCCGCGAGCATGCAACCAGGCGATCTTTTCGCCCTCGGCCGCGGCCAGCCGGACTTGGTGCACTTCTTCGCCGCTGCGAAGCTTAGCTGCCATGCGATCGCGCAGCCCGTCGAACCCGTCGCCAGTCAGGGCCGAAATTGGAACCGCGTTTTGTCGTCTGCTGGCTTCCTCGATCAGCCGTCCCCGCTCCTCGGCGGACAGCAGGTCGATCTTGTTCCATGCCTCGATCCGCGGCGGGGACCCCTCCTCCGCCAGGCCGAGCGATTGAAGCACGTCTTCGACATCTTCGCGCTGTGCCTCGCGATCGGCATGAGACATGTCGCGGACGTGGACGATGAGGTCCGCCGACTGAACCTCCTCGAGCGTCGCGCGAAACGCCGCGATCAGTTCGGTGGGGAGATCCGAAACGAATCCGACCGTGTCGGAGAGGATGACCTTGTCGAACCCTGGCAGCCGGATATCGCGCATGGTCGGGTCGAGAGTCGCGAACAAAAGATTCTCCGCGAACACAGATTCACCTGTCAAACGGTTGAATAATGTAGATTTTCCAGCGTTCGTGTAACCGACCAGGGCAATCACCGGCCAAGGCGCGCGCTGCCGTCGCCCCCGATGAAGCGAGCGCGTGCGCTTGACCTGGTCGAGCTCGCGGCGAATCTTCGCCATCCGGTCGCGAATCAATCTCCGGTCCGCTTCAATCTGGGTTTCGCCGGGTCCACCGAGGAAACCGAAGCCGCCGCGCTGGCGCTCGAGGTGGGTCCAGCTTCGGACGAGCCGTCCGGCCTGGTATTCGAGATGGGCGAGCTCGACCTGCAGCTGGCCCTCGGCCGTTGCCGCACGTTCGCCGAAGATTTCGAGGATCAGCCCGGTGCGGTCGATCACCTTCGTCCCGACTTCATCTTCCAGATTTTTTTGTTGGATCGGGGCGAGCGGCGCATCGACGATCAGGAGCCCTGCCTCCTTCTCCTTTGCCATGCCGGCTATTTCGTCGACCTGGCCCTTGCCGAGCAGCGTCGCCGGCCGAACGGATCGCACTCGGAACGGCCGCGTCGCCACGACGTCGATGCCGATGGCGTCCGCAAGTCCTTCCGCCTCTTCAGCGCGCGCGTCCACCGACCGCCGCGAACCGTTCCGCGGCAGTTCGGGCACGACAATGAGTGCACGTTCCCCCCGGGCCACGTCGGGAAGCGCGGGATGGTTGAAATTATTCAGCGTCGCCCTCCGGCTCTCCGTTCGTTTCCGGGCCGAGGTTGAGCGCATGTGCGGGCTGAAGGGTCGAGATTGCGTGCTTGTAGACCAGCTGGATCTGCCCGCCGCGCTCGAGGACCAGCGAAAACTGGTCGAATCCTGTCACCGTGCCCTGGAGCATCACTCCGTTGACCAGGAACAGGGTCATCCGCTCGCTTTCCCGGGTAGCCGCCGCGAGGAACAGGTCTTGAAGCGCGGCTTTGGCTCCGTCAGCCGCACCGTTCGTCGCGACGAAGCCGGCTGGCGGCTCGGCCGGCATGATGGTCGAGATCGAATGTTTGTAGACGAGCTGCGATGCTCCTTCCCGCCTGAGGAGCAGGGAAAATGCGTCGAACCAGGTGACGACCCCCTGCAGCTTGACGCCCTTCACGAGGAAGATCGTGACCGGCAGCTTCGCTCTGCGAATAGCGTTGAGGAAATGGTCCTGAAGGCTGAGTGGGCGAGCGGGCATTGGGCCTCTTTTGTTTTTTACTCGTCGCCCTCCCTCTTATCACCGATGCCCAGAGCCTTGAGCTTCCGGTGCAGCGCCGAGCGTTCCATCCCGATGAACGATGCTGTCCGTGAGATGTTGCCGGAAAATCGGCGGATCTGAATCTTCAGATACTCGCGTTCGAAAGATTCGCGGGCTTCTCGCAGCGGACTGCCCATGATCGCGACGGCTGCCGTTGGGCCGCCCATCGCATTCTGGTTTTCGAGGATTTCTGGAGGAAGCAAATCGACGTCGATGCACGCAACCCGATCGCCTGGCGCCAGGATGATGGTTCGCTCGATGATGTTGCGGAGCTGGCGGACGTTCCCCGGCCAGTCGTGGGCCTGCAGCGCCGCCATCGCCTCCTCTGATATGGACGGGGTTGTCATGTGCCGCTCGGCGGCGAACCGCGCGAGATAATGGTTCACCATCTCGGGAATGTCTTCGCGGCGCTCCCGCAGTGGCGGAATTCGGACCGGAACCACGTTGAGACGATAGAACAAGTCCTCACGAAACCGGCCCGCGGCGATCTCATCGGACAGGGTCTTCGAAGTTGCCGAGAGGACCCGGACGTCCACTTTGACCGGGCGCTGGCCGCCGATCCGGTGGTAGCTCTGGTCGGTGAGCACGCGCAGGACCTTGCCCTGAGTCGTCAGCGGCATGTCGGCGATCTCGTCGAGGAACAATGTCCCGCCATGGGCATGCTCGAGCAGGCCGGGGCGCACGACGCCGTCGGTCTCGCTTCCGAAGAGCTCCTCCTCGACCCGGTCGGGGCTCATCATCGCCGCCGGAAGCACGACGAACGGCGCTTTCGCTCGCGGGCTCCAGTTGTGGATCACCCGGGCGGCGATTTCCTTGCCGACTCCGGCTGGGCCGGTGATCAGCACTCGGCTTCCGGTCGGCGCTACGCGCTTCAAGGTGGCACGCACCGTATTGATCGCAACCGAAGTGCCGTGAAGCTGCTCTTCAAGTCCTACCTGGCGCCGGAGACTCTCATTCTCGCGCTTCAGCCGGTCGGTTTCGGTCGCGCGGTCGACGAGATAGAGCAGCCGTTCGGCCTCGAACGGCTTTTCGATGAAGTCGATCGCCCCTTCCCTCACCGCCGCGACAGCCGTGTCGAGGTTGCCGTGTCCGGAAATCATCAGGACCGGCATTGTGGGATCGCGTCGCTTGATCTCTTGCAACAGCTGGAGGCCGTCGAGCCGAGACCCTTGAAGCCAGACGTCGAGCAGGACCATTGACGGGCGCCTCTCCTCGAAGGCCTCGAGGGTCTGGTTGCTGTCGGCCGCCGTGCGCACCGCATAACCCTCATCCTCGAGAACGCCGCTGACGAGTTCGCGAATGTCCGCCTCATCGTCCACAACCAACACTTCAAGGGCCATCAGGCTTGTTCCTCGCTCTCGTCGGGGTTGTCGTCGGACCGGGCTGACTCCTCGTCGGTCGCCAGCGCAGCCAATTTCTCGGTGTCGAAGGCGATCCGCACCCGGGTTCCACCGCCAGATCGATCGAGGAAGGCGATTTCGCCCATATGTTCCTCGACGATCTTCTTGACGATGGCGAGCCCCAGGCCCGTACCGCGTACCCGGGTCGTCATATAAGGCTCGGTGAGTCGCTCGCGATCCTCGGGAAGTCCGATCCCATTATCCATTACGTCGATGACCAAATGATGGTCCTCGGTGTGAAGCCTCAGTTCCACACTGTCGCCGGCAAGGCTGTGCTCGCCCCGGCTTTTCCGGCTTTCGATCGCTTCAACACCGTTTTTGACGACGTTGGTGAGCGCCTGGCCGAGCTGGCGCCGGTCGCAAACCATATTGAACTCGCCCTGGGCCGGATCGAGCACGAAGGTGATTCCAGGGTGTGCCACTTCGTGCAGGAACAAGGCCTGCCGAGCGATGTCGTGAACATTCTCCTCGCGGAAGACCGGCTTGGGCATTCGTGCGAAGTTGGAGAATTCGTCGACCATTCGGCGAAGGTCTCCGACCTGGCGAACGATCGTTCCAGTTAACCGCTCGAACGTTTCCTTGTCCGACGGGATGTCCTGGCCGAAACGCCGCTGGAGCCGCTCCGCGGCAAGCTGGATCGGAGTCAGCGGATTCTTGATCTCGTGAGCGATTCGTCGCGCGATATCGGACCAGGCGGCACGGCGCTGGTCCGTCAACTGGTCGGTGATGTCATCGAAGGTAAGGACGCTGCCGTCCTGGTAGCGGACGCGTTTGATCGCGAGTGATCGCTGGCCGCCGCCGGCAACGACCGAAACGTTCGCTTCACCCTGGTCGCCGCGCAGGAATTCATCGAGATCCGGGGATACCTCGGCAAGTCCTTTACCTTCGATATCCTCCTCGCCCTTCTGAAGGAGGGTTTGCGCCGAGCGGTTCATGAGGAGAATCCGGTTCTTGGAATCGAGCGCGATGACGCCGGCGGTGACGCTCGACAGAACGGCTTCGATGAACGCCCTGCGTGTTTCGAGCTGCGTGTTCGCCGCGCGAAGCGCACCGGTCTGCTCTTCGAGCCGCCCCGTCATCCGGTTGAAGGCTGTCGCGAGGGTCTGAACCTCGTCCTTGGTCTCGGTCACTGGCACCCGTACTGAAAAATCGCCTTCCTCGATGCGTCCGGCGGCTGACACCAGCTGTCCCACCGGGCGGACCAGGCCGTCGGCGATCTTCAGCGCGGCGAGGATTGCCAGGGCGACGATGAGCAGCGCTCCAAGGAGGAGCGCGGCGTTGAACTTCAGCTGATTGATCCGCGAACGTTCCTGGAGGGACTGGTAGTCCCTGAGCACGTCGCTGGCGCGGCCAAGCTGGTTCCGAAATTGCGGATCGAACAGGCGTGCGGCGTAAAGGTAGGTATCCGGCGCTCCGGGAAGCCGGGTCAGCGCTCCAATCCGGTCGGCTGAGCTCACTTCGACCACATCCCGGCCCTTCAAGGAAGCGATCCGGGCCGGAGTGATCACTCGAACGAGCGGTCTTCCATATGGGCTGACGAGCGCCAGCGAGCGCACCTGCTTGTCCGGCCCGTAAGTGAAGATGATCGCCTCGGAGAGACCGCGCTGGTAGACCTGGAGCCGAGTGAAGGCATCCGCGAACCTTGGGTCGTCGATCGAGATCTGTTGCAGGTAACCCGCCAGGTCCTGACTGGCGGTGACCGTCTCATTCGCGACCCGCTGGACTTCCGAATCATAGATGTTTTGCGCGAGCGTGGTCGTGTTCTCGAACATTCCGCGAGCGCGGTTCGAAAACCAGAATTCCTGGCCGCTTTGAAGAAGGACCGAGGCGAAGATCGCCACCACGACGGTCGGAACGGCCGCGATTACGGAGAAAAGCGCCACCAGCCGCGTATGCAAACGGCCGCTTCCCAACCCTCCCTTTTCGGCGCGCTGCAACGCGATCCTGCGCGAGAACAGCACCATCAGGGCGATCGCGGGGATGAGGTTTGCGATCAGCACCAGCGCGATGATCGGCGGCGAGAGCAGGCTCCCCGGCTCTCCGCTTCGCCTGAGCAGCCAGAAGCTCGACGCCAGCATTGCGACAAGGAAAATGGAAATCAGAACAAAGGCGCGGTCGTACAGGCGACCGCTCGCGCGTTCGCGCTCGAGCCAGTTCGTCCTAACCGATGGCATTGCCGATTCGGCCACTCGGGCATCCATTGCAGTTGCCCCTAGCACGGCCTTTTGAGCCGTTGCATCAAAAACACAACTGTGTCGGTAAAATGCC
>JBKPOR010000171.1:0-4969 GCA_046765675.1 Pseudomonadota bacterium
GCTCGCAGTCGTCGGCAGCGTCAGATGTGTATAAGAGACAGGCACCTGGGTGCTCGCGGTCACTTCCGTGGTGGGGCCGGAGGCCAGAGCGCCGCGATAGGCACCTTCCGCCGCGACTCGCCGGGCGGTTGCGTCAGCGAGGGCCTTGTTCAGGGCAATGAGCGACTCGCCCTGGGGAGAGCCCGCATCGGTATTCGACGGCTTGCCGTCGGCCGACATCGCCGTGTTGATGATCCCCTCCGCCTGCGCATAAGCGACGAGCGACCGTTCCGACTTCTCGAGGTCGGCGCGAGTCTTGGCGATCTGCCGCTCGAGGAATTTACGGGCGTAGGCGGACGCCTCGTAGCGGCGTTGCAGCGACGTATTGATGAAGCTCTCGGCGATCCCGTTCGCGATCAGTGCAGCGAGCTGCGGCGAGGCCGAGTCGAAGCTGAACTTTATCAGCTGGCCTTCTTTGGGAACGTCGGCCTTGAGGTTCACCTGGACCACGCCGGTCGCACGCCGCAACCGCGACGAAGCGTCCCCAGTTTGCGACACGAAGTCGGGATTGTTGCCGAGATTGAGCTCCTGTGCCGTCCGCTCGGCGACGCTTTTGCTCGTGAGAAGGCCGACCTGTGTCGCAACGATGTCATAGGGGTCCGAATAAGCTTGGCGCTGCTTGGATTGCTCGTCGCTGACGTCGACGGTTGGCGGATTGACCTCGAGCGAGACCCAGGCGCGATACATCGGGGTCGTAAGCAGGGTCGCGATGATCGCAAATGCGATTCCGAGCGCGACTGCGCCCAGAATCAACCACCGCCAGTGCTGAACGATGCGCAGGAATGTCGGCAAATCCAATATGCTCGCGGCCGAATAGGTGCGCTGTCCGGGCTGAAGCTGCTGCGGCTGCCCCGGCGCATAGGGCGCGACTGGCCAAGGGCCCTGGTTTGGCACTGCGATGCTATTGTTCATCGTCATTCGCTTTTTGGGAGGGAATCTGGATCATTCGCTAGAACGGCCGGAAGATCGAGAACAGCGGGAAGGCCTGGGTGAAGCGTTTGAATCCTTCCTTGATGGCCGATCCATCGACGATCACGATATCGCCGGGATAAACCTGAGGATCCTTGGCCTGGCCATGGCGGATGGCCGCCAGATCGAATGCCGCGGCCTGACGCTGGCCGCCGATCGTGCGGAATACGGCGATGCGCCGGACATTGGCATCTTCGGTCGTTCCGCCGGCCAGCGCTACGGCTTGCATCAGCGACGTCGTTCCTGAAATCGGGAAGGTCCCGGCCTGCTTTACGGCTCCGTCGACCGTGACCGAACGCCGCGTCGAAGCCTTGATCCCGACCGCTACGTCGGGATGCTCGAAATATTTCTGGCTTAGAACCTTGGTGAGCTCCTGATCCAGCTGGGCGGTCGTGAGATTGGCCGCAGGCACTTCGCCGACCAACGGCAGCGAAATATTGCCCGCCAGGTCGACCTGGTATTCGCCGGTCAGATCTTGGGATTTGAACACCTTGACGGTCAGCAGGTCCATCGGCGCGATCTTGTAATCGGAGCCGAGCGCGACCAGGGCCGGAGAATCGGGCGATCCCAGCGCGATGTTATAGGGAATGGGCCCGCCGGGCTTGTCGGCACAGGCCGCAACCAGTATCGCGGCTCCTAAAGCCGCCAGCATCCAGATCCTGCCTTGAAGTCGGGTCAGATATGCACGCACTGTTTCACCCCGCGATTAACGCGCAATCTCCCCATATCGGATATTTCGTCGGACTTGGGCCGAGTAATCTCCAATACGGACTGAATCAATGCGTGGCCGAAACGGGGGTTCCAACAGCAGCCGCTGTTTTAAGATACCAGCGGCGATCTTCTTCAATGGCGAGAGCTGTCAGCACTCCGCTTCGATAGGCGCCCGTGTCGATCCCGATGCGGTTGGTCCGCTCCTCGACCTCCGGGCTGATCGTATGACCGTGGACGACGAGGAATCCATGCCCGGTTTCGTCCGAAAGGAACGGCTCGCGGATCCATCGAAGGTCCGCCTGACTCTGCTCGTCGAGGGCAATTCCCGGGCGAATGCCCGCGTGGACAAACAGATAGTCGCCAAACCGGCAGGTGTCGGCGAACGTACGCAGGAATGCGACATGTTCATCGGGTATGGCCTCGCGAATTGCAGCGAGCGCCGATTCGTCGCTCGCAGCGCCGATAGATCGCGGATCTGCCCCATAGCTCTCAAGGCATTGCGCTCCGCCAAATCGAAGCCAGCCCGGCAGATATTCGACCTCGCCGGCGAGAATTCGGAGCAGCACTTCCTCGTGATTGCCGAGCAGGAAGACCGGCTGAATGTCCCGATGGCGATAGGTTCGCAGCCGCTCGACGACTTGGGCCGAGCTCGGTCCACGATCGATGAGGTCGCCGAGGAACACCAGGAGAACCTTCGCAGGCTTGTCCCTCTCGAAGTCGGCGTGAATGTCGTCGAGCAGGCCCTCGAGCAAGTCGAGACGACCGTGGACGTCCCCGACGACATAGGCGCGGCGTCCCTTTGGACCGCGAGGGCTGTTGGCTGAACTTGGGCGACCGTGCATCAAAAGACTTAACTCTCCGGCGTTCGAAGCTTTCCGAGGGCTTCGAGATAGGCGTCGATTACGACATCTTCACTGAATTTCGTCTCGACCTTGCGGCGGGACGCGCGGCCCATGGCCGATCGCTCGTCATGGGAGAGCTCGAGAAACCTCTTCATGCTTTGTTCGAGAGAGGCGGAATCGCGCGCCGCGCATAGGAAACCGTTCACTCCATCATCGATCACCTCGCGGCAGCCCGGGACGTCGGTTGCGATCAGTGGCCGGCCCATCGCTCCGCCTTCGAGCAGCGAGCGCGGCAGTCCTTCGCGATAGGAGGGGAGAACGATTGCAGTGGCCTTCTCGATGAAAGGCCGAACGTCGTCGGTTTCTCCGAGATATTCGATGCGCCCGTCCCTCACCCATTGCTCAAGCTCGATGCCGGTGATCGACGTACGATTGCCTTCGTCGACCCGCCCGAGCAACTGGACCCGCGCCTCGAGATTTTGCCGCCGCAGCGATGAAGCGACCTCGGCAAGCTCACGCACCCCTTTGTCGCCGAGAATGCGCCCAATGAACAGGAAGGTGACCGGGCTCTCCGGGACAGGGACGGGTGCGAAATGTCGTAAATCAACGCCCGATCCCGGAAGCAACCGCGCTTTGTCTGGCTGGACCAGGCGCCGCTCCACGAAAAGGGTGCGGTCATCCTCGTTCTGAAAGAAGACCACGGCGGCCCGGTGCAATGCGAAACGATAAAGCCGGCTTACCAGCGCCAGCAGCGGGCCGCGGCGGATGAATACCGTCCCCAGGCCGCTGATGTTCGCGATGGACGGAATGCGGAGGCTGTGCGCGGCGGTGCTTCCATAAATGTTCGGCTTGATCGTGAAGCCGAGATAAGCACACGGCTGTAAGCGTTTGAGTATCCTTCTATATTTCAACAGCAGTTGGAAATCCGAGAAGGGATTTGACCCGGACCTTTCAAGGTCGAGCGAGATCCACTCGACCTTCAGATCGCGGATACGGGGCTCGACGGTCGGATCGGATGGTGCAACCACCACAACTTCGTACCCCTGCGCCTGCAGCCTGCGGATCAGCCCAGTGCGGAAATTGACGATGTTCCAGCTGCTGTTTGCGGCAAGGACGACCCGGCGCTTGGCGGTGGGCACTTGGCTCAGGCGCTGACCAACTGGAATGTCGGGATTGCGACGTCGAACGCGGTCCCGTCCTCGTCGACCATTCGATAGCTGCCGCTCATCGTGCCATTCGGGGTGTCGAGCGGGCAGCCGGAAACGTAATCGAAGCTCGCCTCGGGCGCGATCAGCGGCATTTCGCCGACAACGCCCTCCCCTACGACCTCGTGCACTGTTGCCCGGCCGTCAATGATCGTCCAGCTGCGTGAGAGCAGCTGAACAGCAACGTCCGATCCGTTCTCGATGCGGACATGATAGGACCAGAACCATCGGTTGGTGGACGGGTCCGACTGTTCCGCGAGAAAGCTGACCGCGACACGCACCGTGATGCCGCGGGTCACTGCGACGTTGGGGAAGAGCATGGCGAGCGTATCGGTGGTCACAACTCCACCTAGGCGAGACCGGAGGCGCGACGCAACCGGTCGACGAGCCGTAATCGCCCGTCGATCACTGGCCTCGCTCGATCGGTGAGGACGTCACGCATCAAGAAATGGCCGGTGAGGTCCAGACCGTGCAGGATTTCGGGCCAAGTCGCCTGGCCGCCATCCTTCACGAATGCCGGCAGGGGCAGCAGCCTGTCGGCATAGGGTTCGGCTTCCGCCGCGCTGACCGCCCGGCCGGACCTGGGGCTGACCGCCACGAGATCGTCGTTCGAGCCCGTCACCGCGCAGCGCTCGAGATCGAGGCCAAAACCGAGCTCCGCGAGCAAGAGCAGTTCATAGCGCACCAGGGCGGCTCCCCAGCCGCTCGCCGATGGAGCGGCCTCAATGGCGTCGAGCAGTCCCTCGAGCGCGTCGAACAGCCGAGGAAAAGGCTGGCCTTCGGGCAAAGCCGTCGCAGTCAGGACGGTCGCCCACTCGATCGCCACCGCCGGCAGGGGTTCCGACAGCAATGGCCCGCGGCTGTGGAGCAGCTCGACCGTGACTTGGGGCAGCTGCGTCTCGGTCCGGGCCGAAAACCGGGCCTCGACGACATTGCCGGCGATCAGCACCGGCCGCATGCGGCGGCCGCGCGCGCCCCGCACATAGGCCGCCTGCAGGCCATGTTCGGGGGTCATCACACGGACCACGGCGCCATGTTCTCCGTGGCTTCGAAGCGCGCAGACGATGGCTCTGGTCTCGATGCGCATCACCCGGCCGGGTGGAAATAATCGTAGAGCTGGCGCGCCATCGCCTTGCTTATCCCCGGCGCCTTCTCGAGGTCATCGAGCGCCGCGCCCTTTACCGCCCGCGCCGTGCCGAAGTG
>JBKPOR010000172.1:0-7394 GCA_046765675.1 Pseudomonadota bacterium
CCGCGGGACTGTCGGCCGGAGACGCCCAGAGCCAGGCGATCGACGCCCTCTTCGGCGGGCCGGCCCCGCGCAGCGCGGCCGAGAGCAGCATGCTTGACGACGCCGGACGCGACCGGGCGCAAATCGGGATCCGAAGCCAGGTGTGGGATCCCGACACTCGAGTGGTCGACAAAGGCGCCGCGACGCTCCAGATTTTGAATGCGCCCGCCGCGGATACCAATGTCGCCTCGGCGCAGGCCGGTCGGTAGACCAACAAGAACGGGGGACGAACCCGAACTAATGGCTGAAGAAACCTTATCCGCAAGGCTGGTCGAGATCGAATCGATGCTCGACCGCTCCCGTCGCCGCTTCGAGGAAGGCTCGCGGCTCGTCGAGGAAGCGCACAAGCTGCTCGGAGAGATCCAGCAGGCGCTGATCGGAAGCCCGCGCACCGTATCGCCCGAGGACAGCGAGGAAGCGGCTTCGCGCCTGCTTGCGAGCCTCAAGGCGAGCGGCGGCGAAATGCCCGAGACTTTGTGCGGCGGCCGCTTGAGCGTTGACCAGGTCCAGCGGCTGATCCGGATCGACGGGCACCCCATCGGTATCACCGAAATGGAATATCGCGTGCTCGAGCTGCTGGCGTTTGCGCGTAACAATGTCGTCACCCGAGCGATGCTTCTGAAGCACCTCTACCGGCGCGCCGATGACCAGCCTCAGCCAAAGATCATCGACGTTTTCATCTCGAAGCTCCGCAAGAAATTGAGAAATGCGAGCGGCGGGGCGGAGTTTATCGAAACCATCCCGCAGCGCGGGTGGATCCTGCGCGATATCGACGCGACGCAGGGGGCTTAATCCTCCTCGAGCTTCGCTCGGGGAGGGGGACCACTCAGCGGAGCTGAGCGGTGGAGGGGCCTGCCGTCGTCGTGCAAGACCCCTCCACCACTGCCTTCGGCAGCGGTTCCCCTCCCCGGCCTTTGGCCAGGGAAGAGCTGAATAGATTCACCCTTTCCTAACCGCCCTCATTTACTCGCGGGCAGATGCTTACGCTGCTTCCACAATCCGCACCGCATCCAAGGCCCGAGCCTTATGCCGAAGCCGTGGCTCGGCTGGCGACGGTTCGCCACGCGCTCCGCCTGGTCGATCCCTTTGGCGGCGGGCCCGCGCCCGACATGGATGACGAAGCGATTGCCGACGCCTGGAACCGGGCGGACGAGCCGAAGCGCCGCTGGTTCGACGCTCGCTCCGGCCGGCTGGTGGAAGCCACTGCCGCCGGGGTCGAAGCATTGCTCGCCGAAAAGCAGAAAGGGCGCGAGCCGCACGAGGAAGCGAGCAAGGCGTTGATCGAGCAGATCCGCCGCGAGCTCACCGAAGTGTCGAAGGTCGTTCTAGCCTAGGCCGCCGGTCCCAGGGCTTTCGGGGTCGCCGGATCGGCGCCCCATTCCGACCAGCTTCCATCGTAAAGCCGATTGCCGTCGTGGCCGATGAGGTGCGCGGCGAAGACCAGGCTTGCCGCCGTCACCCCCGAGCCGCAGCTGGCCGTGAAGGGCAGGGCCGGGTCGATGCCTGCCTCGCCGAACAGGCGGCGGATCTCGTCAGGCGATTTGAAGGTGCCGTCCTCGTTGTAGAGCAGGCCGAACGGAAGGTTGCGGCCGCCAGGGATGTGGCCCTGCTCGACTCCGGGCCGCGGATCGGGCGCGCTCCCTTCGAACCGCTCCCGGCTGCGCGCATCGAGCAGGGGCGTGTTCAACTCACCCGCGAGGATCTGCTGCTTCGTGACGATCTCGTTGCGGTTTTCGGCTGGATCGAAGCTCGCCTGGCGCGGCGCCGGATCACCGGATTCGGTCGGACGCCCCTCGGCGAGCCATTTCTGGAAGCCGCCGTCGAGGATGGCGACCTCGCTCGCCCCGAAGTGGCGGAAGGTGAACCAGCCTCGCGCCGCGGTTCGGACAGGCGAATTGTCGTAGACGACGATCCGGTCGCTGCGGCCGATTCCCAGCCGCTCCATCGCGGCGGCGAATTCCTCAGCGGACGGAAGCATGTGCGGGGCCGGGTTGGAACGGTCGCTGACCTCGTCGATGTCGAAAAAGCGCGCGCCGGGGATGTGAGCGACGCGATATTCTTCCCGGCCGGTGCGGCCGCTCGCGGGCATGAACCAGCTCGAATCGACCACGATCAGATCCGGTTCGCCGAGGTGCGCCGCGAGCCAATCGGTCGAGACGAGCGGATCCACAAGCACCTCCGTCATTGCGAGCACAGCGAAGCAATCCAGTGGCGCTCTGGATTGCCGCGTCGCTAACGCTCCTCGCAATGACGGCTGTCAATTGCTAGTTGGCCGCGAGATGGAGACGACGCATCTCGGCAAGGCCAGCGCGCTACCCGCTTCGCCCGAGGAGGCCGAGCTCGATTATGTTCCGAACCCGCGCCCGGGAGCCCTCTACCTCGTGCGGTTCGCGGCGCCGGAGTTCACTTCGCTGTGCCCGGTCACCGGCCAACCCGATTTCGCGCATCTGGTGATCGATTATGCGCCCGGCGAGACGATCGTCGAATCGAAGAGCCTGAAACTGTTTCTCGGAAGCTTCCGCAACCACAAAGGTTTCCACGAGGAGGTGACCGTGGGCATCGGCCAACGCCTCGCGGCCGAGATGAAGCCGCAATGGCTCAGGATCGGCGGTTATTGGTACCCGCGCGGAGGAATGCCGATCGACGTCTTCTGGCAGTCGGGCCCGCCGCCTGAAGGCCTGTGGCTGCCCGACCAGGGCGTCGCTCCGTATCGTGGCCGCGGATAGGATCGCGATCCTCGGCGCCGGCTCCGTCGGCTGCTTCATCGGCGGATGCTGGCAGGCCGCGGGATTGGCCGTGACGTTCATCGGCCGGCCCGCAATTGCAACGGACGTTGCGAGGAACGGGTTGACGGTCAGCGATTACAGCGGGTGGCAGGTCCGGTTGGGCGAAGTCGATTACAGGACCGACCCTTCGGCGCTGTCCGACGCGGATGTGATCGCGCTTTGCGTGAAAAGCGGCGCAACGGCCGATGCTGCCCGCGACATTGCCCAGCATGGCCGTGAAGGCGCGCTGGTGATCAGCTTCCAGAACGGGATCAGCAATGTCGACGTCCTCGAACGCGCGCTGGGCGAACGGTTCGAAGTCGTGCGTGGGATGGTCCCGTTCAACTGCGCCCATCTGGGTGAAGGCCGCTTCCACAAAGGCGTCGCGGGTGCGCCGCTCTACGCGGAAGACCGCCCGGGGACGCGCGGATTGGCGGAGCGCGTCGGACGCGGACCGGCGGAGCTTCAGCTGTCCGACGACATGCTGGGGATCGCCTGGGGGAAGCTGCTCATCAACCTCAATAATGCGGTGAATGCGTTGTCGGGCCGGACTTTGCTCACCGAGATAGGGGAGCGGGATTATCGCCGCGTGTTCGCCGCCGCGATGCGGGAAGGGCTGGGCATATTGGAGCGCGCCGGCATCAGGCCCGCGAAGGTCGGTGCGGTGGGCCCGCGTCTGATGCCGTCTGTGATCGATTCTCCCGATTGGCTGTTCAACCGGGTTTTCATCAAGCGCTGGAAGATCGATGCGAAGGCGCGTTCGTCGATGTCCGACGATCTTGCCCAGGGCCGCAAGACCGAAGTGGACTATATCAACGGGGAGCTGGTCGCCCTCGCCAACCGGCTGGGCCTGGAAGCACCGGTCAACCGCAAAATCGTCGACCTGATCCGCGCGGCCGAAGCTGGTGCGAAGCCCTGGGCCCCGGCCGCTCTTCGGAGCGAGGTGCTAGCCCGCGATTAGCGCGGAGCCATCTCCCGCGGCGGCTGGATGTGGTCCTCCGGAACGATTGGAGCGGACGCCGCTTGCTGTCGCGTCCAGGCGTAAAGACCCAAAACCGCCGCGGTGAAGACGACAATGCTGAGCGGCACCGCCCAGGGATTTTCCGCGACCAGTGCGAGCGGCGTGTCCTGGCGCGTTGCCCCGACGATCATCGCGAATACGACCCCGAACAGGCTTTCACCGACGATCAGGCCGGTCGCCAGGAGCACGCCCATGCGCTGCGCGAATTCGGCGTTCGGCCTCCGCGCCGCCCAATTGTCATAGAGACGGCCGAGGAGGGCGCCCGCGGGGATCAGCAAAGTCAGCGCCATCGGCAAATAGATGCCCATGCCGACGGCCAGCGGCGGAAGCGATCCCTTCTTGGTGTAGCGCAGACCTTCGTCGATCATGATGACGACGGCGCCGATCAATGCTCCCCATCCGATCAGCTTCCAGTCGAGATCGCCGCCGAGAACGCCCTGAGCAATTGCGGAGATCAGCGCGGCTTGAGGCGCGGCGAGTGAATTCGCGTCGGCGCCGGGCGCGCCCTGGAACCCCAAGGTGCTGTTCAACAGATTGAGCACTGGCGGAATGACCAGCGCTCCGAAAACTACGCCGAGCACCAACGCCACCTGTTGCCGCCAGGGCGTCGCATCGACCAATTGACCGGTCTTTAGATCCTGGAGGTTGTTATTCGCGATGGTGGCGACGCCGAAGATGAACGCCGTGACCAGAAGCGCGAACGCGACCAGCGATTTCGACGCATCGCCGCCCACTTTCCCGAAAATCAATGCGAGGATCAGCGCGATCCCCAGCACGGACAGGATTCCGACGCCGGAAACCGGACTGTTGGAGGCACCGATCAACCCGGCCATGTAGCCGGTGATCGCGGCGATCACGACGCCGGCGATGAGGATGTAGATAATGCTGACGAGCAGCGTGACCGTCGGATTGGACGCAATCGGATTCGTGTCCGCGAATGCATACAACAGCAGGCCAATGGGGATCATCAAAACAAGGATCGAGGCGCCAACGATTCCGATCGGAAGGTCGCGCTCGGTGATCGGAAGTTCCCCGCCGCGGCCGGCCTTTCGCTCCCGGTTGGCCGCAAGCGCGCCGCTTACGCCGCTGATGATCGGACGGAGAATCCGAAGCAGGGTCCAGATCGCGGCGACGCCGATCGTGCCCGCGCCGATGAAGCGGACCTGATGCCGGAAGACGTCGTTGACGAACGCCCCGAGCTCAACGCCTGCGGGCTGAGCGGCCAATGCCGTGTAATGCGGAACGAGGAACACCCAGCTGATCAGCAGGCCGACAAACATCGCGATGCCGACGGCGAGACCGACCAGGTGGCCGACGCCGATCAGAAGCATCGAAAGGCTCGCGGAAGCCGCCGAGGCTCCCGAACCGAAATTGAAGGCTTTGGCGACGTCCGCGACGAGAATCCTAGTCTGCGCCAGGGCCGCGAAAACGGCCGCCACGATCGAACTCCAGACGATCATCCTGAGGCCGCGGCGGTTCTCTTCGACCCCGCCCACGCCTGTGCCCACTTTGAGCACCTCGGCTGCAGCGACCCCTTCGGGATAGGGGAGGTCCGTGCCGGTCACGAGCGCGCGCCGAAGCGGAACCGAATACATGACGCCCAATATGCCGCCGATGCCAATCACCGCGACCGACAGCCAGTAAGGGAAGTCCGTCCACCAGCCGACCATGATCAGGCCGGGAAGCACGAAAACGATCGCCGAGAGCGTGCCCGCCGCCGACGCGATCGTCTGGACGATGTTGTTTTCCTGGATGGTGGAATCCCGAAAGGCCTTGAGCACGGCCATCGAGACGACGGCCGCCGGGATCGACGTCGCAACCGTGAGACCGATCTTCAGTCCGGCATAGACGTTGGCGGCCGTCAGGATGACGGTCAGCACCGCGCCCAGGATGATGCCCCGGAGAGTCAGTTCCTTGATATTGTCGCCGACGCCAAGCGCCCTCTCACTCGTCGCCATCAATACTCCCCTTCAGCCCTAGTTCTTTGCACCCTCGGTCGCCGGAGCCGGGGTCGAATGGCGGCGAATGGCCTGCCAGCGCCCCTTGTCGAGCACCCACACGTCGGTCAGAAGCACGCAGTCCTCGATGATGCGGCCGAGATACTTCAACCGCCATCTCGCCTGGACCGTCCCGACCATCACCTGTTCAAGCACCGTAGCATCGCGCACGTCGAGCTCGATCGATTCGACCTCGCGGCGCTGGATCGCATCCAACCATTCGTCGCGAGCCATCATGAACGGACCCGAGGAGCGTGTTCCGATAAGCAGGAAATCGGGATGCACGAGCGAACTGAGCTTTTCCATGTCCTTGCGGCACAAGGCGTCGCGCCACTCGCGCTCGAGCGCCTCGATCTGCTGACTATCGTCTGTCGCCACGTTGCCTCTTGGCTCTCTCTTTAAGGCCGAACCCGAAGAAAGCGAATCACGGTTTCGTAGCGCTCCAGCAACAGATCATTGCCCCCGATAACAAGGGGCTGACGGTTGAACGCAGCCTTTCCCAAGTCGTTGGGTTTGAAGCGCAGGTATCGCATCGGAGAACAGAGCCAGAATTGCGGTTGCGGCGCAATGTCCGCTTTCGACCGATTGCGGACACTAGGCTCGTCCGCCACCTCGTACGTCAAACAGCGCGAGGCGCCGATCGGCTGATCCCTCGTCAAGACACTGAAAAGATGTTAAAAACCGCTTCAAGGGGTGGGGATTAACAGGGGAGTTTCCCATGCATCGTTCGAACATCGTCAAGCGTACCGCGGCGCTCGCCGCGGGCGCGGCCATCCTCGCGAGCGCCACGCAGGCGACCGCTTCGCCCGGGCACGGAGTCACGTTCACGACGCTCACCAACCCGCCCGCCAGCTGGCTCGATCCCGACCAGCTGATCAGCGACCAAATCAAGGTCGGGACCAAGAACCCGACGACCGTCCGCATCCAGAGCGCGACCTGGGATGCCGGAGCCGACAGCGGCTGGCATCATCATCCCGGCGTCATCATGGGCGTCGTTACCTCGGGATCGGTGACAATCTGGAGCCCGACGTGCGCACAGAAGACCTACGGCCCCGGGCTGCCGCTCGGCCAGGTGTTCCTCGAAGGCGGGAATATGCTGATGAAGGCAACGAGCAGCGGCGGCGCGAGCGAATATGTCGTACACATCTATCCGGTCGGCGCCACTCCGCGCGTCGAGGAGGATGTGCCCGCCTGCGATAGCGGCACTACCTTTAGGGTGCCAAAGTAGCGCTGAAGCCGGTTCGGCTTCCTGGCCGTCGGGCAAAGTAGCCTCACCACGCACGGAAGCGGGCGTACTTAAGGTCCACTTTCCGCCCATTGCGGACAGGAGTTCACTCCCGTAGCCTGAGGACGTTGCGGTGCACCGTGGGCCCGAAGCGGGTCAGGCTTCCCGTTCGACGTCCATCGTGCAGAAGTGTCGATATGCAGGGGATCTGAACATGTCCGACGACAAGCGCGCCGAAGAGGTCGACGTCACCAAGGGATGGCGTGCCACGCATGGCCAAGAGTCTGCCGCCAAGCGCCTTCGCATCCTCGCCGCCCTTTCGTGGATCGTGGCGATCGGCACCGAGG
>JBKPOR010000173.1:0-4633 GCA_046765675.1 Pseudomonadota bacterium
GTCAGGAACTCTTCGAGCAGGCGGAAAAGACGAAGGGCCTCGGCGACCCCGCTTATAAGAAGGCCCGCGCGCTGAGCTTCCAGGGGGCCGGCCCCAATGGCATCGACCGGCTACTCAAGACCTATCGGGTCGCAGCTCTCATAGGCCCCACGATGCCGCCGGCGTGGAAGATCGACGCGGTCAACGGCGACCAGATCGCCGGCGGCGGCGCGGGCGGCCTGGCGGCAGTCGCGGGCTATCCGCATCTCACCGTGCCGATGGGGCTGGTGAAGGGCCTTCCCGTCGGACTCAGCTTCATCGGTCCAAAATGGAGCGAGAGTCTGCTGCTGTCGCTGGGCTACGCTTTCGAGCAGGCGCGGGGGCCGTTCCCGGCGCCCAAATTCTACCGGTCGATCGAGGAGAGTCCGGACATCGCTCCGCTGCTCAAGCCGAAGCGTTAGGATCCATTGTCTTCGAAGCGACGCGGAAGAAAGCCGCCGAAATCAGCCACAGCGCTGCAAAGAAGCCGCTGAACAGCCATGCCTTGAACGCGCCATCGGGCATGCTCGCGGTCGACGGCGCGGTTGCGACGGCTGCGCCGAGCAACGCCTGCATGATCGCTACTCCAAGCATGGTCCGAGCCATGCCCGCGGGTCGGAACCAGGCCGCGAACCCGCCGACGGCTGCAGCCATGATCACCAGGAACCAGCCGATACCGGTGCCGTCGTCGCGAACGATTGTGGTCCAGACGGTGAGGAACGATGTCATGAGCGCGACGGCAACTCCCGCGCGGTAGGCGCGCCTTTCGTTCGATCCGATCATATACTCGCCTCCTGCGGGAACTGCCGGCTTATCATGACCGTCGTCAGGATGAACGGCATGAGCAATAGATGAGGGATGTCTGAAAACCGGTCTTCGCGAATGGGCAATCGGTCGAAATGGGACGAATCCCTGGCACATCAGCGCGATTGCTGCTTGCAACTCTGTTAACAATTGAGTTAATCATTCTGCGACAAGGCGATGTAGGCGGAGTCGAGTTATGGAACAGTTGGATCAGGCGGGCACGGATCGGCGCGAATTTCTCTCGAAATACGGTAAGGCGGCACTCGTGGCGCCACCTGCAATCACCATGCTCCTGTCCACCTCAATGTCGTCGCCGGCTATCGCCCAGTCGACTGGCGGGCTTACCCGGGGCAACAATGGCGTGGGCAACGGAGACGATCCGCAGCCGCCAGGAAATCCGCCCATGAACGATGGACCGGACAGCGGTCCCGGAAATCCCGGCAACGGTCATGGCCACAACCACGGATCCAATCACGTGGTGACTCACGGCTCGCACGGCCGGCGCAATTAGCCGCGGCATCGCCGATAGCTTCGACGACGCATGCTTTGCATGAGATCCGCTTTCGCCTGAAGCGCGGCGCGCTACTTGAATCGCTACCGGATGCCACCCTCCTGTTCCGCGAGGAGGATCAGCGACTCCATCTGCTGAACGACACGAGCGCCGTACTCGCGACGCGGCTCAACGCCGAAGCCACGATCCCCGAGCTTGTCCGCGAGCTGTCCGGCGCGGGAGTGGAAGATTCCGCTGCCCTCGACTGGGTCGTGACCTTCCTGAAAGAAGCGGCTGGGCTATCGCTTCTCGAGGCAATACCGTTGCAAGCCACCTCAATTGAGGTGACGCAAGCCCTAAGGATCAGCGGCATCGATCTGCGCATCGAATATGACAGCCGCAACCTGTTCGAACTGATCGGCCCTGCCTTCGCCCATCTCACACAGGGCAGCTCACGGCCGGGCTGCGTCTATCGCCTGTATTCCGCCGGCGAGTTCGTCCTCATTGCCCGGGACTCCAACAATCCCGACGTGGTGCAACATTCTATGGCCGCGGTTCGACTGAAGGGATTGATCCTTGAGGAAATACTTCGTTTGGACACATATTTGGCGGCACTTCATGCGGCGTGCATGACGACGAGCGAGGGCGGTTGCTTGCTCCTGGGCTCACCTGGATCGGGCAAGACGACCCTTGCATTGGCGCTGATGCAAGCAGGCTATCGATACGGTTCCGACGACGTGACCCTCGTCAAATCCGATGGCACAGTTGAGGGTGTTCCCCTGGCGCCCGGAATCAAACAAGGGGCCTGGGACCTCGTCGGCTGCTTTGGCGTCGATGTCTCCGACCTGTCCTCTCACACGCGACCCGACGGCCAGGAAGTCCGTTTCCTCAGTGTCGACGAGAAGGTTTTGGCTCAGCCTTGCCTGGTGCGCACGATTGTTCGGCTGCAACGAGGATCCGGGTGCGAGGCTGGGCTGACGCCGTCCCCTCCGAGCGAAATGCTCGCCGAACTGATCCGCGAAAGCCGGTCCCCCGATGGGCACTGTTCGACGGCGATCATTGCCGCACTCGCCGAGCTTGTGAGGGAGGCAAGCTGTTTCGATCTTCGCTATTCGGACGCTAGAGACGCGGCCGCCCTTCTTTGCGATACCAAAAAGGATGCCAGCGCGCGCGCAGGTCCTTGAAGACCTCCTGGAGTGTCTCGCCGGTCGCGCCCGAACTCCGCGCGACTGGAAAGCCGTGGTCCAGCTGGCCAGCGTAACCCTGACCATCGGCACGCTCGCGGACGTCATTCTTTCCGCCGGCGGCGAAACTCCGGTTGAGATCCATGAGCTTCTGATCGACGTTCGCGATCGGGCGCGTGAGCGAAATCAGCGGCTCACCACGCAATTGTCGGAGATGCTCCCAGCGCTCAATGCTGCCGGTATCGAGCCGATCGTCATGCGAGGCATGGCCCGTCTCATAAGCAGCACGAGTGGACAGGCCCGCCTGGTCTCCGACATCGACCTGCTAATCCCCGAAGCGCGGCTGCACGACTGCATGCAGACACTGAGCGGGCTGGAGTATCGAGTCTTTAGAGGCGTCGAAGACGGCTCTGCGCCCACCGTGTTGTGCCGAAGCCGGGATGTCGGGATGATCGACGTGCACACCCAGGTGCCGCCCCCTTATCTGCTGCTCGGCTATGAACGCATTGCAAGACAATGCGAAAGAACCGCGGTCGGTGCGGGTCATGTGTTGCTGCCTTCTCCAACCTGTCAGCTGCTGCTGACAATCGTCCACGACCAACTTCACGATGGTGATTATTGGCGTGGTCTGATCGATGTCAGGCATCTGATCGACGCAAGAGACCTCATCAACGAGGGAATCGAGTGGAATGTCCTCGCAAGCTTCTTCCCGGCCGGAAGCCCGCGACGCGCACTCGAGGTCCAGTTGCGAACTGCGCGGAGCCTGCTCAAGGTCCTCATTCCGGAAAAGCTCTGCGGCCGAAGCTGGGCGCGGCTTCAGTTGCTGCGCCGCAAGCTCCAGACGCATTTCGAATTCCTTCGGCCTTTATTGACCCTGCTGACCATCGCGCTCGACCCGCCCGTGAGAACCAGTCGGCCGGACGGTTTTCGCAAGCACCTCGCGAGACCGAGCTGGAGCAAGCCGCGCCGCTTCATCGGCCACTATTTGCGGCCGATTGCCAGCGGCAAGTTTCCGTTAGGATAACAAGCCGCCGCCCGGTCGCCCGAGCGGCGGCTTGCGCCTCTCCTCTCTGCATATCGCGTTAAGCGGCCTCGAGCTCGCGCTCGTGTTCAACCACGCGCTCCGGAAGGCCGGCGTCGGCCTCGATCGGTACCGCATCGCCGGCAGCCATCTCGCGGTCGCGCTGGTCAAAAAAGGCGGCGCGCTTCAGGCGTTTCTTCAGTGATAGCGACGGATTGTCAGGCGTGGGTCCGAGTCTTGCCTGCTCCACCCGAGTCATCTTGCGCTTCGACTGCTGACCCCAAGCGAAGGCCGAGGTTTCGGCCGGGGCGGGGGCCGGGGCCGGGTTCGCATGCCAGGCGGGCTCGGGCTCGTGACTCTCGACCGGGTGAGCCGCCTCATATTCGGCCAGCTCCCGCTCCTTGCGCCGACGCCGCATCGCGATAAGCGCCGCAACGAGCGCAGCCAACGCGAGCGCCCCGGCACCGATCGCCAGCTGCATATTCGTGAGTCTCATCGAGGAGCTGGGTGTCGCCGCTTGCGGAGGGGCAGCCGGCTTGGTCGGCATTTGGAGGATCGGCGCGGGTTTCTGCACTGCCGGAGATACCGGCGTAGCGGTTGGTGGCGCAGCCTGAGCGACCCGCGGCGCTGTTGTGCGTGGGGCCGCCGGCCTGGCGGCCGTCCGGGTTACGGACTTGCTTGCGGCGCGCCTCGGTGTCGCTTTTGGCGTCGTCGTCTGTGATGTGGACGTCGTCGCGCTGGAGTCTGGTGCCGCCGCAGGGCTGTCAGCGGTCGGTGCCGTTTGGGTGCTTACGGCAGAGTCCGGAGGAGCCGTCGTCGGTGGAGCCTCCTGTGCGAAGACCGTGGTGGTGGAAAGCGCCAAGGCCGCGGCAATCGCGGCGGCGCCGGCTCGTGCATAAAGCATCTTGCTTTTGGTCATCATGGCGAAACAACGGTCGGCGAGCGAACCGGGTGGCCGAATTATCGGCGACGCGCGCCATTGGATGGATGGGCCGAGCCGACTGTTCACCCCAGTGAAATGTTCCGTAACCTGTCCCGGCGTGGCGGGCGTACGTCGCTACCAGGCGACCGTATCCGAAAGCGCCGCGAACTAGGCCGTCAGCCGAAGCGCTGCGA
>JBKPOR010000174.1:0-30364 GCA_046765675.1 Pseudomonadota bacterium
CTCTTGTATCGCTTGCGAAGCTGTCGGGCGAGGCTAGACCTGTCGGCCAATGGCAAAGCCGAAATCGCGTTACGTTTGTCAGGCCTGCGGGTCGGTGTCGCACCGGTGGCAGGGGCAATGCCCCGACTGCGCCGAGTGGAATACGCTGATCCAGGAGAGCGCGGAGGTGTCGAGCATCTTCGCGGCCAAGCACAATCTGCAGGGCGGCGGGCGGGTGATCCCGCTGGTCGGGCTGGAAGCACCCGCCGCGCTGCCCGAGCGGCTGCCCACCGGGATCGCCGAGTTCGACCGCGCGATCGGCGGCGGAATCGTGCCCGGATCGGCGATGCTGGTCGGGGGCGATCCGGGCATCGGCAAGTCGACCTTGCTGCTCCAGGTTGCGGCGAAGCTCGCCAGCGAGGGCGCCAAGGTCGTTTATCTTTCGGGCGAGGAATCGGCCGAGCAGGTGCGGCTTCGCGCGGTTCGCCTGGGCTTGGGCGCGGCGCCGGTTCGGCTCGCCGCGGCCACTTCGGTCCGCGACATCCTGACGACGGTCACGGATGATCCGCCGGCGCTGCTCGTCATCGATTCCATCCAGACCATGCACTCCGATCTGATGGAGGGAGCGCCCGGCACGGTGAGCCAGGTCCGCGCCTCGGCGCAGGAGCTGGTGCGCTTCGCCAAGGAGCGCGGAACCGCGGTTGTGCTCGTCGGCCACGTCACCAAGGACGGGACGATCGCCGGCCCGCGAGTGCTCGAGCATATGGTCGACACGGTCCTGAGCTTCGAGGGCGAGCGCAGCCACCAATACCGGATCCTGCGAGCGATGAAGAACCGCTTCGGCGGGACCGACGAGATCGGGGTGTTCGCGATGGAAGGCCAGGGGCTCAGCGAAGTTCCCAACCCCTCGGCCCTGTTCCTCACCCACCGCGGCGAGCCGGTCAGCGGAACCAGCGTCTTCCCCGCGATCGAGGGATCGCGGCCGGTGCTGGTCGAAATCCAGGCGCTGGTCGTGAGGCTGGCGACCGGAGCAACTCCGCGGAGGGCCGCGGTCGGCTGGGATGGCGGACGCCTCGCGATGATTCTCGCCGTGCTGGAAGCGCGCTGCGGCCTCAGCTTCGCGACCGCCGAAGTGTATCTCAATGTCGCGGGCGGCTATCGCCTGAGCGACTCCGCGGCGGACCTCGCGGTCGCAGCCGCGCTGGTATCGGCGCTGTCGGAAAAGCCCGTGCCAAGCGAAGCGGTCGTGCTCGGCGAAATCGCGCTGTCGGGCGAAATCCGGCCCGTTGCCCATGCCGGGCTGCGCTTGAAGGAGTCGGCCAAGCTCGGTTTCGAGAGCGCGTGGGTACCCAAGGGCGTCAAGGGCGGCGACGGCCTTCGCCTCGCCGAAATCGCCAACTTGCGCGAGCTGGTCGATCAGATTTTGGGGCGATAGCCCTCACACGGCATCGCAGATGATCCGCCGCAGCGCCCAGCCCAGGTGAGGATGGCCGTCGATCAGGTCGAAGCCGATCTCACGGTCCATGGCGGCGGCGACTTCCTCGGCCGTGAGGGAAGGCATCCAGAACAGCTGACGGCAGAAGGCGCCCGCCTGGGCGAGGCTGTCGAATTGCCACGGCATGTCGACCAACCGGTCGTCCGCGATCGTGAAGCCCGCGTCCTCGATCAGGCCGGCCGTCAACTCGTCGAAGAAATGGCCGTCGTGGCCCATCGGGTTGTTCGCGTTGACGAAGCCGTTGAGGAACGTCGCTACCGGCGTGTCCGCCGCCGCGTCGGCGATGACCGCCCGGCAGCCCGTTTTGAGCAGCCGCCGCATCTCGCGCAACACGGCCGGCAGGTCCGGTTCGTGATGCAGTGCCGCCAGGCTGACAATCGCATCGACTGTGCCATCGGCGAGCGGCACCTCGGCGATGCATGCTTTCACGCATTCGACCCCGGGCGGGCAGGCGCGGACGAAATCGTCGGATGGATCTACCCCGATGTAGCGCATGCCCGCGGGCAAATGCGCCGCGAGATAGCCGCCGCCCGACGGCATGTCGCACAGCAGCCCGGTTCGGTCCGCCAGCGGCTCGAGCACCGCCTGGAACTCCGCGTCGCGAGCGCTCGGGCACTCGGCCATCGCCCGGTGATAGGCTGCTCCGCGCTCGGCGAAGATCTGGGCATAGCTCTCGAACATCAGGCGTTCAGCCGGACCTGCGCCATGCGCGAGACCTGCGGCTTCAATCCGAGCAGCTCGCGAAAGGCGGCTTGGGCCGGCGCGACGCAGCGCTTGAGATATTCGAACTGAGGGTCCGGCGAGAGGGGGAAGAAGCTCATCGTCGCATTGGCCTCGAACAGGACAAGCTCGCCGCTCTCCATCACGCCATAGTCCATGCCGAAGAAATCGAGCGGCATGCGCTCGCGCACCGCCTCGAGGACCTGCCGGACGTTCGGAGGGAACGGATCCGGACTCTCAATCAGCGCGCGCTCCTCGGCAACCGCTTGCCGGTGCTCCGCCATGAAGCGCGAACGATCCTTGGCGTGCACGTTCCAATGGTCGGAGACGAGCATGTGGCGGAGCACGATGCGGTTCCCGATGAAGAAGGCGCGGTATTTGCGATAGAGGCCGTCTCCGGTCGCGAAGTGCACGAACTGCGTTGCGACATGGTCGCCAGGGGTCAGCGCCGCGACGGCCTCATCCATCCCGTCGAACCGGCCGACGATCTTTCCGCTGTGGGTCCCGACCTGCCGCAGGATGATCGGCATCGGCAGGCCTGCTTTCTCGATGGTCGCTTTGGCGACCCGGGGCTTGCTGCCGTTCAGCCGCAAAGTCTTTGGAACGACCAGGCCGGGAATGCCGGTGAGCAGGCGAGCAACCTGGTCGCGGGTTGAGCGCAACACTGCATCGGGCCGGTTGATCACCCGGCCGCTTACTCCGCGCAGCAATTTTCGAAGCGTCTCGAGCACCCTGGCGTTGCCCTCCGGCTCGGTGATGAGATTGAGGAGCACTTTGTAACCGCTAAGATCCGCCTGTCGCGACTGCCGGATGTAGTTGCGGCTGACGTGAAGCCGGTGATGCGGCTCCGGCGGGACGAGCAACTTGGTGAGGTCCGACGTGCCCGACACGATGATTTTGGAACCCGCGCGGACGATCTGGTCGGCCTCATCGCCGCCGCCGATAATGAAGAGAAGCGGGGCATTCGCCGCGCCGAGCCCGCCTGACATGTCCTCTGAATGTCATTGCGAGCGAAGCGAAGCAATCCAGTCTGGAACGCCGCCGCCTTGCCGGGCCTCGCAATGACGAGAGGAGCTTGCTAGCGCCGCCTGCATGACCGCGCTCGACGTCTTCGTCTTCCTGTTGCTGATCGGTGGAGCGGCCGTGGGCTTCGTGCGCGGCTTCGTTCACGAGGTGGTCTCGCTGCTCGCCTGGATCGTCGCGATCGCAATGCTGAAGCTGTTTCACACCCAATTGTGGGGCGGAATCGAGCGCAGCTTCGATACCGGCTCGGCCGCGGCTGCGGTGCTCGCCTTCGCGATCCTGTTCCTTCCAAGCTTCGTCATCGTGAAGATCGTGGCGCGCTCGCTCGGCGGGCGGACGCGCCGGTCGCCGGTCCTCGGGCCGTTCGACCGGGTGCTCGGCGGCGGGTTCGGGATGCTCAAGGGCCTGCTCGGGGTGACCCTGTTCTTCCTGCTCGCCAATCTTGCGACCGACATGGTCTACGGCCCCGACGCCGATCGGCCCGAATGGATGACCAAATCGCGGAGCTATCCCCTGCTCTTCGCGAGCGGCCGAGCGATCGTCGACTGGGTCGAGGCGCGGCGGCATAAACCGGTGGAGCACGAGCGATGATCCGCCTCCACGATACGATGACGCGCGAGAAACGGGATTTCGTACCGCAAGATCCGAAGCGCATCACAATGTATGTGTGCGGGCCGACGGTCTACGGTCGCGCGCATATCGGTAATGCGCGCCCGGCGGTGGTGTTCGATACGCTCGCGCGGCTGATCAGGCACGAGTTCGGGGCGGACAATCTCGTCTATGCCCGCAACATCACCGACGTCGAAGACAAGATTCTCGCGTCGGCCGAAGCCGAGGGGGTCGATCCGTCGGTGATCACCGAGCGCTATGAGCGCTTCTATATCGAGGACATGAGCGCGCTCGGGGTCCAGCCGCCCGACGTCGCGCCGCATGCGACGCAGGAAATCGCCGAGATGGTGGCGATGATCTTGGCGCTGATCGAACTCGGCAACGCTTACGAGGCCGAGGGCCACGTGCTGTTCTCGGTGCCGAGCGACCCCGATTATGGGAGCTTAAGCAAGCGCGATCGCGACGCGATGGTCGCCGGCGCCCGCGTCGAAGTTGCACCCTACAAGCGCGACCCGGCCGACTTCGTGCTGTGGAAGCCGAGCAGCCCGGAGGTGGTCGGCTGGGATTCGCCCTGGGGCCGCGGCCGTCCGGGCTGGCACATCGAATGCTCGGCGATGATCCGCGCGCATCTGGGCGAGACGATCGACATCCATGGCGGCGGGATCGACCTCATCTTCCCGCACCACGAGAATGAGATTGCGCAGAGCCGCTGCGCGCATGGCGGGCTGCCGCTCGCCCGCTTCTGGGTCCACAACGGCTTCGTCGATATGGGCAGCGAGAAGATGTCCAAGTCGCTCGGCAATATTATCACTCCAGCGGAGCTTCTGGAGCAGGGCCATCGCGGCGAGACGCTGCGGCTCGCTCTGCTGTCGGCGCATTACCGCCAGCCGCTTAGCTGGACCGAGGAGGTGGTTGCACAGGCGAAGACCAACCTCGACCGCCTGTATCGAACGGCTGGAGACGCGGAATTCGGCGAGGTCGATGAAGGCGTTCTCGAAGCTTTGTCCGACGATCTCAACACTCCGCTCGCTCTCACTCGCTTGATGGCGTTGGAGGACCCGCATTCGCTGAAAGCCAGCGCGGCCCTGCTTGGCCTGCTGGAACGCTCGGCCGACGCATGGTTCAAGGGCGGCGCGGATGAGTCGGCGATCGAAGCACGCATTGCCGAGCGCACCGAAGCGAAGAAGAACCGCGACTTCGCGACCGCTGATCGAATCCGCGACGAGCTGAAGGCTGACGGCATAGTCTTGGAAGACGGTCCCTCCGGCACCAAATGGCGGAGGGCATGAACGCGCCGCTCTACACGACCGAAATCCTGCGGTTGGCCGCGTCGCTGAACGAACCCCGCGCACTGGAACGCGAGGACGGGCGAGCCGAGCTGCGTTCGCCCACCTGCGGAAGCCGGATCAGCCTATCCGTGCAGCTCGATGGCGGAGGCCGCGTCGCCGCTCTGTCGCAGCAGGTCCACGCCTGCGCATTCGGCCAATCGTCGGCGGCGCTGATGGAACAAGGGGCGGTCGGTCGCTCGGCCGGCGAGGTTGGGCAGGCGCTGGCTGAACTCAGCGATTGGCTGGGCGGCAGTGAGGTCGAGCCCGGTTGGGGCCTTGCCGCGCTCGCTCCGGCCCGAGCGCGCAAGTCGCGGCACGGCGCGATCCTTCTACCCTTCCGCGCTCTCCTCGCCGCGATGGACTCGCGTGGGTGACGTCCAGCCAATCGTAGCCGGAGGGCTCCTTCGCGACGCTGCGCTGCTGCTTGGCGCGGCATTGGTGTTCGTGACCATTTTTCGGCGGCTCGGACTCGGCGCCACCATGGGCTACATCGTCGCGGGAATCCTGATCGGCCCGTCCGTTATCGGTGCTTTCAACAATCCCGAAGCCGTGCAGCGGGTGTCGGAAGTCGGGATTGCACTCCTGCTCTTCATCGTGGGGCTCGAGCTTCAACCGAGCCGGCTCTGGCGGCTCCGCCGCGACATCTTCGGGCTCGGACTGGCCCAGGTCGCATTGTGCGGGCTGGCAATCGCGGCATTGCTCTATTTCGCCCCCGGCTTTTCCGCCAAGGCCTCGCTGGCGATCGGCTTGCCCTTGGCCCTGTCCTCGACCGCTCAGGTGCTCCCCTGGCTCCGTTCAGAGAATGAGCTCAATACTCCGCAGGGCGAGCGCGCATTCTCGATCCTGCTGTTCCAGGACCTATCGATCGTCCCCTTGATCACGATCATCGCCGCGATGGCGCCGGTCACCGTGGATCCGAACGCGCCCGTCGGCTGGACACTAGCGATCTACACGATCGCGGCGGTCGCGGCCCTCGTCGTCTTTGGTCGATTGGTCCTCAATCCATTGCTCCGATTCATCGGCCGCCTGGGCGAGCGAGAGCTGTTCGTGGTCATTGGGCTATTCACGGTGATCGGGTCGGCCGCACTGATGCGCCAATTCGGCCTGTCGACCGCTTTGGGGGCCTTCGTCGCCGGCGTCGTTCTCGCCGAATCCCCTTACCGGCACGAGCTTGAAAGCGACGTTGAGCCGTTCCGCTCGATCCTGCTCGGCCTGTTCTTCCTGTCGGTCGGAATGCTTCTTGATCTGAAGCTGATCGTCGCTCGGCCGCTGCTGGTCATCGGGCTCGCAGCCGCCGTGATCCTTATCAAGACCGTCTTGATGACCTTGCTTAGCCGGGCATTCCGCTTCTCCTGGACTCGAAGCTTCCGACTCGGCCTGCTGCTCAGCCAGGCTGGCGAATTCGGTTTCGTTCTGTTCGCGATGGCCGCCGCCGCGCAGCTGATCGCGCCGGAGGCGGCCTCGCTGTTCGCTGCGGTGGTCACCGTGTCGATGGTCGCGACGCCCTTCCTGATGCGCCTCACCGACTGGCTCGAGCGCCGCGAGGTGCGGGCGGAGGGTCTCGAAGGGCCGGAAAAATCGCCCGAAACCACCGCCATCGTCGTCGGCTATGGCCGCTTTGGACAGACCGTCGCGCAGATGATGCAAGCCAAGGGCATTGGAGTCACGATCATCGACAAGACGCCGGGCATGATCGAGACAGCCGGCGAGTTCGGGACCAAGGTCTATTACGGCGACGGTTTGCGGCTTGACCTGCTTCGCACGGCGGGGGCCGACACGGCCAAGGTGATCGCCTTTTGCAATGACAATGAAGGCGGAGAGATGACGCGCGCAGCCATCAGCGCCGTGCTCGAAGGTTTCCCCCAGGCATCGGTGATGGTCCGGGCCTATGACCGGCTGCACATGATCGAGCTCGATGGCCTCGACATTGCGTTCGCTGAGCGCGAGCTGTTCGAAAGCGCAGTGGTTATGGGCCGGGCGGCCCTCAAGGCGCATGGAGTCGATGCCGGCGAAGTCGATCGAGTCGAACGCGCTTACCGAATGCGCGACTGCGAGCGGCTGGAGCTTCAGGCCGCGACCGGCGACCTTCATGCGGGCGAGGAGCGGGCCTTCAGGGCCGACCGCGCGCTTCCCGAGGGAGAGGCTCGAGGCCCGGCCTAGGTCGCGCCTTTGGCGAGATAATCCTCGAGCGACCGGACGATTGCCTCGACCACGTCCTTATGCGCGCCGGTTCCGCTTTTGATGTGAATATGCGCCTCGGCGTAAGCCGGACGGCGCTGCTCCGAAAGCTTTTCGAGCGTGCCCTTGCGATCGCCATTGCGGAGCAGCGGACGAGTATCGCGGCGGCCAGTGCGCTCCGTGAGGATGTCGACCGGAGCATCGAGCCAGATGGTGATGGCGCGTTCGTTGAGAAGTTGACGTGTGCGCGGGTCGACATAGGCGCCGCCGCCGGTCGCGATGATCCGCACTTCACCTTCGATCAGTCGAGCGACGAGCCGGCGTTCCCCGTCGCGGAAATCGTCCTCGCCAAACCGTTCATAGACCTCGGCGGCCGAGAAGCCCGAGGCATCCTCGATCGCCGAATCACTGTCGACGAACGGCAGGCCCAGCCGCTTGGCGAGCCTTCGTCCGACCGTCGACTTTCCAACTCCCATCAGCCCCACCAGCACGACCGGCCGGTCGAGGCGCTTCGCAAATTCACTCACGCGAGGGACTATACAGCGCCTGTCGGCCTCGGCAAAAGCGCCTCCATGCCCAGAATTGCTGTCCTGATCGTCATTTTGGTCCTTCTGATCGGCGCGCTCGTCTTCCTCTCGACCGTCCCGAAGGAGCGCCCGACCAAAACCATTGAAGTGGAAGTCCCGACTGGCGGAAATGCGCATTAGAACCCTGCTCGTTGCCGGAGCTGTCGCTGCGCTCGGGATTCCGGCGGTTGCGCAGCAGTCCGCCCAGCCGCAGCCGCAACCGCAGGCCCAGCCGCAGGCGACTCCTCCGCCGGTGGTCGCCAATGCCACCGCGCCGGCGCAATCCTCTTTGTCGACCGCGCCCGGCCAAGGCGAATCCGCGGTGACCGAGCTCAATCTCGAGGCGCTGGTGCTGCCACCGCCTCCAGTAGAATATCCGGCCCATGCGCGCCGCGACCCCTGGGTCGCCGGCCGGCTCGACCCCGTTCGAATCGGCCTGGGTGAAAATCCGTGGGGCGGAGTGAGCGGGATTTTTCTATCGACCCTGATGCGACGGATGGATACGCCCATCGCGTCGCGCTGGGCCCATATCGCGCTCAGGGACGCGCTGTTGGCGAAGGTCCGCGCTCCCCGCAGCGTCAATCCGGTCGACTGGGCGGCGGAGCGTGCCTGGTTGCTTCTCCGGCTCGGGGAAGCCGATGCTGGCCGGATGTTGATCGCCGACGTCGATGCCGACCGCTTCACTCCGAAAATGACTCAGGTGGCCGTGCAAAGCGCGCTCGCCAATGCTGACCCGCCCGCGCTGTGCCCGATCGAAAGCGGAATCCGCAAATATGACCAGGGGATCCGAGCGCTCGTCAGTGCCATGTGCGCCTCCCTCTCGGGAGAACCCGAAAGCGCCGCCGCGCAAATCGATGACGCCCGGAGGCATGGGCGGATCGGCGGAATCGACCTCCTGCTCGCCCAGAAAGTCGTTGGAGCCGGATCGAACACCGGTCGCGCGGTTACGATCGAATGGGACCCGGTGGATCGATTGACCGCATGGCGGTTCGGCCTGGCGTCCGCCACAGGGATGGTGCCGCCGGATCGCCTCATCAAGCCCGCGTCAACGCAGCTTCGTGCATTCCAGGCGCGCGCGCCCTTGCTTTCGGCTGACCAGCGCCTCGAATCCGCGAAAATCGCGGCTGGGCTCGGGGTCTTCTCCTCCCAGTCGATGATCGACATTTATTCGGCGATCTACGATTCGACCGACCCGAGCGATCTTCCGAACACCGACGCCTGGCAAGTGCGGCAGGCCTTCGTTGGCAAGGATCGCGATACCAAGCTCGCCGCCTTTCGCGGGCTCCTGGACAAAGCCAAGGATCCCCTTCCGCACGAGGCAATGCGGGCGATGCTCGGCCGCGCCGCGAGCCTGATCGATCCCGATCCAAAGCTCGAATCCGATGCGCCCGAGCTGATCGCTGCAATGCTCGCGGCCGGATACGACCGCGGCGCCGCGCGGTGGATCGGAGCGAGCCGGCGGATGGGCGGCGATGCCGGCGACCGTTGTTGGGCGATGCTGGCTTTGTCAGCTCCCGATCCGCGCGCGCTCGACCTTAGCGTGGCTCGAATCACCGGCTTCATCAGCCGCGACAAGAGTCCCGGCAAAGTCCGCAGCGCGCTCCTGGTCGCAGGTCTCGCCGGAGTCGGCAGGATCAATTCCAATGCGGCCGAAAACTTGAGCCGTCGCTTCGAATTGGGCGTCGGCCGCCAGTCCGTGTGGACTCGGATGATCGATGCCGCCGCCGCCCGCGGCCAGCCGGGAACCGTGCTCATCATGGCGGGGACGGGTTTCCAAACCCCGGATTTCGATCAGGTACCCGCATCGCATCTTTTTCATGTTGTCGCGGGATTGGTGCGTACTCACCAGGATTTCACAGCGCGAATGATCGCCGCCGAGGCACTCGCCCGGACGTGACCGGCGTCTAGACCCATGGGCCTGGACCCGTCCGATCAGGCGTTGGCCGACCGATTTTTCGACATGATGGCTGCCGAGGCCGGGGCCTCGCCCAACACGCTGGCGGCCTATCGCAATGACCTCGAGCGGTCGGCCGACGCGCTCGGCGGCTCCATCGGAGGCGCGGACTCGACGGCAATCTCCCGCTTGGGTGAACAATGGCGCGACCTCGCTCCCGCGACGGTAGCCCGCCGGTCGGCGGCGCTTCGAAGATTTTTCGGCTTCCTCGTCGACGAGGGCTATCGAAAGGACGATCCGTCACCGGCTCTCCCGCGGCCGCGTTTCGAGCGACCGCTCCCGAAGATTCTCGACGCGGACGAGGTCCAGAGGATGTTCGTCGAGGCCGAGGACCGCGCGTCGAGCGGCGCCGCGATATCCGTCCGCAACCTTGCCCTGTTGGAGCTTCTTTACGGATCGGGACTTCGAGCGACCGAGCTTGTGGGGCTTCCGCGCGGAGCATTGCGAAAGGGCCAACCGTTCCTGATCATTCGCGGCAAAGGCGCTAAGGAGCGGCTCGTCCCGATCTCCTCCCGCGCCGAGGCGGCGGTGGAGCGCTGGCTGGAGCATGTGGCTACCACGAGCCCATGGCTTTTCCCGAGCGGCAAATCGCACCTTAGCCGGGTTCGCCTGTTCCAAATCGTTCGTCAGATGGCGGGCGACGCGGGGATCTTGCCGGATCGCGTCAGCCCGCACGTCCTTCGCCACGCCTTTGCCACGCACCTTTTGTCGGGCGGGGCGGACCTCCGCGTCCTGCAGTCGCTGCTCGGTCATGCCGACATCGCCACGACGCAAATCTATACCCACGTGGACAGCGCCCGGCTGGTCGAGCTGGTGAACACGCGACATCCACTCGCCACCCGTTCTCGTTGACGTCCGCGCCTGCTTCGTCCTACCCGCCCGCTTCAAATGTTCACCTATCTCGATTTTGAAAAGCCGATCGCCGAGCTCGAGACCCGGGTCGCCGAGCTCAAGGAAACCGCGAGCAGCTCCGAAGACATCGACATCGACTCCGAGGTGGCGAAACTCGAGGCGAAGGCGAACAAGTTGCTGCGCGACACTTATGCCCGGCTGACGCCGTGGCAAAAGACGCTCGTCGCCAGGCACTCCGAGCGGCCTCACTTCCAGGACTATATCGCCGGGATCGCGGAGGATTTCCTGCCGCTTGCCGGAGACCGCGCGTTCGCCGACGACCCCGCGATCGTCGGCGGCCTCGCTCGGATCGACGGCCGCCGGGTGATGCTCATCGGTCACGAAAAGGGCGACGACACCGCTTCGCGCCTGAAGCACAATTTCGGGATGGCCAAGCCGGAGGGCTATCGCAAGGCGATCCGGCTGATGCAACTCGCCGACCGGTTCGGACTCCCGGTCGTGACTTTGGTCGATACTCCCGGCGCGTTTCCGGGCGTTGAGGCCGAAGAGCGCGGCCAGGCCGAAGCAATCGCCCGCTCCACCGAGCAATGCCTCATCCTCAAAGTGCCGATGATCGCGGTGATCGTTGGAGAGGGCGGGTCGGGAGGAGCGGTCGCGATCGCATCGGCCAACCGGGTTTTGATGTTCGAGCATGCGATTTACTCGGTCATTTCGCCGGAAGGCTGCGCGTCGATCCTGTGGCGTACAGGCGACAAAGCCGCGGAAGCCGCCGAGGCCATGAAGATCACCGCCGCGGACCTTCAGGCATTGGGCGTGATCGACCGGGTGATTCCCGAGCCGCTCGGTGGGGCGCATCGCGACCCCGAAGCCGCCATCGGCGCCTTGAAGGGCGCGATCATCGAGGAACTCGAAGGGTGCGCAGCGCTCGGACCTGACGAGCTGCTGGCGCAGCGCCGGGCCAAATATCTCGCCATCGGCTGACTCCGCGTCCGGACGCTGTTGGAACCGGCCCAGTCATCTCCCGTTCAAAAGATTCCCCGATATTCGGCCGCAAACCGGAGAGGTCCGTGATTCGTAAACCAGTGCTTTTCCTTGCGGCGGCCGCCCTCGCGCTGACGCCCGCTGCGGCGCAGGCTCCGCGCTATCTCAACCCGCGCGACGTGGCCGAGGCTCAGCGTGAGCATGCCGCCATTGTCGAGGAAATGGGCGGTGCAGAAACGGGCCCGCGGTCGAGCTATGTAGAGTCGATCGGGCGGCGGGTCGGCGTTATGTCGGGCGTGGCCAATCCTGGCCAGGTCTTGCACTTCACGACCCTCAATTCGGCTGTCGAGAATGCGATGTCGGTCCCGGGAGGCTACGTCTACGTCACTCGGCAATTGCTCACGATCATGGACGATGAGGCCCAGCTCGGCTTCGCGCTTGGGCATGAGGTCGCTCATATCGCGGCAAACCATGCTCGGGCTCGCCAGGCCTATGCCCAGCGCACAAACGTCTGGGGAGTGCTGGGAGCGATCATCGGCGGAATCTTCGGTGGTCCGATCGGAAGTGCGGCGGCCCAGATGGCGCAGAGCCGGTCGCAGCTTGCGACACTTAGCTTCTCACGTGAGCAGGAATATCAAGCCGACGCCCTCGCCACCCGCTATCTCGTCGCCGCGGGTTACGATCCTGGCGGTGGTCCCGCCATCCTTGCCGCCCTCGCACGGTCAACCGCCCTTCAGGCACGCTTCCAGGGACGCACCAATCGCCAGACTCCCGAATGGGCAAGTACCCACCCGTTGAGCGAGAACCGGGCCCAACGCGCCTTCGCGGAGGCGCGAGCGACCGGCCGGCTCGGCTCGGGGCTGCGCAACCGAGACCAGTTCCTGAGTCAGCTCGAAGGCCTCTACGTCGACGACGATCCCGCTCAGGGCGTGATCGAGGGCCCGACCTTCACCCATCCCGATCTTCGAATCCAATTCAGGGTCCCGACGGGCTATCGGATGCAGAACGGCACCGACGCCGTCACGATTTCGGGATCGGCCGGAAAGGCTCAGTTCCGCGGCGGCCGAGGAACCCTGGACGACGCGATCCTAGCCGCCTTCCGGCAGCTGACCGAAGGGCAGATGCAAATTGCGATCCCGCCGCCCCAGCGCACGACTGTCAATGGGATGCCCGCGGCATTCACCACGACACGCGTGAACACCAGCTCCGGAGTGATCGACGCGAGCGTGTTCGCCTATCAATGGGATGCGCAGCGCGTTTATTATTTCGTGATGCTTACGCCAGGCGGATACGGAATCCAGCCGTTTGCGGGGATGGTCAACTCGCTGCGCCGGATCACTCCGCAAGAAGCCGCGGCGATCCGTCCCCGAATCATTCACGTCCAGACCGTTGGCCGGGGCGATACCGTGCAGTCGCTGGCAAGCCGGATGGCTTACCGCGACTTTCAGCTGGATCGATTCCTGTCGCTTAACGGACTCGCGGCAAACAGCCGGCTCGTTCCCGGCCAGAAAGTGAAGCTGATCGTCTTCGGTCGGCGGCCCAGTTAACTTCGCCGGCGCCTCACAACTTGCTCTGAGCCGTATTGTTGAGTTTCGACCACATGCCGCCCACTCCGCCGCCCAGGTTGCTTAGAGCACCCATGATGGCGACGCCGATGAGGGCGACAATCAGGCCATATTCAATAGCAGTCGCGCCGCGATTATCACGGCTAAGCCTGCACAGAGTTCTCCGGATAGCGTCCACGCCACCCTCCATTCTGGTCCACGTCCACGCCTAGGGTGTACCGTCAAGCAGGTTAACAAGTCTGTCTGCGGACAAAGTTAACGCGGGCTCATCCCTGAGCCGGGGTCCAGGCCGCAAAATTGAGGATTTCGAAGGTCTCCACGGTGCGCCCGGTACGACCGGCCGCGGCGAAGGCGTCGAGCGCGGCCTGCCGCGCGGCCCTGAGCATCGGACGCGGCGAGCGCTGCTTTAGAATATTGGTCGCACCCATTCCGCGCAGGTCATGCACGAGCCCCTGAAGGCTTTCATATGACGCCTGGATCCGATCGACGTCGACGACCGGGTTGGCGAATCCAGATGCGGACAGAAGGGAGGCCAGCATCGCGGATTCGATCCGGGGATGGACGTGCGGGACGGCGAAACTCTCGACCTGGTCCGCGGCGCGCATCGCGGCTCGAAGCTGGGGCAATGTATCGCCGCCGGTCATGGCTCCGACGAAGAAGGCATTGGGCGCCATCGACCGGCGAATTTCCGCCAGCGTCTTCGGAAGTTCATTCACCGTGTCGAGCGTACCGACGGCGACGCACAGGTCGAACCGGCCCGGCTCGACATCCAGCTGCTCTTCGACGACGCACGATCCACCCGCGGCCTGGGCAAAACAGGGGCCGGGGTCGACGACCGTAATTTCGCGCGCGAAGCCGGCAAGTCGTCCCGGCCACGCGGGATCGGGGCACCCGATCAGCAGGGCGGCGCCGAAGCCCTGCTGAATAAGTCCGAGACGGTCGAGGCAATCTTCGAAGACCCGCTCGAAAAGAAACAGTTCCGGCCCGCGCCGGAAGGCACGGTCTCGGCGTATTGCGCGAAGTTCCATGTCGAACAGCTCTGCCGGCATGCCGGCGCTTGTGCGATGCCGCGCCTCGGGCGACAAGCGCGAGATGGTCGTTCGCACGATAAGAACCTGCGCGCGTTGGGCACTCGATTTCGCGCTTCCCCCGCGCTGCGCGGGATGCGGTATCATCGTTGCCGAAGTCCACAGTTTCTGTCCCGACTGCTGGAAGCAGATCGAGTTCCTCGGTGAGGGTGGATGCAAAGCGTGCGGCATTCCGCTCGCTTCGACTGATGCCGACACGTGCGCGGCCTGCCTTGCGAAGCCGCCGCGCATTGCGCGAACGCGCGCAGCGGTCGCCTATGACGAACTTTCGCGAAGCCTGGCGATCCGTCTGAAATATGGCCGCAAGGTCGGAATCGCGAAGACCATGGCGCGCTATATGCTTCCTTTGGTCAATCAGGACGGCGGCGACCGACTGATCGTGGCAGTTCCGCTGCACCGTGGCCGACTGTGGTGGAGGGGGTTCAACCAATCTGCACTCGTCGCACAGGAATTGTCTGGGATCCTCGGCATTCCGGCGGATCCCTTCGCGCTTCGCCGGATCAGGCGCACTCCGCCGCTCAAAGGCATGAGCGCAATCCAGCGCAGGAAGGCCGTCGCCGGCGCCTTTCGGGTTCGGGACGAGAATGCTGTCGCGGGCCGCACCGTGATTCTCGTGGATGACGTCGTGACGACAGGGAGTACGGCCGAAGCCTGCGCCCGTGCTCTCAAGCGGGCCGGGGCGGCGCAAGTCGAGCTTGTCGCTTGGGCAAGAGTGGTGAAACCTTCGCAATTGATGCGTTGACGCTTGCGCTTAAGTATCGGCGTGAAAGGATGGTTCGTGCCGCTCGTCGAAATCTACACCAAGAGTTTCTGCCCTTATTGCTGGCGGGCCAAGCACCTGCTCGACTGCAAGGGCATCGAATATCAGGAAATCGCGGTCGATTTCGGAGGCGAAATGCGCCAGGTAATGATCGAGCGCGCGAATGGACGGATGACGGTTCCGCAAATCTTCATTGCCGGACGCCACATCGGCGGATGCGACGACCTCGTCGCGCTGGAACGTGAAGGCCGGCTGGACGAGCTGATCGCCGCATGACCCGGATCGCGCTCTTCCAGTCGAACACCGGCATCGATCCCGCCGCCAATGCGATGGCGCTCGTCGAGGCTATCGGCGAAGCGGCGCTCGGCGGTGCGGCCATGCTTTTCACGCCCGAAATGTCCGGGCTCCTTGACCGCGACTCCCAGCGTGCCTCGGCGAACCTTCGCGCGGAGGATCAAGACATGGTCCTCGCTGCTTGCCGCGATGCGGCGCGCGAGCGGGGCATCTGGGTCCATCTGGGCTCGCTTGCCATTCTCGTTGACGATGGAAAGGTCGCCAACCGAGGCTTCGTCATCGACCGCGCGGGCAATGTGCAGGCGCGCTACGACAAGATTCACCTGTTCGACGTCGATCTTCCAACCGGAGAAAGCTGGCGTGAGTCGGCCGTTTATCGCGCCGGCCAAAGCGCGGTCGTTGTCAACGGAACGCCAGTGGGCAAGCTTGGCCTCACCATCTGCTATGACTTGAGGTTCCCGACATTGTTTGCGCGCATCGCAGAAGCCAACGCCGATATGATCACCGTTCCCGCCGCCTTTACGGTTCCGACAGGACAGGCGCATTGGCACACTCTGCTGCGGGCGCGGGCGATCGAGGCGGGATTGTTCATCGTTGCCGCGGCCCAGGCCGGTCATCATGAAGACGGACGAAATACCTTTGGCCATTCGCTGGTCGTCGACCCCTGGGGAGACATATTGCTCGACATGGGCGAGCGAAAAGGCGTCGGCTTTGCCGACATCGAACTTTCGCGGATCTCGGACGTGCGCTCGCGCATACCGGCGCTTAACCACCGCCGTCCTATCCCCGACGTGCTAAGCCAATGATTATTTTCGATCTTCAGTGCCTGGACGGTGGCGAGACATTCGAAGCCTGGTTCCGGTCGAACGCGGATTTCGATGAGCAGAATGCGGCTAGCCTGGTGCAGTGCCCGTTCTGCAATTCGTCGCGCGTCGCCAAGGCCCCCATGGCGCCCAGTGTCCCGCGCAAGACCTCGGAGGGACCGTTGTCGAAGGTCGCCGCGATGCAGGCCGAACTGCTCAAGGATTCTCGCTGGGTCGGCGAGGAATTCGCGGAAACCGCGCGCGCGATGCACAGCGGCGAGATCGAGCGCGAGCAGGTCCATGGGCAAGCCACCATTGCCGAGGCGAAGTCGCTGGTTGATGAGGGGGTTCCGGTCGCTCCGCTGCCGCTGCCGGTGGTCCCGCCGACCCAGGTCAATTGATTGCCGCGCGGCTAATGCCTATTCCACAGCCCGGGCCGACCCCGTAGCTCAGCAGGATAGAGCATCAGATTCCTAATCTGAGGGCCACAGGTTCGAATCCTGTCGGGGTCGCCAGCAATTTTAGCGGGAATGGATCATGCCGACCAATCAGCCGGACGTTCAAGAGGACCATCGCGGGGCGGTCGACCGCTTATTCCTGGAGCACCCACGTTCGCTCGGGATGAGCTGGGTCGGTCACTGCGTCGGCGCCGTCAAGATTGGCGCCGAGTTGATCGGCGCGGGCGCAGCCTGTCTCGTCCACGCGGCGATCCCTGGGCTGTTCACCCAAACGGCCGGCAAGACGGTCGAGCGCATGCACGACCATATGGTGAAGCGCAAAGCGGGCGCCGCAAACCCGGAGGCTTGGCCTGATTACGAAATCTGACCGGGTCGTCCCGGTCGCGATCGTCGGAGGAGGCGCGTCGGGAACGATCCTCGCGGCCCAGCTATCGCGCCGCGGAATCAGCTCGGTCTTGATCGACGGCAGCGGCCGTGCCGGGCACGGAGTCGCTTATTCGACGACGGAGCCGGCGCATCTGCTGAACGTTCGTGCAGAAGGGATGAGCGCGCTCGCAGATGATCCCGACCATTTCGCACGGCGCTTCGAAGCGGAGGGCGGCCATCGGAGCGGCTTCGCGGAGCGTCGGCTGTTTGGGCGTTATCTGCGTGAAATCCTCGAGAGCGCGATCGGCATTGGCCATACCGAAATCGATCATGCATCCGCTGTCGAAGCCCGGCTGGATGGCGGCTATTGGCGTCTCGCGCTGAACGACGGACGAATCCTGAACGCCCGAGCGCTTGCCCTTGCCGTCGGCAATCAGGAGCCTGAACCGCTTGGCGCATTCGCTGGAGCCGGAAGGCGTTACGTCAACAATCCATGGGCGGAGGAGGCCCGCGGCGCCGTTCGGGAACTGGTCGAGAATGGCGGATCGGCGCTTTTAATCGGGACAGGCCTCACGATGATCGACCTTGCGCTATCGCTCGACGCAGCCGGGTATCGCGGCCGGATCGTGGCTCTCTCGCGCAGGGGGCAGGTCCCGCGCTCCCATGCCGATTTCGATCCCGCGCCGGTCGAGCTCGACGTCCTGCCCAAGGGAAATCTTCTCGGGCTGTGGCGCTGGCTCCGCCGGCGCTCGGCCGAGGTCGGCTGGCGCGCGGCGATCGACAGCCTAAGACCCCACAGCCACGCCTTGTGGCAGAGCCTGGGGATCGATCAGCAGCTCCGGTTCCTGAGGCATGCGCGGCCCTGGTGGGATGTTCACCGCCACCGAATAGCGCCGCAGGTCGCGGCCAGAATTCACGACATGGTCGCCGATGGCCGGCTCGAGATCGTGGCGGGGCGCGTGGTTGCCGCCAAGCCCGCCGACGGCGGGTTGGAGGTCGAAATCCGCCGCCGCGGCTCGGAGCGCACCGCAACCGAGCGCTTTCATTCGGTCATAAACTGCACGGGTCCGTTGCACGTGGTGGAACGGACGCATGACCCGCTGCTTCGCGGGCTACTTGAGTCCGGCGTCGTCCGACCGGATCATCTGGGGATCGGTCTCGAGGTCGATGAGCATTCTCGGGTCGGAAACCGGCTGTGGGCGTTGGGGCCACTGACCAAAGGTCGTTATTGGGAGATCATTGCCGTCCCCGACATTCGGGGGCAAGCGGCTGCGATTGCCGAAGACATTGCGCGGGAGCTTAAGGAATGAACCCACCATTCGACCACGGCGAGCCGGAGGACGGCGACCTCGTCGAATCGGCGCCCGAGTGCGAAATCCCCGGCGAGGTTCGCGAGGCGATCAAGTCGCTGATCCGCTGGGCTGGCGACGATCCCGATCGAGAAGGCCTGCTCGACACTCCGCGCCGAGTCGCTCGCGCGTGGCGCGAATATGCTCGCGGCTATGCTGAAGATCCCGCCGTTCACCTCAGTCGAACGTTCGAAGAGGTCGGCGGATATGACGAGATCGTCCTGCTGAAGGACATTCCGTTCCAGTCACACTGCGAGCACCATATGGCGCCGATCATCGGCAAGGCGTCGATCGCTTACCTGCCGCGCGACCGCGTGGTCGGGATCAGCAAGCTCGCGCGGGTGTTGAACGGCTTTGCGCGGCGGCTGCAGGTGCAGGAGCGACTCACCGCTCAGGTCGCGGACACGATCTGGCAGCGTCTCCAGCCCAAGGGGGTCGCGGTGGTCATCGAGGCGACGCACGCCTGCATGACGGCGCGCGGAGTGAACACACCCGGAGTGGTCATGACCACGAGCCGGATGATGGGCACGTTCCGCGAGGACGAACGAAGCCGCCGCGAGGTACTCGCCCTGATGGGTTACTGAGCGCCGGACGATAAACGGGGCGGCTCCGCTGGCCTGAGAGCCGCCCCGCACCCACCCCGGATCAGAGTGCTTCGATGCCTAGGACGAAGCTTCCAGGCCATGCTTCAGCTGGCTCATCTGGTCGTGGCCGGAGCGGACCGATTGATAGGCACGCTCCACCGCGGACCGGGATTCGCCGCCCAAATGCCCGCTGCTGAGCGCGGTCTCGAATTTTTCCTTGAGGTAATCTTCGCCGCGCTCGACTTCATTGATGATCGCCTTTTCATCGCGTCCGGTAATCGCCGCCTTGAGATCCAGGAAGCGCTGGTGCGTCTTGCCCATGAACGAGCCGTCGTCCTCGGGATTCCCGCCTAGCCGCCGGACTTCGCTGCGCAAGTCCTCCACTGCGCGCTGGCGCTCGCCCGCGCGTTCGCGGAACAGTTGGGCGAAGCGGCCGGCCTCGCTGTTGGCGGCGGCGTCCTCATAGCCGGTGACGCTGTCGATCAGAGTCGCGATCAAGGTGTTGAGGGTCGCGATTTCATCCTTGCGGTCGGTCATCATTCACGCTCCTTCGGGTTGTTGAGGCTCGGTTAGGAAACGCTTGAAGCGCTTTGGCGATGCCGCCGCTTGGTCGAATTTTTGAAGCGAAGAGCCCGATTTGCTGTCAGACTGTCTCAGGATTCACGCGGCAGAGGGGCGAGTCGCATGGGACTGACGCGCAGGGCGTTGCTCGAGCAGATCGGGACGATTGGCGGAGCGGGGGCGACCTATCTCGCCATGGAAGCTATGGGCCTCGCGATCCCGACCCCCGCCGGAGCCGAGAATTTCCAGCTTCCGGGACGAAGCGGGCGCGGCCGTTCGGTGGTGATCCTCGGGGCCGGAATTGCCGGTCTCGTCTCAGCCTACGAGCTGCAGAAGGCCGGGTATCGCGTGACGGTGCTGGAAGCACGCGATCGGATCGGCGGACGTGTGTGGACCCTCCGCGGGGGTGACCGGATCGTCCAGACCGGACGTCCCGATCAACGCGCGACGTTCGATCCCGGGCTTTATTTCAACGCCGGCGCCGCACGCATTCCGAGCACGCATCGCATCATCTTAGGCTATGCCCGCCGCTTCGGCGTCCGGATGGAAACGTTCGTCAACGTCAACCGCAATGCGGGCTGGGATTTCGGCGGCAAAGTGTTTCAGGAGCGGCGGCTGGTGTTCGACCTTCATGGCCGCATCAGCGAACTGCTCGCCAAGGCGATCGACCAGCACGCGCTCGATAAGGATGTTCCGAAGGCCGAGCTCGAATTCCTGCGCGAATTCCTCGCCCCTTGGGGCAGCCTCGACCAAAAGGGTCGATACACTCCGCGCGGAAGCTCCGGATATGCTGTGGAAGGAGGCGGTTACGATAAGAGTCCGGTCCTCCTTCAGCCGCTTGCACTAAAAGACCTCGAACGCGGCCGAGGCATCGCCCTTCCGTTCCTCTTCGAATCCATCTGGGACATGCAGGCGACCATGCTCCAGCCGGTCGGCGGAATGGATCGCATCGCGCAGGCAATCTATCAGCGGGTGAAGCCGGCGGTTCGCCTCCGCACGCCGATTACGTCGATCCGCCGCGTCGGCAGCCGAGTCCGCATCGAGCACGGTCCGGGCAAGCAGATGACCCAGGCCGACTTTTGCATCTGCACCTTGCCCATCCCGATCCTGCAGCGGCTCGACAACGACTTTTCGACAGCGAAGAAGACCGCAATCGCGGGCGCTACGCGCCAGCTGCGAAGCGTGAAGCTGGCGTTCGAAGCGCCGCGCTTTTGGGAGCGCGACGACATCTACGGCGGCCTCGCCTGGACGGATCGGATGAACGAGAATGTGATCTATCCTTCCGAGGGATATGGTTCCCCCAAAGGCGTGCTTGTCGGCGCTTATTGTGCCGGCTGGACGGTCCAGGGAAACCCGGACAAGTTCGCGAGCCTCAGCCACGAGGAACGTTTCCGAATCTCCCGCGATTCCATCGAAGCGCTTCATCCGGGCAAGTCGCGCCTGCTGAAAAAGGCCGTCACCGTTGCCTGGGGACTCACGCCTTATTCCGAAACAGTCGGAACTCTCTGGGGCGGAGGCCCGGCGAATCCGGCCCAACGAGGGCCCGAATATCTCGAACTTCTGAAGCCCGAGGGGCCGATCGTCTTCGCCGGCGAGCATTTGAGCTATCAGGGCACGTGGCAGGAAGGCGCGGCGATGTCGGCGCATGAGGCGCTGAAGCTGGTCGCCTCGATGGCCAAGGAAAGGACGGGAGCCAATGCGTGAGGGCGGATGCACCTGCGGCGCCGTCCGCTATCGGCTGAACCGCGACCCGATGTTCGTGCATTGCTGCCACTGCACCAGCTGTCAGACGGAGACAGGCTCCGCGTTTGTCATCAACGCATTGATCGAGAGCGATCAGGTTGAGACTCTGCAAGGCTCTCCCGAGCCCATCATGACCCCATCCGAAAGCGGTCGCGGCCAGCAGATCTGGCGATGCCCGGATTGCAAAGTGGCGTTGTGGAGCAATTACGGCGGCGCGAAGGACATCCTACGCTTCGTCCGCGTCGGCACGCTCGATGAGCCGGGCGAGGTGCCGCCCGACATTCACATCTACACGCGCTCTAAGCTGCCCTGGGTCCAGCTTCCCGAGGGCGTGCGTGCCGTCGAGGCCTATTACGACAGCAGCGAGATATGGCCGGCCGAGAGCCTCGAACGGCGCAAGGCGCTGTTCGGCTAGCCTCCGACCCCCGGCAGCTTCGCGGCGATGCCGGCCCAGCTGTTGGTGTAGATCAGCGCCAGTGGGATGACCGCCGCAGCGGTCGCAACCGCGTAGCCGGTCCAGGTCGCGGGATGCACCTGACCTTGAGTCCGCCGGTCCCAGATGAAAAGGGGCGCAAACAGGAGCGCTGTCCCGGCGAGGAGCTGGATCGTGAACGCCCAGAAGGTGGGCGGAGCGAGCGGGATCCTGCTGAAACCGGGGCCGGCCGCGAACATGATCGTCGCGGACAGCATCAGCCGCTTGTGCCACTGCGCCTGCTTGCGGCGCCGCCAGGCCTCGTAAACCAGGAAGGCGAACGCCGGGATCACCGCGAGCGGGATCGCGGTCCAGTTGAGGTCATCCGTAAAGGGTGGGTGGCTGTGCCGTGCGACCGCCCAAACCGCCGTCAAATACATGACGGGGATGAGAGCAATCGCGACCAGCATCGTCGCCTTGCCGAGCTTCATGTGCACTTCGGTTCGGCGCGTCGCGATCAGCTGCGTCTGGAGGACCAGAAGCGCCATCCACAAGGTGAACATAAGGCCGTGGAAGAGCACGGCGGGCGGGAGCGAGGGATTGGGCCTTGGATATTCCGGCACAATTCCGCGCAGGTAGAAGCTCGGCGCAAAGCCGATGAACACGACACCGACAAGAAAGAGCGCCATTCGCGAATAAAATTTGCGTTCCGATGCTTTGCGGTCCGCAACGGGTTCGACGATCGTCGCCATTCAATCCCCCTCGAAAGCCGACCCGTCGAACGCTAGTCAAAACGCTGCCTTGCGCAAGTGAAATTCGGCTTGGCTGGCGCGGACAGCCGACGGTGCTAAGGACGTTCGGCTCAAACAAGGAATCACGCCCATGCGCGCATTCAGCCTTGCAGCTCTCCTCCTCGTCGCCGCCTCTCCGCTCCTCGCCAAGCCGGCCGCTTCAACCGATACCATTGCCGCAGCAGTTGCATCGCCGGACCGCTCGCCGGACAATGTGAAGCTGGACGAATCGCGCAAGCCGGCCGAGGTGCTCAAGTTCCTCGGGTTTCGTCCGGGAATGCGAGTGGCGGACCCGTTCGGCGGAAATTTCTACTGGGCTGAAATCACTGGCCGCGCGGTTGGACCGAAGGGCCACGTGACCGTCTGGCAGCCGCAACAGTTCTACACTCAGAAGGTGGCCGACGCTTACCAGGCCGTCCACGCCAAGCAGCCCAATGTCTGGATGCGGGTCAGCCCGATGGAATCGCCTGACATCCCAGCCGGCAAATATGACTTCATGCTGATCAATCTCGATTATCACGACGTCTATTGGGAGAACGCCAAGCGCGGGATTCCTCGGATGGACCCCGATCAGTGGCTAAAGACGATCTACGCGGCGATGAAGCCGGGCGCGGTCGTGGGCATTATCGACCATGTCGCCAATCCGAACAACGACGCCCGGGCGACGGTCGACAAGCTGCATCGGATCGATCCAAACGTGATCAAGGCCGACTTCAAACGCGCGGGCTTCCAGCTGGTCGGTTCCAGCGACATGCTGCGCAACCCGGCGGACGATCACAGCTTGCTCGTCTTCGATCCGAAAATTCGCGGCAAGACCGACCGCGTGGTGCTCAAGTTCAGGAAGCCGCGTTGAGCAAGGGCGGCGGAGGAGGCTTTCGCGCTTATTGGGCGCTGGCCGCGTTGCTCATCGGCCTCACGCTCGGGGTCTTTGCGGCGAACCTCGCCGAGAATGTTCGAGGCGACCTTCTCGCCGTTGCCGGGTTCGTCGGAACTCTCTGGCTCAATGCGCTGAAAATGACGGTGATCCCGCTCGTCGTCGCGCTGCTCGTGGTCGGCATCGCGAAGAGCGCCGAGGCAGCGCTCGGCGGCCGGATCGCCGGGCGGTCGGTGTTTTGGATCGTCGTCATCTGCACGGTCTCATCGGTGATCGGCGCGCTGGCGATCGTCGGGCTCACCCGAGCATTCCCGCTGGCGCGCGAGACGGCGGCGGGACTCCAGGCGGCCCTCGCGGGGGTCGAGCAGAAGACCTCGACTCCGCTCCCCGGGATCGCGGACTTTTTCAAGGGGGTCGTTCCCGACAATGTGTTCGCTGCGGCGACGAACGGCGACATCCTGCCGCTGGTCGTCTTCTCGGTCCTGTTCGCGCTCGCGCTCGGATACATTCCCGAACAAGGCCGGCGTTCGATCGTCGCCCTGTTCGAAGCGATCGGAGACGCGCTAATCGTGATCATCGAATGGGTGCTGTGGGTCGCTCCGCTGGGAGTCTTCTCACTCGCCTTCTCGGTCGGATCGACGGCGGGCAGCTCGGCATTCGCGGGCCTCGGCCATTATGTCGTTTTGATCTCCGCAATCGGGATCCTCATCACTTTGCTGGGTTATCCGCTCGCAATCGTCGCGGGCCGGGTCTCGCCTGGGGCTTTCACCCGGGGACTCATTGCTCCGCAGGCGGTTGCGATTTCCACGCGTTCGTCGCTCGCCTCGCTTCCGGCCATGCTGACGTCGGTCCGTGCAATGGGGGTGCGTGAGCCGGTTGCCGATGTCACCCTCCCGATTTCGGTTGCGCTCTTTCGAGCGACCGGCCCCGCTATGAACACCGCGGTGGCTTTCTACGTGGCCCATTGGCTCGGCTATGAGCCGACGATGGCGCAGATGATCGCCGCGACCGCGGTCGGCGCCGTGATGAGCTACGGCGCGGTCAGCCTGCCGGGCGAGGTCAGCTTCATCAGCTCGATCGCGCCAATCGCGCTTGCGCTCGGAACTCCGATCGCCCCTCTCGGCCTGCTCGTCGCGGTCGAGATGATCCCCGACATTTTCCGAACCGTCGGCAATGTCACGCTCGACGTCGCCGTGACGACGGTCGTCGACCACACAACGAGAGACGGCCCAACTTCCTGAACGCTGGCTGACCGCCGTTCGTCGGTTGGAGGCCTGACGAACGGCCTTTGTCGGCGCGACGACTCCGCCCCAATGCTTGTCGACAGCGCCGCGACTTCGCTCGCCTGCCGCTGCATTTCTCCCATGCGGCGCGGGAGCGGTCCCCTCCGAATCTCGCGCCGCACAAAAAGGGAGACGTCAAATGTTGAAACCCGCCTTTGCCGTCGCGGCAGTCTTCGTCGCTTCGGCGCTGGTCGCCCCGACCGTCAGCCAGGCCGAGACGATCAACTCAGTGCGCATATCATTTGCCGACCTCGACCTCGCCACGAAGGTGGGGCAGAACCGGCTCCAGGGTCGTATGGCTTACGGCGCGCGCGTCGTGTGCGAGATCGAGGACAGCCGCCAGCTTGCGCTTGCCACCGCGACCAACGTCTGCCGTAGCGATGCGCTGGAAGGCGCTAGGCCAGCTTACGAGGCCGCGGTCGCCGCAGCCCGCCGGGGAACCGTCGAAGTGCTCGGCGCGTCGGCCATCATCGTATCGGCTCCGTGAGCGATTCCTGGTGACCGCCGCTCGCCTTTCCCCGGGGCGGGCGGCGGCTTTTCCTTACCTGCCAGCGATACTTCGGACGCGGTCCGAGTAGAGCCGTCCGACCGGCTGCTCGGTCCCATCGGCGAGGCGCGCGATCCAGCGGCCCGACGGATTTCTCGTAAAACCCGTGATGAAGTCCTTGCGCACGATCGCCGAGCGATGAAGCCGAACGAACAGTTCGGGGTCCAAGCCCTCCTCGAGCGCGGCCATCGAATGATGGATCAGCCAGCTCCTGCGGCCGACGTGAAGCCGCATATAGTCACGCTCCGCCGACACTCGGTCGATGTCGCGCGAGGCGATTCGGACGAGGCCGGTCAAATCCGACGCCCAGAATTCCTCCAAGTGTGCCGAAGGTTCGGGCCGTGCGGCGGGCTTGGTTTCGCGCCGCTCGAGATAATCGCGTCCACGCTGGAGTGCGCGCTGGAGCCGGCTCGGCTCGACCGGCTTCATCAGATAGTCGACTGCCTCGACCTCGAAGGCCGCGACCGCGAACTGGTCGAAGGCCGTGATGAAGATCACCGCCGGGGATGGGCGCGATTCGGCGAGAGCGCGGGCGACGCCGATCCCGTCCAGCCCCGGCATGGCAATGTCGAGCAGGAGCAGATCGGGGGTGAGCGCTTCGGCCATCCGAACCGTGCTGTCGCCGTCCGTCGCCGTTCCAACGAGGTCGATGCCGTCGCATTTTGCGAGCAACAGCTGCAGGCGCTCGGCCGCGAGCGGTTCGTCGTCGGCAATCAGGACTCTCAATTCTGAGTCAGACATCGGACCGATCCAGAGGCAAGGTCAAAAGGACGCTATAACCCCCGTCGCCTCTCGGTCCGTAGGCGCATTTCGCGAGTGAACCAAAGCGCGCCGAAAGCCTCTGGCAGACGTTGGCAATCCCGACCCCGGTGCTGATCGTCCCGTTGCCATTGCCGTGGGCATCGCGTTTCGCGGGCGCCGGACGCCCACCGCTATTGCTGATTTCGATCGTGAAGCGGCCCGGCCCTGCCTCGCGAGCGATAATGCTCAACGTGACTGTGTCGCGGGTCGGCGAGACAGCGTATTTGATGGCATTTTCGACGATCGGCTGGAGGATGAGCGCTGGAAGACGCGCATTCTCGAGGTCCTCGGGGATGTCGAATTCCGCCTTGAGCCGTCGCGGGAAACGGACTTTCTCGATATCGAGATAGAGGCGCTGAAGCGCGATCTCCTCCGCCAGGCTGATGTCGGCCGTCGCGTCGAGCGTCAGGCTCGACCGAAAGAAGGTCGACAGCTTCAGGACCATCGATTCCGCTTCTTCGCCGCGGCCCGCGATAATCAGCGAGGACAGCGAATTCAGAGTATTGAACAGGAAGTGCGGGTTGACCTGGTAGCGCAGCGCCCGGACTTGCGCGGCCCGCGCCGCGCTTTCGGCTTCAGTCGCGCGCCGTTGAGCTCCGTGCGCTTCGGCCTGGGCCTGGTTGGCGAGATAGAAAGCGCTCCAGGCGAGGAAAAAGAAGAGCCAGGTCACCGAAAGGTCGAGGGCGTAGCGGAAGCGCTTCATCGGATCGAGCTCATGGACCTTCGGGAAGGTCAGTATGACCGGCTCCTGCGCCGTTCGCTCGATCCGGATCTGCTGGCCCTTTTCGACGACCGTGAAGCCCTCCCGCGCCTGGAACCGGAACTCCTCCTTGCTCTCCCGCATATAGTCTTCGATCAGGATCAGCGTTGCGCCCATGGCGACCGCGCCAATGAGCGATGCGGCTGCCGCGATAATCGCTTTTCGCCCGATGGTGTGGCCTAAGCCGAAGGCAGCGATCGCCAGATAGATGAGAAGGGTGACGACGATTCCGATGACGATGACGGACAGTTTGTTCGTCAGGACTGTCAGCGGGTCCGTGCCCAGAAAGGCGCGGGCGACCACGGTCAGAGCATAGAACAGCCAGAAGCCGAGGATCGACTTCAGCGCCAGCGGCCAGTCGCCGAAGCGGGTCGTCGGGGAATATTCGTCCGTCAGAAGCATAGGGCTGGTGTTGTCGCAAAGCGGCCCGCTTGCAAACCGCCCGTTGCCCATTCGCCGAACCGTCCCGCCAGCCGGTCGAAACCGATCGGCCTCACCGACCGGAACGGCGCCCTCGACCGCTCGTTACAGCCTTGCAGTGTCATCGAAGGGAATGGTCGGGTGAACGACGACAAAAAGCAAGAATCTGCGCCGCCGGCCGTGTTGCCCCGCGATCCCGAGCGCGAGCTGGAGCGTAAGCTGAAACGCAATCCCGACGACCAGGATGCGAAGGTCGACGTCGGAAGCGACGAATCGATGGACGCGTCCGATCCGCCCGCGACTTCGCAGCCGGGCCAAGACGACGATCCAGTACCATCGTCGGGATTTCCCCAATAAGTTTCGGCCGCGTCACAAAAAAAACGCGCCGTTGCAATAAATCAACAATCCACAGTTTTAAGCTGCAAGGTCAATTTCTAGCCTAGACGCGCGGACTCCCCTCTGATTCAATCTGAACGAGGGGTGGGATTGTGGTTAACCATATCGCAAGTAGCCGAGCCGCATGATCCTCTCCGGGCAAAAGGAGTCGGGTTCATGATTACGCGGACCAGCCAGCCGGCAAGCGGCGCGATGCTGATCTCGGAGATGAAGGAGTTTGCGAGCTTTCCCAAAGCTACGCAGCGCTACATCCGCCGGTCGCTCGACGTAGCGTACGGCCGCCGCGACGCGATGGAATGCTGGGCCCGCGACGAAGGCGAAGCCGCGTCGATCCGCGCCCAGGCTCGTCTCTACAAGCAGCTCGATCACCTGCGCCTGCAGGTGCCAGACGACAGCGGGCTCGACATGATCGAGCCGTTCATCGGCATGCTGATCACCTTGAGCGCATTCGACCTCGGTCAGGATCGCCTTCCGAATTTCGCGGCCTACCGCTTCCTATATGAGCGGCTCATCGGCGCCGCCTCGCGGCCGTGGCTGCCTTCGGCCTTCTGTTCGGCCGCGGCGCTTCCGCACCTTCACCCCGATCGCCGCAGGATCCTGCTCCAGTCGATCAGCGAGAGCGCGGCGACCGCGCCCGGCTGGTCCAGCCGCGAGCCGGTGTTTTGGCCGGAGTGGGTCGAGAAGGTCGACATCCAGCAGGCGGCCTAAGCCTCCGCCTCAACATTCGACTTCACCGACGGATAGATTTCTGCCAGCCGCTCGAGGCTGTCCTTGGCATTCTTGTGATGGATGAAAATCCCGCCCGCATGTTCCCACAGGTGGCGATGATTTTCACGGTCGTCGACGAGTACGTCGCCCGGGTCCATGTGCAGATGCTTCTGCCGCGCCATGGTCGTTATGATCGGAACTCCCGGGAAATGCTCCGCCGCCCAGCGCTCCTTTTGAGGCGCGGCCCAGCGCCCGAGCGGCAGACCGGTGAGGATGGTCGGCTTCAAATGCTTCACCGCCAGGAACAGCGTTTGCGCGTCAGCCATCTCCGGCAGATCGCCATAGAAGTTCCGGGCGCGAGCCAGCCGCTTCCAAAATTCGCCCTTGCCATGCTTTTTCTCGAACGCCGCGGGGGTCATTCCAAGCAAGTGCTTCGCGCCAGCATCGAAGTCGGCGAGCACTCCATCGCAATCGAGGAAGAGATGAGGGCGGCGCGCCATCAGAAACGCGCCGGCTCGAGGTCGATGGGGATGGGAACGGGAATTCTTTCCCACCCGCGATCGCGCAGCACGTCATTGCTTTCGATCGGCCGCCGGTCGGGCCCAAGCGACCAGGTGATGTGATAGGTCGAGCCATCAGGTCGGTCCGTCGTTCCGTCGAGCTCGACGACCAGGCACTCCAGGCTCTTCCCGTCGTCGGCCCGGCCAACCACCGTTGCGCTCGGTTTGGCCGGCGGCTCACGGCCGCCAAAGCACAAGGTCACATGGTCGGCGATCACATTCTCATATTTCGGCGGGAAGCGAGCGATCAGCCGATTGCGCTCGTCGCTTGGGAGCTTCCAGCCGATGACCGCCATGCGTGCTTAACCGGCTCAGACGGATTGAGTTTCCGCCAGCCTCTCAACGAGGTCGCGCGCGAAATCGATCAGCGTGTCGTCGCGCGCGCCCATGATCACGATCCTGTCGCCGGGCTGAGCCTCGGCAAGCAGCGCATCGCCGATCTTCGCGCGCTCGGGGATGTGGTCGGCGTGCTTGCCGCGCGTGTTGACCTGCTCAGCCAGCCAGTCGGACCCGCGACTGCGCTCGACGGTACCGCCATGGTAGACGGGATCGGGCAGGTACAGGCGGTCGTCGCTCTCCATTCCGTTCGCGAAGCTTTCCGCCAGCTGCTCGCCCATTTTCGTCAGCGGGCCGTAGCCGTGCGGCTGAAACATCAACAGCAATCGCCCAGGGTGCGCACGCAAGGTCGCGAGCGTCGCGTCGATCTTGTCCGGGTTGTGCGCGAAGTCGTCGATGACGGTCACTCCGCCGGCCGCCCCGACGGTCTCCAGCCGGCGTCGAAGACCCTCGAACCGGGCGAGGGCGCACACCGCTTCCTCAACCCGGACTCCAAGCGAACGGGCCGCGGCGATGGCGGCGAGCGCGTTGGACGCATTGTGACGGCCCGGGACCGTGAGCCTGACCTCGTGCCGCTCGTTTTCCGCCTCCAGCGCGAACTCGACGCCGTGTGCCTCCAGCCTCAGGTCCTTGCCCATGAAGTCAGCGCCCGGACTGTCGAAGCCGTAACCGACGCGATTATCCGCCGGTACGACGTCAGCGATCGCCCGGGTCTCGGGATCGTCGAGATTCACCACGGCCTTGCGGGCGCGGAGGAGGAAGGCCGCGAACAGGCTTCGAAGCTCGGCCATCTCCTTGTGGTCGAGGCTGATATTGGTCAGCACCGCGATCTCGGGCTTGTAGAGCGCGATCGAACCGTCGCTTTCGTCGACCTCGCTCACGAACAGCTCGGGGTCGCCGACCAGGGCGCTTGCGAACGGCGCGGACGGAGTCACGAAATTCTTCATCACTGCGCCATTCATCACCGTCGGCTGGCGATGGCAGGCGTGGAGGATCCAGCCGATCATTCCCGTCACGGTCGACTTGCCGCTGGTTCCTCCGACGGCGACGCTGCGCTGCGCTGAATTGAGCAGCTTGGCGAGAAATTGCGGACGGGTGAGGTGGGGGAGGCCGAGCTCTTTCGCGCGGACGACATCCGGCACAGTCTCCTCGACGGCCGCCGAGGTGACGAGAGTCATCCCTTGCTGAAGTCCCGATCCATCCTGCGGGAACAACTGGAT
>JBKPOR010000175.1:0-1990 GCA_046765675.1 Pseudomonadota bacterium
GAACCGAAGACCGTCCCAGTTGAGACAGCGTCGTGGATTTACCTTGTTGACGGTGCTCGCCTGCGTGTTGATGAAGTAAGATAAGTTGCTGATGGCGCATGGTACAACCGCGGCCACGTAACGATTTTCCTGGACCGCGAACGTATCGCTCGCATCGAACGTGAACAACCAAACGCCCCCACGTCCAACTCAGCCAACTTGAAACAGCATGGCTGGTCGTCCGGCAATACGTTCATCGATCAACTTATCAAGCAAAATGCCGCACGTTTTGCGGTCGACCCGTACCTCGTGTTCCTCGTCATCGAGCAAGAGTCACATTTTCACCCTGGCGCTCTGAGCCCGAAGGGCGCGCGTGGATTAATGCAGTTGATGCCTGGCACCGCTCGCCGTTTCGGCGTAGTGCGTCCGTTTGACGCCGCCGAAAACATTCGCGGGGGCACGCAATATCTGAGGCAACTACTCACAATGTTCAACGGCCGGGTGGATCTGGCCCTGGCGAGTTATAATGCCGGCGAAGGCCGGGTACTTGATTTTGGCAACCGGGTGCCCCCTTTCAAAGAGACGCGCGACTACGTTAAGCGCATTAGCAGCCGCTACCAGAACCACCCTGCCCAGGAGGAAATGCGGCCGGCAGCTAAAACGCCTCGTCGTCAGAAATAGAAGAGGAAACAACCATGAAGCGTTTTTTATTCAGCCGGAGTCTCCTCCTTGTTCTTTGCCTCCTGATCAATTGCGCCCTGGTGTGGGGACAGTCTCGCGATAATAATGCGCCCCTCACGAATGCTTCCATAGTTAAGCTTGTTAAAGCAGGCTTCAAAGAGAAGTCTATAATTACGATTATCGCGTCGCGGCCGGTCAGCTTCGATCTGTCGACTGAGCGGCTCATCGAACTCAAACGCACCGGCATAAGCGAAAAAGTGATCCTCGCCATGATGGCCCGTCAGGAAGGGACTGAATTTTCTGACGACGATTGGGGCGACGAGGAAGTCTTCAATCCGTCCACCAGTGTTGCTAAAGATCCGGCCAGAGCCGGGGGCTCGAACGACGGCAGCACCATGGACATCTTCGGCTCCAGTGGGGGCAGCAAAGGCTCGACCAAATCACGCGGCGGCAATGGTTCGGCATCCGGCGATACGATAACGACCGGCTCCGCCACAGTCCGTATCCTGCGACCACCTACCGAAGCCGGAGGAGCAGCAACAAAACTCGAGAAGACAAAGAGCCTCACGAATGATTCGATTTGCGAAATGGTCGAGGCGGGATTTTCAGAGGGAACGATTATCCGCCGGATCGAGCAATCACCGGTTGAGTTTGATTTGTCGACGGCGAAGGTCGAGGAGTTGCGCAAGCGCCGTGTGAGCGAGAAGATCCTGATCGCCATGAAGACCGCAATGGGTGACGAATCCAGTAAGTAAGAGTCACTTTTACAGGATTTACATGATTTTCAGGATTTACATGTAAATCATGGAAATCCTGAAATCCTGTAATCCTGTAAAACGGCTTTGTTGGAAATTTGCGGTGATTAAGTGTTTTCTGATTTTCAGATGATCTACGTCAGAAAGAGTGGGTTGCGGGTACTTGTGCTGCTGTTCACGCTGGCGGCACTTTTGTTGTTGCCGCACACCTTTGTCACCACAGCGCAGAAACGAACTTCACCTCGCGCCCTGAAATCAAAACCAGCTTCTCAATCAAAAGCATCTCCGACGCCTACGCCCGACGCACTTGGTGCGCCGCCACCGGTGCCGACTTTGCGGCAGAAGCCTGAGAACTAGGAAGTTACTCCGGGCGACGTCATTTCGGTAAATACTACCGAAGTCATGATACCCGTCACAGTGCGCGACGGAAGTGGCTGCCTGGTAAATGAATTGACGCGTAATGACTTTCGTGTTTTCGAAAACGATAGTGAGCAACCGTTGAGTGATCTCGCGTTGCGCCAGGTGCCCGTTGATGTGGTGTTAATGGTCGACGCGTCGTCGTCAGTGGCAAGCAA
>JBKPOR010000176.1:0-20701 GCA_046765675.1 Pseudomonadota bacterium
GGCGGCGAAGTCGCGGTCCTCGGCATGTTCCTGCCCGGTTGGGGCATGCACCTTGCCGACGTGCCCGAAGCCCAGGGCGACCTCATTCGGGAGGTCGAGGCGATCAGTCGGACGAAATAGAGAACAGCTCTTCGACAGACATGTCGAGCGCCTTGGCGAGCTTCAGGGCCAGGATCGTCGAAGGTACGAACACGCCGTTTTCCACCGTGTTCACCGTTTTGCGAGTGACTCCTACCCGCTCAGCGAGCTCGGCCTGAGTGAAGCCGAGCTCGGCTCGCCGTTCCTTCAATCGGTTGGCAAGGCGCTCAGGCACCGCGATGCGCGCGCTTCTCGAGAACGCCCCAGCGCAAGATCGCAGCGGCAATTCCGAATGACATGACGATGTGAACCGCCTCGCGCCCGCTCACCGTATCGAACATCGTTAGGATGTAGACGGCGATCGCCGAGCCCATCGCGAAGAGGAAGCCCCAGCGCATCGCCTCGTTGCGGTTCGCCCGGGTGTTCTCGTCGTCGATAAGGTCGCGCACTTCCCTGCGCTCGAACCAGAAGCCTTTAGTCGCAAGGCCGGCCAGCATAAGCGCCGAAAGAACCAGCCACGCGCTGATTTTCGCTTTCTCGGCCGAGACATGCTCCCCACCGGACATCTGAGAAAAGAAGCTGGCCTGCTGCGAGAGGAAAATTACAGCGAGCGCCGGAAGCATTCGCGCCCTGCGCTTGCTCAAATGCTCGGCCTTTTCGGCGACGCTCATCGGCCGGTTGCGGGTGCGCAACCTGACGATCGCGGCAACCACCAGAACGGCTGCGAGGCCCGCCAGCAAGCCGATTGTGAAATCATTCATTCCCCACTCCTGTGTAACCTGTGCGTTACATGTAACCTTAGCGTTACACGCGAGTCAAGCGGGGTTTCGGCGCGAGTCCGCGCTCGCTACAGCGAGCGCCATGGCGGGCGATCTAGACACATCCTATCGCGGCGGGTTCGTCGGCCACGAGCACCATTTCGCCCTCACGGTCTATTTCGAGGACACGGATGCCTATCGCGTCGTCTATTATGCCAATTATCTGAAATTCATGGAGCGGGCACGCTCCGACATGATCCGTGCCGTGGGCGTCGACCAGAACGGCGAGCTCGAGCGGACCGGCAGCGCCTACGTCGTGGTCCAAGTGAACATCCGCTACGTGAAGCCGGCCCGGCTCGGCGAGGAACTTCTGGTTCTGAGCAGCGTCGAGCAGGTCCGCGCGGCTTCCGTCGAGATTCATCAACGAGTCATGCGGGATGGGGAACTATTGACCGACGCTCGGGTGACGGCCGCCTTCCTCGATGCGAACGGCCGGCCGCAACGGCAGCCGAAAAATTGGGTCGACAAGTTCAGGAGCATCACGAAATCCGAATGACTGGCCGTTTTGCGTCGCTCGCCCTTCTCAGCCTCGCACTGTTCGCCGCCCCGGCGGCCGCGCAGGAGTCGGCGGCCGTCGTCGCCGTCCCGCCGCTCACCACGCCCGACAATAGCTCGCGCGGGGCCGACAGTCCGGCGGCGATCGCCTGGCAGGCCTCGCAGCTGATCGCCTCCGACCTCCGCTCGACGGCCGAGCTGGTCCCCGTGGGCCCCAATCAGAAGGATTATTATTCCTATCCCGAGGTTACGGCGCCGACCTTTTCCAAGTGGCGGGCGCAAGGCGCCAAATATCTCCTGACCGGCTTCGTCCGCTCCAATCCGGACGGGCGCTTCACCGTCGGCTGTTATGTCTATGATGTAGCCAAGGGCCGCGAGGTTGGGCGGATCGGCTTCGCGGTCCCGGGCGGCGAATGGCGCCGCGCCGCTCACAAATGTTCGGGCCTTGCCTATACGGCCGCTACGGGCGCTCCAGCCGGGTTATTCGACACGCGCATCGCTTATGTCGCGGAAACCGGACCGGCCAATGCCCGGGTGAAGCGAATCGCGGTCATGGACAGCGACGGCACGAACCAAAGCTTCCTGACCGTCGGCGACACGATTGTGCTGATGCCTCGAATGGCGCCGAAGGCGGACGAACTCGCTTACGTCAGCTTCGTCGGCGGGCAGCCGCATATCCGGGTCGTCGACTTCGACAACAACCAACAGAGGCCGCTCGTCCCAACCGGCGGAATGACGTTCGCGCCCCGCTATTCGCCGGACGGTTCGAAAATCGTCTTCTCGATGCAGCAGGGCCCGAACACCGACATTTACGTGGTCAATTCCGGCGGCGGCATTCCTCAACGGCTGACCGCGTCGCCCGGTATCGATACATCGCCCAGCTTCTCGCCGGACGCCTCGCAGATCACATTCGAGAGCGATCGCTCCGGGGCACAGCAGCTTTACATGATGAACTCAGACGGCACCGGACAGCACCGGATCAGCTTCGGCGGCGGCTGGTATGCCGACCCGGTCTGGAGTCCCGACGGCGAGTGGATCGCCTTTACGCGCCGGATTCCGGGAGTCGGAACGCGAATCGGTGTGATGAAGGCCGACGGCACTGGCGAGCAGCTGCTGACCGTAGGCCCCAGGGACGAAGGTCCGGACTGGGCGCCCAGCAGTCGCGAGCTGATTTTCCAGCGAACGGGGCTGGACGGACGGCCGGCGCTGTACCGGGTCGCGATTTCCGGCGGTGACGCGCGAAGGCTGGTGACGCCGCAGGACGGATCGGATCCCGATTGGTCGGGAGTGATCGACTGATGCGCCGAGCCTTACTCCTGGCGGCTTTGTTCTCCACGGCTGCATCCGCGCAGCTGCCGGGCCTCAGAAAGCGCGACCCGATGCCGCCGGTGCCGCTGCTGGTCGGGATCGATGCATTGCGGGCCGATTTCATCGCGAGAACCGGCAGCGACATCGTCTATTTCGGAGGGGATTCCTCGGTTCTGACTTCACAGGCACAGGCAACGCTGCAGGCGCAGGCCGCCTGGCTCCGCCAGCATCCCGAAGTCGTGGTGCGCATCGAAGGCTATGCAGACGCGAGCGACACGCGCGACCACGCGCTCGCAGTCGGTGCTCGCCGAGCCGAAGAGGTCCGGTCTTATCTGGTACTTCTGGGAGTTCCCGCCGCGCAGCTGACGACGCTCAGCTGGGGCAAGGAAAAGGTCGCCGTTCCGGGCACGATTCCCGCGGCGATCGCGCTCAACCGCCGCGCAGTTACGGTTCTCGTCCGCTAATTAAGCGGCGCGGCGCTGATAGCCGGTGGCCGCGAGCCAGGAGCGCGCCTGGCGTTGGGCCTCGGCAATTTCCCGGGCGGTCATTTCGACGGCGATCTCCGCGCGGCATTCCTGGCCCCGCGTACTGCCGTTAAGCGCCGCGAGATTGAACCATTTGTGAGCTTCGATGAGATCGACTGGAGCACCGCCGCGTCCAGTCGAATAAACGATCCCAAGCTCGAACAAGGCATCGACGTCCCCATTCTCGGCATCGGTAAGTCGGCTGCGGATCAGAAATTCCGCGCCCTTCTGGCTAATCGCTCCCATGACTTCCCCCCTCAACCCCTGCGTTGAACGGCAAATTCAGCGGTGACCTGCAAAAAAATGGTTAACGCCGTTCAATCACGTTCAAACGGCGAGATTGTCGATTAGCCGCGTCGTTCCGATCACCGCGGCCGCGATAAGCCGCATTTCCCCTCGTAAATCCTCGGTCGGTTCGAACGTGCGGGCATCGACCAGCGCAAGATAATCTATCCGAAAAAAACCGGCGTCGACGAGCGCCTGCTTGGCTTTCTGAAGCACTCCGGCAATTTCCAATCCGTCCCGGATCTCATTTCGCGCCGCTTCGAGCGACTTGGGCAAAGCCACGGAGCGCCGCCGCTCGTCAGCCGACAGCAGGACGTTGCGCGAAGACATAGCGAGACCATCGGAATCGCGGACCGTGGGCACACCCACGATCTCGACCGGAATTCCGAGATCGGCGACCATCCGCCGGATAACGGCCAGCTGCTGGAAATCTTTCTCGCCGAAAAGCGCAAAATCCGGCCGGACCGACAGCAGGAGCTTGGCGACCACGGTCGCAACCCCGTCGAAATGGCCCGGCCGCGCCTCTCCTTCCCAGCGTTCCGACACTCCGGACACTCGAACGGTCGTCGCAAAATATTGTGGATAAATATCATCCACAGCCGGCATCCACAGCAGATCGCATCCTGCCTCGGCCAGCTTCCGGGCGTCATCAGCCTCATGCCTCGGGTAGCGAGCAAGGTCGTTCTTGTCGTTGAACTGGGTCGGATTGACGAAGATCGTCGCCGCGACGTGGGCAGCTCGCCGCTTCGCCTCGTCGACCAGCGCCATATGGCCGGAGTGGAGCGCGCCCATGGTGGGAACAAACGCCAGCGTCTCCGCTCGCATCCCAGTGAGCGCGAGCGTCAATTCTTCACTGGTTCGAACGGTTTGCACGCGGCGTGCCCCTAAGTTAATCTTTGCCGGGGCGGCGTTTCGGTGCCGCAGGGGAAAAGATCAAGCATGACGCAGCCGCATTTCATCGTCTTCGCCAACGAAAAAGGCGGCACGGGCAAGTCCACGACCGCGGTCCATACGGCGATCGCGCTCGCTGCTTCGGGCCACCGGGTCGGCGCGCTCGACCTCGATAGCCGCCAGCGGACCATGACCCGCTATCTCGAGAACCGCGACGCGACGGTACGACGGCTTGAGAAGGACGATTTGTCGCGCGCGGCGTACGAAGTGCTCGAGGACCATAGCGAGAAGGGCCTCAGCGAGGCCATCGAACGTCTTTCGGCCCAAGCCGATGTGATTGTGGTCGATACTCCGGGCCGCGACGACGAGACTGCCCGGGCCGCGATCCTCATGGCCGACACGCTCGTTACGCCGATGAACGACAGCTTCGTCGACCTCGACCTTATCGGACAGGTCCATCCCGAAAATTACAAGGTCACCCGGCCGAGCTTCTATGCCGAGCTGGTGTGGAACAGCCGCACCCAGCGCGCAAAGCAGACTGGCAAGGGCGTCGACTGGGTGGTGCTCAGGAACCGCCTGCAACACGTCGAATCGCACAATTTGAAGCGGGTCGGTGCGGCCCTCGACGAACTTGCCCGACGCGTCGGCTTTCGAGTGATTCCCGGGCTCGGCGAGCGCGTGATCTACCGCGAGCTCTTTCCCAAGGGCCTGACCCTGCTCGACCTCCAGCAGCTCGGCGAGGTCGGCATCGCTCATGTCGCCGCTCGCCAGGAGCTGCGCGAGATGATCGCCGGCCTCGGGATTCCCGACCCGGGAGCGGTGGCGATCCAAGCCGCGTAGCGCTCCTGCGAAGGCAGGAGCCCAGACGCGAAGCGCTTTTTTTGCTCGGCCTTGGGCCTCGGACTAGACCCCTGCCTTCGCAGGGGTACAAGGCGCCGCAAATGGCCCACAACTTCAATCCCACCATCCTCCGCGAATATGACATCCGCGGGATCGTCGGCCAGACGCTGGCAAAAGACGACGCTTATGCGCTCGGCCGGAGCTACGCCACGCTCGCTGCGAAGGAGGGCGTGCGATCCTTGGCGGTCGGCCGCGACGGGCGCACGCATTCGCCGGACCTCGAAACGGCCTTGATCGAGGGCCTTACCGAGGGCGGTATCAACGTGGTCCGGATCGGCATGGGGCCAAGCCCGATGCTTTATTACGCCACGCACGAGCTCGGCGTTGGAGGCGGAATCCAAATCACCGGCAGCCACAATCCGGCGGAATATAACGGATTCAAACTGCTTCTGAACGGCCGATCGATCTATGGCGAGGAAATCAGGACGCTGGGCCGAATCGCCGCCGGCGGCGAGTGGAGCGAAGGTCACGGCATGACCACGGACGAGGCTGTGCTCGACGACTATGTCGCTCGGCTCGTCCGCGACTTCGAGGGCACTCCCTTTCGGATCGGTTGGGACGCCGGCAATGGCGCCGCTGGCCCGGCCGTGGAGAAACTCGTCGGCAAACTTCCCGGCGAGCACTTCACCCAGTTCACGGACGTCGATGGGCGCTTTCCCAATCATCACCCGGATCCGACCGTCGAAGCGAACCTTGCGGACCTCAAAAAGCTCGTCGAGCGCGAGCGGCTCGACTTCGGCATCGCCTTCGACGGCGACGGCGACCGCATCGGCGCGGTCGACGGCAAGGGACGCGTGATCTGGGGCGACCAGTTGCTGATGATTCTCGCGGAAGCCGTGCTGAAGGAGCAGCCCGGCGCGATGATCATTGCCGACGTCAAGGCGAGCCAGATCCTGTTCGACCGCGTCGCCGAATTGGGCGGCCAGCCCCTGATGTGGAAGACCGGCCACAGCCTCATCAAATCGAAGATGAGGGAGACCGGCGCGCCGCTCGCCGGGGAAATGAGCGGGCACATCTTCTTCAAGCACCGCTGGTACGGCTTCGACGACGCGCTCTACGCGGCTGTGCGGCTCATCGAGGCCGTATCGCAAAGCGGTAAGAGCCTGACGGAGATCATGGACACGATGCCCAAGTCCGTCGCGACTCCGGAAATGCGCTTTCAGGTTGATGAAGCCCGCAAATTCGCGATCGTTGAAGAAGTCCGCGAGCGCCTCGCGAGCGACGGCGCCAAAGTCGACGCGACCGACGGCGTTCGAGTCAGCACCGCCGACGGCTGGTGGCTTTTGCGTGCGTCGAACACGCAGGATGTGCTCGTCGCTCGGGCCGAGGCGGCGGACCAACCGGGCCTAGATCGCCTTGTCGCGCAGATCGACGATCAGCTGGGAAAATCCGGCGTCGAGCGCGAAAGGGCGGTGCATTAGCCGGAAATACAGGCGCGCATTGGCCCGTCCGCCAGATTCCGCGCCTCTTGATTCTGCCTGGGTCCGGGGCCGACGGTTGCAACCAGGCACGGCCCGTCGGTCAATCGCACGACCGCCAGCTTGCTGATGTCCGGTCCGCCTGGATCGGCGCGATTGGCGATATTCACCCGGACGATAAGCCTGTCCGGTTTCGCTCGGTTACGACCGCGCCACTCGATTGTCCCGCCGAGGCTGTCGAATGCATCTTGGGCGACCAATTCGGTCAGGTGCAACTCCGTCTCTCGACCGTCCGGGGCAATGAGAGTGAGGTCCTCTCGCAGGTCATCTTCGCTCCAGTCCAGCTGCCAGCCGGCGGGGCCTTTGCACCGTCGGAGCCAATAAGGGCCCTCTCCGAGATTCTCCTCAACCATCCGACAAGCTTTGGGCTCGAGTTTGGTGAAGACACTTTGCCGCTGCGGTGCCGATGGCTTTCCAATTGACTGCGGACCGCACGCCAAGGCGCCGAACGCTGCCATTACTCGCCAATCAATCATCACCGTCTAGAAGGTCATTTCACCCTGAATAGGATAAAGGCGACCGTCCGCCGGCCACCTTCATCGATTTGCGCGAAGCAAAGAACGGCGGTGAACCCTAACAGGGTTCCGGGCTGTGCTTCTCCGTTCCACAGGCGGCAGTATGCTTCTTGCGGACGCAACGCTTGCCCAGGCTTTACGTATACGCGTTCCACTTTGAGCAGATACGGGACCTCGAGCCGTCCAGCGAAGCCGATCGGCAGCTGGCCGTTCGAACGACGATCCGCAAATTGAAGCATCACGCGCCCATTGGAAGCGTTCACGGAAATCACTGCTGAATCACAGGAATAGGGTAGCTGGTATTCGCGCAAATCCGCTTCGACGGGACCGTTCGCGATGTGCGATTTGGCATCGCACCGGCCGTTCAAAACTGTGAAAGCCGGGATTCGTGCGTCAGCTGAAGTCGTGCCTGCCGATCCAAGGAGAATTGCGGAAATGGCGATAAGGAGAATTCTCATCCGTCGATCGTCTCATTGGAGGAATCACCGGCTGACGAGCCTGCGTCAGCGGGAGCAAGCAGGCTATCAAGGAACTAATCATCCTCGTCTTCATAGCCGACAAGGTTGAGCTCGCAGGCCTTGATTTGGTGGGTCATGCACCAATGCTTGAGCGCCTCCTCGCGGCCGTGGGTGATCCACACTTCTGAAGGCTCGAGCTCGCGGATCGTCATAGTGAGCTCGTCCCAATCGGCATGATCGGAGATGATCAGCGGCAGCTCCACATTCTGTTGCCGGGCGCGCTGGCGGATGCGCATCCAGCCCGAGGCCATGGCGGTGACCGGATCGGGCAGCCGCCGCGACCAGCGGTCGTTGAGCGCGCTTGGAGGAGCGATGACGATGTGGCCGGCCATCTCCTGCTTGGTCGCGCCGGTCGCGGGGCGTAGCTCGCCCAACTCGACACCGAAGCTTTCGTAGAGCTGGTTCAGCCGCTCGATCGCGCCGTGGAAATAGATCGCATCGTGGTGGCCGCGGGCGCGAAGCTCGGTGATGATCCGCTGCGCCTTGCCGAGCGCATAGGCTCCTACCAGAACGCAGCGGCTCGGGTCCGAATGGAGGCGATGCAGCAACCGGTCGATCTCGCTCCCGGTGTCGGGGTGACGAAAGACGGGAAGTCCGAACGTCGCTTCGGTGATGAAGATATCGCACGGCACGGAGACGAAGCATGCGCACGTCGGGTCTGGGCGGCGCTTGTAATCGCCGGAAACGACGACCCGCTCGCCGGCATGTTCGAGCACGATCTGCGCGCTGCCGAGCACGTGGCCGGCGGGGACGAAGCGGACATCGACCTCGCCGATGCGAATCACTTCGTCGTAAGCGAGCGCCTGGCCGTTCTGCGGCCCGCAACGCACTTCCATGATCGCGAGGGTCTCGGCCGTCGCGAGCACCGCGCCGTGCCCGCCGCGCGCATGGTCTGAATGGCCGTGGGTGATCAAAGCCCTGGGCTTGGGCTGTGACGGATCGATCCAGGCGTCCGCCGGGCGCACGTAGATCCCCTCCGGGCAGGCTTTGATCCAGGAACCCAATCGCGCCATTGCGAGCTATATAGGCGAGAAGCTGGGGCAGTTCCCGCAGGAGAAGATAATGAGCACTGACACGGCCCAATGGTGGATCATCGACATCGTCCTGCCCGCGGTCCTGCTGATCATCCTCGTGTGGCTCGTCATGCGGCGCGGTTCGACGGGCAAGAGCGGGCGTACGGAGCAGGCGACGGACCAGCTCTACAAGGAAGAGGAGCAGCGCCGGCGCGAGGGGACGGACGCCGCTGAAGACTGATCCGCTCCCGCCTGTCGTTCAAAGCTGGTTCGAATCGAAAGGCTGGCGGCCCCGGCGTCACCAGCTCGAGATGCGCGAGCTGGCGAAGCGCGGGCGTAGCGCCCTGCTCGTCGCGGCGACCGGCGCGGGCAAGACGCTCGCGGGATTCCTTCCGACGATTTGCGAACTGGTCGAGCAGCCGGTCGAAGGTCTGCACACGCTCTATGTCTCGCCGCTGAAAGCCCTGGCGGTCGACGTTCAACGCAACCTCATCGTTCCGATCGACGAGATGGGGCTCCCGATCCGGGTTGAAACCCGCACCGGCGATACGCCTTCGGACCGCAAGGCGCGGCAGCGCGTGAAACCGCCGCAAATGCTCCTGACCACTCCGGAATCGCTGAGCCTGCTGCTGAGCTATCCGGATTCACCGACAATGTTCGAGGGGCTCAAGACCATCGTCGTCGATGAGCTCCACGGCTTCGCAAAAGAGAAGCGCGGCGACCTCCTCGCGCTGTCGATGTCGCGGCTTCAGACGCTCGCGCCCGGTCTTCGGCGGGTCGGCCTGTCGGCGACGATCAGCGACCCCGACGCCTACCGGTCCTGGCTCGCGCCCGACGCCGACATGGAACTGGTCGACCTCGTCATCGGCGATCCCGGAGCTGAGCCCGATCTCTCGATCCTGATTCCCGAGAACAAGATCCCGTGGGGCGGCCATTCGGGCTACCATGCGATCGCCGACGTGATGCGGCTCATCGAGCTGCACAAGACCACGCTCGTCTTCTGCAACACGCGCGGTCTTGCCGAGCTGATCTTCCAAAAATTGTGGGACGAGAATGAGCAGGCGCTGCCCATCGGGATCCACCATGGCAGCCTCTCGGTCGAAGCCCGGCGCAAGGTCGAAGCGGCGATGGCCGCGGGGCGGTTGCGCGGTCTCGTCGCGACCGCCAGCCTCGACCTCGGGATCGACTGGGGCGACGTCGACTTGGTCGTCCAGATGGGTGCGCCCAAGGGCAGCTCGCGCCTGCTGCAGCGAATCGGCCGCGCCAATCACCGGCTGGACGAGCCGTCCAAGGGCATGATCGTTCCGGGCAACCGCTTCGAATATCTGGAAGCGCGCGCGGCACTGGACGCCATCGAGGATGACGAGCTCGACCCGGAAATCTTCCGCCCCGGAGCGCTCGACGTACTCGCCCAGCATATCCTGGCGATGGCCGTCGCCGCACCCTTTCAGCAGGGCGAACTGCTCGCGGAGATCCGGTCCGCCGCCCCTTACGCCGGTCTTAAAGACGAGACCTTCGAGGAGATCCTGAATTTCATCGCGACCGGCGGCTATGCGCTCAAGGCCTACGACCGCTTCCGCCGCCTCGTTCCGGAGCCTGGAGGCATGTGGCGAATCGCGAAGCCGAGCGTGGCGCAACAGCATCGGCTCAACGCCGGAGTGATCGTCGAGCAGCCGCTGATGGCCGTGCGCTTCCGAAACGGCCGCAAGCTCGGCACCGTCGAAGAAGGCTTCGCCTCGGTGCTGGCGCCGGGCGACCGCTTCTTCTTCGCCGGCCTCAGCCTCGAGGTCGAGCAATCGAAGGACACGGACATCATCGTCCATGCCTCGTCCAAGCGCGGGCAGGTCGTCACGTATGGCGGCCAGCGAATGTCGATGTCGACGCACCTCGCCAATCGCGTCCGCCAGATGCTCGCCGACCGCAACGACTGGAGCCGCTTCCCCGACGACGTCAGCGAATGGCTCGAAGTCCAGTCCGAACGTTCGGTCCTCCCGGAACCGCACCAGCTGCTCGTCGAAACCTTCCCGCACGAAAACCAGCATTTCATGGTCGCCTACAGTTTCGAGGGCTGGAATGCTCACCAGTCGCTGGGAATGCTGCTCACCAAGCGGATGGAGAAAGCGGGACTGAAGCCATTGGGCTTCGTCGCCAACGATTACGGGCTTGCTTGTTATGGGCTCGAGCCCATCCGCGATCCCCAATCACTCTTCTCGCCCGACATCCTCGAGCGAGAGTTCGTCGACTGGGTCGAAAGCTCTTACCTTCTCAAGACCGCCTTTCGCGAAGTCGCGGTGATCGGCGGGCTGGTCGAGCGCCAGCACCCCGGCCGCAAGAAGACCGGCCGCCAGGTCAGCTTTTCGACGGACCTCATCTACGATGTTCTCCGCCGCTACGAACCGCAGCATCTCCTGTTGCGCGCGGCATGGGACGATGCCCGGCGCCGGATGACCGAGCTCGGCCGCCTCGTCCGGCTGGTCGACCGCGCCTCGGCGACGATGCTCCATATCGAGACCGATCGGATCACGCCGATGGCGGTCCCGCTGATGGTCATCGTCGGCCGCGAGGCCCTGCCGCCCGGAGCCGAGGCAGACGAAGCGCTCCTGACTCAAGCCGAAGCGCTCGCCGAGGAGGCGATGCAATTGTAACGGCTCGACTCTTCTGCGAGGCTCGACCGATGAAGCACTTCGCGATCCTGTTGCCTTTCGCACTTGGCGGATGCGTCGTCGGAGCCGTTGCCGACACGGCCGTCGACATTGCCAAGATCCCGGTCAAGGTCGCCTCGGCCGGGGTGGATGGGGCGACGATAAGCCAGTCGGAAGCCGACGAAAGGCGCGGCCGCGAGATTCGCAAGGCTGAGGAGGAGCGCGGGCGCGAGCTTCGACTGCTCGAAGAACGCTGCCGCAAGGGCCAGCCGCTACCGGCGGACGATTGCAGTTCCTTCCGGCCGCGCTAAGCGCGGCACGTGCGCTATTTCCTCGATACCGAATATAACGGTTGGGCGGGGTCGCTTCTTAGCCTTGCGCTCGTTCCGGATGATGGTGACGAGCTGTATTTGACCCTCGACTGGGATGGAACGCTGGAGGAATGGGTCGAGCGCAACGTCGTCCCTTATCTCGACACCGTCCCCGAAATGCTCGTCTCGCCGCGGATGACCCGCTCCGATGCCGCGCGCGCCATCTCGCATTACCTTGCCGGCGATCCCGATCCGCTGATCGTCGCCGACTGGCCGGAAGACATCGCGCACTTCAACATGTTGTTGCTGACCGGCCCGGGAACGATGGTCGAGGTCCCCCCGCTCCGTTTCCAGTTCGTCGAGTTGACCGGGTTCAGCACCGCGGCGAACAGCAAGGTGCCGCATAACGCGCTCCACGATGCGCGGGCGCTTCGCGATCATGTGTTGACGCTGGAGCCCTGACGACCGATTGATCGAGCATGGTTCCCTTTTCGTTCGCATGCGAAACGTTTCAGGCGACGCAAGAGGGAGCCCTCTTCTGGCCGGCGCAGAACGCGCTCCTCGTTGCCGACCTGCACCTTGAAAAAGCGAGCTGGTTCGCTCGGCTCGGACAGTTCCTTCCGCCCTATGATTCCCACGCGACGCTGACCGCGCTGGCCGACTCGGTCGAGCAAACCGGCGCGGCCCGGCTTTACTGCCTCGGCGACAGCTTTCACGACGCCTTCGGTTGCGAGCGTCTTCCGGCCAGTGCCCGCGAGCTGCTCACCAATCTAACTTCAAGACTCGACTGGACGTGGATCGTCGGCAATCACGATCCGGGCTTCGCCGACCATTGCGGCGGAAGGCTCACCGAAGAGGTCGAACTGAGTGGAATCATCCTGCGGCACGAAGCGCTTCGCGGCGAGCCGCGCCCGGAAATGTCCGGCCACTATCATCCCAAGTTCCGAGTTCATTTGCGCGGCCGACTCGTGTCGCGCCGCTGCTTCGTGGTGTCACCGACCAAGCTGATCCTGCCTGCATTCGGATCGCTGACCGGAGGGCTCGATGCCCATCATCCGGAGATCATGGGCAGCGTCGGCCCCGACGCCGCGGCGCTCATTCCGATCTCCGACCGGCTGCTGCGCTTCCCGCTGGCGGCCTAATCGTCCGCTTTCACCTCGATCGCCATGGCACCGGTCGGCGACAGAAGCAGTCTCGCGATGGCGGGGCGGCGCTTTCCGAAGGTCGCCGCCTGGAGCTCGTTGCGCGCGGCGTGACGGTCGAACTTGAAGCCCTGCTCGCCCGCCATCCGGCTCAAGCGGTCGAGATGTTCGTCGAGATTGGCAAGGCCGTGCTCGGGGTCGAACCGCATCACTTCTTCAAGGTCGTTCATTGGGCCCTTCATTGTCGGCGAAAAGACAAAGGACAAGCGCCGATTGCGTGAGGCCAATGCTGTTTCTACACCTTGGCAATGAAGAACCTGCTCCTTATCGCCGCCGCGATCGCGATCATGCCCTCCGCCGCCTCCGCCCAGCCAATCGATCCCAAGGTCCAGGCCCGGATCGACCGGATCCTGAAAGCGACTCCGCTGATCGACGGCCACAACGACATCGCCGAGCAGCTGGCGGAGAATTACAAAAGGACCGTCGCCGGAATCGCGAGCGGCACGGATCAATGGAAGCCCAACCCGCTGATGACTGACATGGCGCGGCTTCATCGAGGGCGGGTCGGCGGCCAGTTCTGGTCAGTCTACATCACGGGTACAGTCACCGGCGACGCCGCGATCCGCGAGACCATCGAACAGATCGACATCGTTCGCCGGATGATCGACGCCTATCCGAAGGACCTCGAGCTCGCGCGGACTGCGGACGACGTGGTCCGGATTCATAAGGCCGGCAAGATCGCCTCGATGATCGGGATCGAGGGCGGGCGTCAGATCGGCGGGTCGCTTGCGGCGCTGCGTCAATATTACAACCTCGGCGCGCGCTACATGACCTTGACCCACAACCAGACTACGGAATGGGCGGACAGCGCGACCGACGATCCCAAATATGGCGGCCTAAGCCCGTTCGGCACACAGGTCGTGCATGAGATGAACCGGATCGGCATGCTGGTCGATTTGAGCCACGTATCGGCCGACACGATGAAGGATGCGATCGCGGCGAGCCGGGCTCCGGTGATCTTCTCTCACTCGTCGGCTCGGACGATCGGCGGGCATCCGCGCGATGTCCCCGACGACGTGCTTCAGCTGCTCCCTGCGAACGGCGGCGTGGTGATGGTCAATTTCGTTCCGAGTTTCCTGTCGACGGACGTTTGGAACTGGAGCGCGGCCAAGGATGCGGAGGAAGCGAGGCTGAAGGCGATTCACCGCGCCAGCAAGGCGGACGTCGAGACTGGTCTGGCGGCGTGGGTCGCTGCGCACCCGTCGCCTGTCGTGACCTCCGCCAACGTGGCCGACCATATCGAGCATATCGCGAAGGTCGCGGGCTACGATCATGTCGGAATTGGCGGCGACATGGATGGGATCGACTCGACGCCCGCCGACCTCACGGGCGTGCAGGACTATCCCAACCTGTTCGCGGAACTGATTCGCCGCGGCTGGAGCGACCAGAACCTCGCCAAGCTCGCCGGCGGCAACGTCCTTCGAGCGCTTCGCAAGGCGGAAGCGGTCGCCGCCTCGATGAAGGGCGAGCCTGCGGCATTGTCTCCGGTCGACGAAGCGCCGGCGCAGTGAGCGAGCCACCGCTTCGTGCGGCGATCATTCCCGTGACGCCGCTGCAGCAGAATTGCAGCCTGCTGTGGTGCACGGCCACCATGCGGGGCGCCTTCATCGACCCCGGCGGCGACCTGCCGCGACTAAAAGCCGCGGTCCAGAAGGCCGGAGTCACGATCGAGAAAATCCTCCTCACCCACGGCCATATCGACCATTGCGGATCGGCGGGCATCCTGGCCGAAGAGCTTGGGATACCCATCGAAGGTCCGCATGAGGACGATCTGTTCTGGATTTCGCGGCTTCGCGAGGACGGCGAGCGCTACGGAATCATCGGCCGACCCTTCACCCCCGACCGATGGCTGGTCGACGGCGATCAGGTCAGCCTCGGCGAGCTCGAATTCGATGTCCGCCACTGTCCCGGGCACACGCCGGGTCATATCGTCTTCCACCACCCCGAATCCTCGCTGGCGATCGTCGGCGATGTGATCTTCCATGGTTCGGTTGGGCGGTGGGACTTCCCGCGCGGCAACCAGGAGCAGTTGATCCGGTCGATCACCGAAAAGCTATGGCCAATGGGCGACGATACTGCATTCGTCCCGGGCCACGGGCCAATGTCGACCTTCGGCCATGAACGCCGCACCAACCCCTTTGTCAGCGACGCCGCGCTAGCGGCCTAGGACGACTTCGCCGGCGCAGGCGACTGCCCAGATCGCGAGGGTGACCATGGCCAACACCGTGGTCATCATGCCGATCATCCGCCAGCGAAACAGCTGGGGGCCGTCCATCCCGATGCCATGGGCGATCCGGGCGAGGATGAAGGCAGCAGCGACGGCGCCGAGAGCCGCGCGGTTGCCGCCGGACAGCTCGATCCCGCCGACCAGGAACAGGAACAGGGTCGTGTTCTCGATGAAATTGGCCTGCGCCCGCATGCGCCGAAGCACCGCCTCGTTGCCGCCGTCGCCGATCCGCACGCCATGTTCACGCCGGCTGCGGACGACTCGCGCGCCGAGCCAGAGGTTGACGCCGACCGCCGCGGCGGCGGTGAGGAGCGTGACCGGAACGGGCGTCATGGCCCTTGGTCGCACCCCTCGCCCGCCCTTGCAACAGCGGCTCCAATCGCTATAGGAGCGGCGGTTCGCGACGATCCGGCCGCCGCCGCGGGTCTATCCCGCTGAGAATTGGCGCAGATCGTCGCAATTTTTATTGCTATTAAAGGTGCCGCAATGGCTGTCCCTAAGAGAAAAACCTCGCCGTCCAAGCGGAACATGCGCCGCAGCCACCATGCGCTGACGCCTACGAAGTTCCAGGAATGCCCGAACTGCGGTGAACTGAAGCTTCCGCACAATATGTGCCAGGCCTGCGGCCACTATAACGGCCGCGAGATCAGCTCCCCCGAGGCCTAAGCGCCAGCGGCCTCACCATGACCGGAGGCCCTCGTATAGCGATCGACGCAATGGGCGGCGACTGCGGTCCGGCGACGATCATTGCCGGCGCGGTCCGCGCTTCGCGGCGCGATGCATCGCTCGAGCTCGTCATCTACGGTGACGAGAAACTGGTGGCGACCGAGCTCGAGCATCACGGCAATATCGGCTCATCGGTCACGGTCGTCGATTCGCCCGAAGCGATCGAAGCCAGCGAAAAGCCGAGCCAGGCGATCCGACGGGCGCGAACGACGTCGATGGGGATGGCGATCAACGCCGTGAAAGAGGGCAAGGCCGATGCCGCTTTGTCGGGCGGCAATACCGGCGCGCTGATGGCGATGTCGAAGCTCGCGCTTCGAACCATGCCTGGCATCGATCGGCCGGCGCTCGCAGCGCTTCTCCCGACGCTTGGCGACAACGACGTCGTCATGCTCGACTTGGGCGCCAACACCGAATGTGATGCCCAAAACCTCGTCCAGTTCGCAGTGATGGGCGCGGCCTATTCGCGCTGCGTCCTCGGGATCGACAGCCCCCGGGTGAAGCTCCTCAATATCGGCACCGAAGAATTGAAGGGGACCGACGAACTCAAGGAGGCGGCGCAGCTGCTTCGGGAGGCTGACTATCTCCCGCTGCGCTTCGACGGCTTCACCGAGGGGGACCAGTTGTCCCGCGGAGTGGTCGATGTCGTCGTTACCGACGGTTTCTCGGGCAACATCGCGTTGAAGACCGCGGAAGGCACGGCGCGCTTCGTCACCGATCTTTTGCGCCGAGCGTTCAAAAGCTCGCTGCGCTCGAAGGCGGGCTTCGCTTTGTCCAAGCCCGCGCTCAACCTCCTCAAAGTGCATCTCGACCCGAACAACCACAATGGCGCGGTCTTCCTGGGCCTGAACGGGCTCGTGGTGAAAAGCCACGGCGGAGCGAACCCCAAGGGTGTCGCCAACGCGATCGGAGTCGCCGCGAGAATGGTCCGCAACGACATCACCCGGAAGATCGGCGAGGATCTCGACAACTTCCGCGCTCACGCGTTCGCCAACGAAGCCGCGCAATGAGCGTTCGGTCGGTCGTCCTCGGAACTGGTTCGGCTCTGCCAAGCCGCCGGGTGACGAATGAAGAACTGGCGCAAACGGTCGACACGTCCGACGCCTGGATCGTCGAGCGCACGGGCATCCGATGCCGCTACATCGCGGGCGATGATGAAACGACCGCGAGCCTCGCCACGGACGCAGGTCGCCGGGCGCTCCAGGACGCCGGAATCGACGCTGGCGAGGTCGACCTGATCGTGCTCGCCACCGCGACTCCGGACCAGACGTTTCCCTCATCGGCGACCAAGGTCCAGGCGACGCTCGGGATTCCGGATTGCATCGCCTTCGACGTGCACGCCGTTTGCACCGGCTTCCTCTATGCGCTGAGCGTCGCCGACTCGATGCTTCGCAGCGGCAACGCCAAGAAGGCGCTCGTCATCGGCGCCGAGACGTTCAGCCGGATCCTCGATTGGACGGACCGCGGGACTTGCGTGCTGTTCGGCGACGGCGCCGGCGCCTTGGTGCTAGGCGCTGAGGAGACCGACGGCGGGATTCTCGCCACTAAGCTGCACGCCGACGGCCGCCACAACGATCTCCTGTTCGTCGATGGCGGTCCCTCGACGACTGGGACGGTCGGCAAGCTGAGGATGAAGGGCCGCGAAGTCTTCCGCCACGCGGTCATCAATCTCGCCGATGTCATGAATGAAGTCCTGGAGGCCGCGGGACTTTCGGCAGCGGACGTGGACTGGGTCGTTCCGCACCAGGCCAATGCCCGAATCCTCGATGCGACGGCGAAGAAGCTGGGGCTTCCGGCGGAAAAAGTCATAGTGACCGTCCACGAGCATGCGAACACGTCCGCGGCGTCGGTACCACTGGCATTTGACACTGCCATTCGCGACGGTCGGATCAAGCGCGGAGACGTTGTTGTGCTGGAAGCGATGGGTGGCGGCTTTACTTGGGGCGCGGCAGCGCTCAGGTATTGAAAAATATCGGCAATCCGGCGAGAGTCGAATTGCCGACAACATGGGTTTCCATTACGTTGGTGTAATCGAAACGGCGGGGGGCAACACGCCGTGACTTGCTGGAGAGAATCATGGCGGATCTCGGGATCGCGCGTCTCAACAAGGAATCGGGTATGAACGGCACGCTGACGCGCGCGGACCTCGCCGACGTCGTACACCGCAAGCTTGGCCTTTCGCGGGCCGAATCGGCCAATGTCGTCGAGCGAGTGCTCCATCACATGTGCCATGCGCTCGCCAAGGGCGCGAACGTGAAGGTTTCCGGATTCGGGACCTTCATCCTGCGCGACAAGGGCCAGCGAGTCGGGCGCAATCCGAAGACCGGGGTCGAAGTGCCGATCGCTCCGCGGCGGGTGATGACCTTCCGCGCCAGCCAGATCATGCGCGACCGGATCACGAAGGGCTAAGCCGGGCAGTGGCGGCGGCCGGAGACAAGGACCCGGACGCACTCAAGACAATCGGGGAATTGTCCGAGGAGCTCGGAGTCGCGCAGCACATCCTGCGCTATTGGGAGACGAAGTTTCCGCAGCTTCGGCCAATGCAGCGTGCCGGAAACCGCCGCTACTATCGCCCCGCCGACGTCGACCTCGCGCGCCGCATCCATCGCCTCCTGACCGAGGAGGGCTATACCGTCCGAGGAGTCCAAAAGCTGCTCCGAGACAAGGGCGCGCAGGCGATGGAAGTCGCAATTGCCGCGCGGTCAACGCAAGACGGCCCCTCTCCCGCCCAGCAAGAGCCCGGAGTCGATGTTTTCCGCTTGATCGAACTCCGCAACCGGCTCTCATCCGCGCTCGACTCCTGACCGCCTTCAACTTGGTAAACCGTTCGCGAACCACGGCCGTTCACCCCGCCGTTAATTGATCCACGTTAAGCCTGCTGGACTTGGACGTGGAACCGGTGCGGGCGGAGTGGACACCACCCCCACCAAATGGTCGAGCCGGGCGCCAAAGTCGGGCCTGGCGAAGGCGGACTCGTCCCTGTGCGTTAGGGGACCAAAATGCGAACGAATGCGAATTCGACAACCGGCAGCTACCTCAAGCGCGAGCCGCGAATCGCCGTGCGTTGCGAGGCAGTGCTGGTCGAAGGCGACGGCTGCACGCTCGACGTGGTCATCACTGACGTGTCGCGCGACGGCTTCCGGCTCGAGTCGAAGAGCGAACTCGAGGTCGGCGCCGAGATCATCTTGCTCGTCACCAAGCTCGCGCCGGTCAAGGGCCTGATTCGCTGGACCTGCGGGCACGAGGCCGGCGGCGTGTTCCTGGAACCCGCGGCGCTTTAATCACACCCTCAGCGCCGCCGCCGCCTCGGCCTCGCGCTTCAGGTTGCGGGCCAGCTGGCTCATCCCATTCAGATATTGCGGCGGGACGTGGATGTCGCGGTAGTCGAGCTGCGCCGCCGCTCGGAGCGTCCAGAACGGATCGACGAGGTGCGGCCGGGCCAGGGCGACCAGGTCCGCGCGGCCGGCGGCGAGGATCGAATTCGCATGGTCGGGTTCGTAGATGTTTCCGACCGCCATGGTCGCAAGCTTCGCCTCATTGCGGATTTTGTCGCTGAACGGCGTCTGGAACATCCGGCCGTAGACCGGCTGCTGCTCGGCCCAGGTCTGGCCGGCGGACACGTCGATCAGGTCGGCGCCTTCGCGCGCGAAAGCCTCTCCGATCTCCACGGCTTCCTCAGGCGTGACTCCATCCTCGCCCGCCCAGTCGGTCGCCGAGATCCGTACCGACATCGGCCGGTCGGACGGCCAGGCCGCGCGCATCGCAGCGAACACTTCCAAGGGAAAACGGAGGCGGTTCTCGAGCGATCCACCATATTCGTCGGTGCGGCGGTTCTGCAGCGGAGTAATGAAACTGGAGAGCAGATAGCCGTGGGCGGCGTGAAGCTCGACCATGTCGAAGCCGGCCTCGAGGCCCATCCTGACCGCTGCGACGAACTCATCGCGCACCACGTCCATATCCTCGCGGGTCATCGGCCGCGGCACCTGGTTGACCGGCGACCAGGCGACGTCGCTCGCCGCCATCACCGGCCAGTTGCGGTCGTCCAGCGGAACGTCATTCCCTTCCCAACCGAGCTTGGTCGAACCCTTTGGGCCCGAGTGACCGAGCTGGAGGCAGACTTTCGCTTTCGAATTCGAGTGAATGAAATCGACGATGCGCTTCCACGCGGCGACATGCTCCGCGTTCCACATGCCGGTGCAGCCCGGGCTGATCCGGCCTTCAGGGGAAACGCAGGTCATCTCCGTAAAAACGAGGCCGGCACCTCCGAGAGCGCGCTCGCCCAAATGCACGAAATGGAAGTCGTTCGGCACTCCGTCGAGCGCCGAATACATCGCCATCGGCGAGACGGTAATCCGGTTTTCGACCTCCATTTCCCGAAGCCTGAGCGGCGCAAACATCGGCGGCGCCGTCTTGTTGGAGCGGCCATCGGTCGCGCGCTTCCAAAACCAGCGCTCGACCGTCTCCAGCCATTCGCGATCGCGGAGCCGGAGGTTCTCATGGCTGATTCGCTGGCTTCGGGTCAGCAGCGAATAAGCGAACTGCAGCGGCTCGAAATGGAGGTAGCGCTCGAGCGTTTCGAACCACTCGGTCGAATTGCGGGCGCTATTCTGGAGCTTCAGCACTTCGAGCGAGCGTTCGGCCTGATATTCGTCGAGGGCACCCTCCAGGGTCAGTCCCTCGCTTTCGAGGTACTGTCCCTTCACGCGGTTCAGCACGTCGGCGAGCTTGATCGCATCCTCGAGTGCCAGCTTGGTCCCCGAGCCGATCGAGAAA